>JBOHQX010000398.1:0-85521 GCA_050732395.1 bacterium
CGCCACGCTGAATGAATCTCATAACCCACCGCTTGTGGGATCAAGCGTCATGCTTGAAAGCCTGCTGAGTTTTCTCGCCGGGAGAGAAGAGAAAGTCGTACTGCAAGTGCCTCAGGCTCAGTTCACAGCTCAGCCTCCGAGAGCCGACGTCGTGCATCAAGTCAAAGCATTGCCGGCGGAAGCGCAGAACAACGCCATCAGACGTGATCAAAGAGTGATAGAAGCCGGCCCTGGCAATCCCGGTACGTTTGACGATTTTTTTCCAAATACTTTTCGATTGATTTGGGAATATCTGGAGCCTGCGAAGGCCGGCAAGTCGCGCAATTTTGAGATTGTCAACAACATTCGAAAATATGCCAAGGGCCTGACACAAAATTGCGCGATCGGTCCGGTCCAAATCCCGCACGCGCATGCGGAAGAAGTTGCGGAAGTCCTGGAAATCTGGTTCAGCGCCGAGAAGACGCGCCGGGTGGGTGAAGATGCGGTGCAACAGCTCTGGAACCGCTTGGGATTCAACACCACCAAAATCACCAAACACACCCTGGGCAACCGTACGTGGTTCGATGTGATCACCTCGCCTTTGCTGGATCAAGAACGCTGCCCGGTGCCCGCATACGGCGCCATTGCCAACGGCTCGTACCGGGTTATTTGCGTCTGGGCGAGATCAAATGAATCTCGTTACAGCTCCATGGAGCTGATTCACCATACCGAAGATACGCCTGCGGGCACGGCCGTAATTTTTCTGTATTTCGGCGGCCTTTCCGAACAACAGCGTCACGCGTTGGGACAACTCTGCCGCGAACACCGGCGTACCTTTATCGTGATCGATACCCTCCTTTTAATTTATCTATCCAGCCTGGACAAAGTGCACTGGCTCCCGGCGCTATTCAAGTGCACGCTCCCCTTTACGTTCCTGGCAAGCCAATCATTCGCAAGAAGACCCTAGCAGATCAGATCATCGCCCGGGCGCTTATTGGGCGCCTGGGCGGAAGTTTCTTGAAGGCTCCCAAGTAACATGTCTTGCAGGAGGCATCTTTTTCAGCACAAGCACTGTGCTCAATATCAAAAAGATCCTTCCAGGATGACATTATAATGTTACCTACCGTACTAACTCTGTCAACCGGAGTCGGGAGCTGAACAGTTACAAGTTACAGAAAATCGCTTTGATTTTTGACTCGATGAAACTATGTTCTGAAGTGCTGAGCTTGCCGGCATGAATGACTCGCTGCATGCCCCTATTTTCTGGATGCAAACGAGCCGCGGTGCGAAAATTTGTCGCGACAAAAGCTCGCGAAAATGCGTAAGCGAATAGTTATCAGATTCCACCCATCGTTGGAGTTCTCAATATGGCACTTCCGAATAACAACAATCTTAATGGCCGAGATTCTGCCGTAGTCATCGGCAAACTCGGTGAACAAAAATTTCCGCCCTTTGCTTTCAAGACTTTTTTGACTTTAAAGCCGCTGATTGACTATTGGAATCAATACGATCAAGACGGCGACCCGCTCAAAGTTGCAGCCGCGCAAAAAGTGCGCGAGCAACTCAGGCGCGCCCCGGAGCTGGCCGGAGTGATCGAAGATCTGAGCATCATCGAAAAACATCGCGGCCTCGTCGATCAGCTCATGAGCCTCGTCATTCCTCCGGCTTATTGGAACGACCTGTGCGCCGCGGCGATCGCCCCTTTCCAAATGCGCTACTTTTATGCGACCCCTCAATTCGTGGAAATGGAAATCATCAAAGACGGTGGATTCGGTGTCGGACTGAATCTCGATGCCGAGCTCTTGGGCATGGGCAAAATACTGAACGCCTATTCATATATTCTGAAAAAGCTCTATGGCATAGAAACCGGCTTTGATTATCCCATCATCTTGACCTGCCATGACCCGGGCACGTTGTTGCCTCGCTATTTTCACCTGCGCATTGACGCGCGATTCATTGAAATCAAGCACGTTCAGCCTCTGCCCGAGTTGTCGGTGGAGGATAAACGCTTGTTGCTGGCGAATCCGCGCAACCTGGAAATTTGGAAAAAACTCCTGCCGCCAGAGATTTTTGAGTTCCACGGGTTCGCGGTGTTCAACGCTGTGGAGATCACTGATCAGGAGATTCTCTCCTCGCTCAAGAACGATTTGCTCGAGAAGGACGCCTTGATCTCGCCGTTGAAATTTCAACGTCTGCAGGAGAAAGTGCGCGCGCTGCTGCGGCGTCCGGACTTGTTAGTCGGCCTGGCGGGTATCCCCGGCGCCTCGACGCTCTTGCAACAACAGGAAAGAAAAATCGGGCAAAGTTTCATCCTGGTAGATCGCTGCCGCTACAAATGTTCCTCTCATGCCGGCTCGATCTATGAACGTGCCTTAGAGCGAGGGGAAAATGTTATTATTGAAGATCTCGCTGCCTATGCCGGGCGCACGGAGGTGGAAGAACAAATTCTGCAAGAGGGCATCAAGAATATTTTTATCGCGCCGTTACGGCATGAAAGCAAAGTCATTGGGCTGCTGGAGCTGGGCTCGCCTCATGCCGGCGATATCAACGCCGTCAATATTTTCAAATTGCGCGAGGTATTCAATCTCCTGGGCATCGCGATCAAGCGCAGTCTCGATGAATTGAACGATCGCCTCGAGGCCGTGATCAAGAACCAATGCACGGCCATCCACCCGTCGGTGGAATGGCGGTTCCGGCGTGCGGCGTTGAATTACTTGCAGTATCAGCAGCAAAACGTGATGGCGGAAATGGAGAGCATTGTATTCAAGGACGTCTTTCCGCTTTTCGGCGTTTCCGACATTCGCAACTCCTCGACGCAGCGCAATGAAGCCATTCGCGCGGACTTGCTGGAACAGTTACGTGCGGCGCAGGCGATCATGCGCATGGCTATGCAGCACAAAAAGCTGCCGTTTCTATCCAAATTGGACTTCAACTTGCAGCAGCAAGTCGAACGACTTGAAGACGGCCTCAGCAGCGGCGATGAATCCACCGTGCTGGATTTTCTGCACCGGGAGATCGAGCCTTACTTCGAGCAGTTGCAGGAGTTCGGCAAAGATTTACGGCCGCAGATCGAAGCCTATCGCGCTGCGGTTGATAAGCAACATGGTGTGATTTACCGGCGCCGTAAGGATTTCGATATGAGTGTGATGCAGCTCAATGAGACGATCTCGCAATACATCGAGGAGGAGCAGGAAGCAGCGCAGAAGATGTTCCCGCATTATTTCGAGAAATACAAAAGCGATGGCGTGGAGCACGGCATGTATATCGGTGCGGCGTTGGTGGAAAACGGCAAGTTCGATACGCTTTATTTACGCAACTTGCGGCTTTGGCAGTTGATGTTGATAAGCGGCATCGCGCGCCGCGTCGAGCGCATCAAACGCCAGCTTCCGGTGCCGCTGGAAATGGCGCATTTGATTTTGGTGCAAAATATTCCACTGTCCGTACGCTTCCGTTATGACGAGAAGAAATTCGACGTCGACGGTGCTTACAACGTGCGCTATGAAATCATGAAGAAGCGCATCGATAAAGCCGTGATCAAAGGCACGCGCGAGCGCCTGACGCAGCCGGGGAAAATCGCGATCGTTTATTCACAGCCGAAGGAGGCAGCGGAGTATCGCGAGTATCTCGAATACCTGCAAGCCGCCGGCTACATGCTGCAACACGTGGAGGAATTCGAGCTGGAAGATTTACAGGGTATGCACGGCCTACACGCGCTGCGTGTGACCGTGAAACAAGATGAGCCTGAGGCGGCTTCCAAGGCATTGTTAAAAGAAACGGCGATGGATCGGGGCGTGGCTTTGGTGTAGAACGTTTTGATTGGGGATTGCGGAATGCGGATGATATAATGTTGGGTTCCTATCCGATTCCACAATACGGAATGCTCATTGGAAGAGGCTGTGCCGCAAGCTACTTGGGGGGTGCGAAAGATGACATCTGAAATCATGAAGCAGCGCACAAAGCAGTTTGCGTTGCGTGTCGTTCGGGTTGTACAGTCTTTGCCGGAAAGAAATCGCGTAGCGAAGGTCATTGGTGATCAATTGTTGCGCGCTGGAACTTCGGTGGGCGCCAATTACCGCTCAGCCTGTCGTGCCAAATCGACGGCCGATTTCATCAGCATGCTGGGCACGGTTGAAGAAGAAGCCGATGAATCGCTATACTGGATGGAGTTGTTGATTGAATCCGGCCTTGTCAAAAAATCCAGGCTCGAAAAGTTGATGAAAGAGGGCGACGAGATTGTCGCGATCGTTGTCTCTTCCATCAACACCGCCCGTGGCGGGCCAAGGAAAAAACAAGTCTGACAGCCCAAATTAAAAACTGATCTAAGAGCAATAGCGCGATCCTCCACACAACTCTCGCGCTAGAAAAGCGCTCCGCAATCCCCACTCCGAAATCCGAAATAAAAAAGGCCCGAGCCTTACGACCCGAGCCTCTTGGCTGTGAGGGGGAGCCACATTTATTTCATCGACGGCAGTCTTACTGACGTGCGATTGTTTTCGTGCTTCGTCTTTTAATATTGCAAGCACCGTGCCGTGCGCAAGTCTGCGAATGAGATTATGATCAAAAAGTGGCTTTGAATAAGATATTGTATATTAAAAAATTACAGCTATACATTGGAATACCACATTCTACCTTTTGCAAGCAGGTAGCCGGACACATTGTCTCAAGTGCAGAATTGAAATTGACAGTTGCGAGAATGATACAGTTTTGGAAGGGTGACGACGAAAGTGAAACCGCCTTAAGGAATGAAAATCAGGATTTCGTTTTTGTTGCCAGCTAGCGCATTTGCTTCCAACGCAACAGGCCTTCCAAACGCCCCCGTTCGCGGGCGAACGTTTCCCGGTTCTCGTACGCGCTCAACACCGGTTCCATTGTGTTGTAGAATTTTAAGGCCTCTTCGATCTGTGCGCGCGTGCTCGCACTATCGATCTCTGCGGCGAAGCTACGGCCGATTTCTGCTGCGGCAAGGGAGTAGTGAACGGAATCTGGCTTGGAAGTGAGATATTCCTGCCAGATTTTTCGCCGCTCTTGTTCGGAGACGGCTTGCCGTGCATGTCTGGTTGTCTGTTGGAAATCGTTATCCTGCATCAGCGCCGCAGAATATCCCGATAGCGACCTCGTTTTCACAGGCTCGCTTTGGGCGGGAGCATACGATTCTGCAGAAGGTCGCGCGGCAGCCCCGGCGCCGGCATTGTTTTGCGGAGAAAGAGCGCGTTGTTTGGCAGGTGCATCCACGGATAAGAGTGAATGAGCCGCGGCGCCTCCCGTATCTTTACGCTCAGAGTCCACCAGATCCGCTTCCACTTTGAGCGCCGACATTGTTGCCTCGGACATTTGTTTGCCGGCTTCTTGCTCCGGCTCTGAGTCCGCCTGCGCCGGGCCGGCCACTGGAGCACGAGATTCCTGCGCAGGAGCCGGCGCGGCCGGATGCTCATCCGTAACCGCCGGTGAAGAGTCCTCGCGGCTTGCTGGTGCTTCCCGAGCTTCGAAGAGCTCGCGACGGGCTTGTTCCTCGGGTTGAGCCGGCTTCTCCGACTCGGGCTGGGCAGGGTTCTCGTGCGATTGTTCAAAGAGCACGGAGGAGACGGAGAAATCCTGGCGCAACTGGCGGGTAATGATAAAAGTCAATAGCATCACGGCCGCGAAGGCAACCACATATCTCCCGCGGCCGAATATGACATGCCGCCATCCCGCCGGCATTTGCCATTTCGGCAACTGGGGTTTGGGCAAAGAAAAAGAACGCGCCGCGCGTTTTTCTGCCAGAGCCAGGCGCGCCATGACGCGCTCGGGCAATTCCTCGAAATAGCCGGAAGCGACGGTCTCGAGCGAGCGATCCAATACGCCGTGCGCGTTCTCGATCAAGCTCAACTCACGAAAAGCAGTACTGCAGTTGAGGCAGCTTTGCAAATGCGCCTGCAGTTTTTGTTGATCGAGGGGTGGGAGCTCTTTGTCCAACAACAAATGAATCCATTCGAGAGCGGTGCCGCAATCGATGTAGTTTTGCGATTTTTTGTTCATGGTTCTTGCTTGATTTTCTCAGTGCGTGTTTCCAGGTGCGGCCGCATCCAGGCGCGCAGCTTTTCGCGCGCCCGCGCCAGCCGCGACATCACCGTGCCGATCTCGATGCCGAGCGTTTCACTCATCTCCTGATAGCTCATCTCTTCACGCGTGCGCAGCAACAAAATCGAGCGTTGCTCCGCCGGCAGCTTGACAATCGCGTTTTCCAAAGCCTGGTAGAACTCCTGTGTCTCTGCGTGCGTTTGAGGATTGCCTTCCGCCGTCGGAAAGACGTCGACACTGTCAACGGCCGAGCGCCATTTGCGCTTGCGCATGAAACTGATCGCCAAATTGATGCCGATGCGATAGAGCCAGGGATAAAAAGCGCGATTCAGATCGAACTCGTGCAGATGTTGGTAAGCGCGCACGAAACATTCCTGCACCAAGTCATCGGCATCTTCGTGCTGTCGTACTAAACGCCGCAAAGCGGCGTACATCTGCCGCTGATATTTCGTCACCAGGCGGGTAAAGGCCTGGCGATCGCCGCTCAAAACGGCGACGATGAGCGCGCGGTCTTCCTGGTTGAGGGCAAGCTGATCGAGCCGGCCATTTTTTGAGAGCGAAGGCATGTGGCGTTTGCGCTACTATCGATAATACGCAAGAGGGGGGAATTTATTCCCCGGGCTGATGACAAGTTAAATGTTGAGCGAAGATGGAAAATCGAAGATAGAGCATCGCCGGTGGAATATTGAGAACCGTGGATGAAGAACAATTGCGGCGGGCGGTAATCGATCCTCAACCATCGATTCTCTATCTTCGACCTTCATTCATCAATTCACGCTTGACGATCTACATTCACCGATCGACTTTAATTCGTCTCCTGGCACGAGCCCAGCTCCGCGATTTTCACGTTGGCAAATCGGCCAAACTCGCTGGCGGCGCCCTGCTCGCGTACAATTTGCTGGAACAGCTTGCGCGCCATGTCGCAATTGTGCAAGCGCATGTAGCAAATTGCGGAATCATACAACGCAATCACTTCCCAGGGCAGCTTGGTGGGTTTCGAAAAGAACTTGACCCTCAATAATTCTGCAATGGCCATTTCGAAGCGTCCGGCGTTCATATGTGATTTTCCGATATAATACTGGATCTCCGGCTCGGTCGTGGCGTCGGCAAAGGGCTTGAGCCGGCGCAGATGGGAAATGGCGTCATCGAATTGGGCAAGATCGATCAACAGCAATCCAATCTTGATTTGCAAATCGATGGTTTTGGGGTCATCCGGAAAGCGTGCGACATAATGCCGTGCCTGGGCCAGGGCTCGATCCTTGAGATTGATGCGGTCGTATATGTCGACCAAAGAACGAGTCGCGACGCGATAATTGTTGTCAAACGCGGAGTCTTGCACCACCTTGCCGAACGCCGCGATGGCATTGTCCCATTGTTGCTGCGTCTGATAAAAGTCTCCCAAACCCAGGTAGACCACGGGGAGGAAGGGGTGTTTAGGATAACGTTTGGGAATACCGGTCAGAATTTCCAGCGCTTCCTCGGTCTTGGTTTCAATCAACAACGTTTTCCCCAGGCCATATTCGCCTAAAATACCCGACGGCGTATCGCGAAAGTCCCGGAGCTTCTTGAAAATGCGTTCCGCCGTGACAAAGTCCTTGTTCTCCAGTGCGACTTCGCCGGCGGCGTATTGCAGCTCGGCGATGCTCTCACGGTCATTTTTGTAGATTTCCTCGAACTTCTTGCTCTCCGTCTCGGCTTGCCCAACGCTTTTGGTTTTGTACAAACAGATGATGAATTGCTTCAACGCGACTTTGGCGTAAGCTCCGTTTGGGTTCTCATTGTAAGCCTCCCAGAATATCGGTCGCGCATTGGCGAAGTCATTGTTATCATATTGAATTTCCGCCAGACGAAAGCGTGCCTCATGGCTGTAATCCGTTCCGGGAAAACGGCGTATGCACTCTTCATAATAGCCGCCGGCAAGCTGCGCGGCGCCGGCTCGATACGTCAGCCGGGCTGCCGCCACGAGTGCGGCGGCTGCTTCCGGTGCCTGCGGATGGGTTTCTAAGAAACGCAAGTAAGATTGGATGGCTTGTGAATAATTCCGCGTGGACTCCAATAATTGAGCGCGCGCCAAATCGGCACCGTCGTTGAAATTGTTCGTCTGCGAGCCGGCTGCGTCCAGCGTTTGCAAAGCTTCCGTCACGCGACCGGAAAGAATAAGAACGCGCAGCGTCAAAGCCTGTGCAGAATCGGCATATGCGCTGTAAAAATAGCGTTCGCGCATCGATTTGAGCTGCGCTAAAGCCGCGTCATATTTTTTCTGCGCCGTCAGCCAGCGTGCTTGCAGCAGTTGCCCTTGCGCTTGATAGAGATCCTTCACGTTTGAAGATTCGAGCTGCGCGAGGGTGTGCTGGGCCGCGGCGGAATCGCCGCTTTGCCATTGCCATTGGGCGAGCTCCAGCAAAGCTTGATTATAATAGGGTGAGTTCTCGCGGCGGATGACTTGTTCCAAAGCGTGCCGGGCTTGTCGATAGGCGGTAGTATCTCGCGGGGCAGCAAGCGGCTGGCGCGCCGCCGCCGACCAAACGCGCACGCCATCCACCTCCGGATTCGCATCATGCACTTGGAGCGTGGAATCCGCCCGTGCAAGCGCGGCGGCGCTGGGCGGGGGAGGAGGCTCCCACGCGACGTGAGCCAAAAGAATGCCCGCTGCTTGCGATAAACGATCAGTCACGTCCGCTTGTGCCACCAGCCGCAGCATTGTGTCCGCGCTGTCGCGCCATGCCTGCGCCTCGCGGCCGCGCAGGCGTTCCGCCTCGCTCAAGGCATGGTAGCAGGCGCCCATGAGGTACTGTGATTGGCGCGCAGTTTCTGCGGCAGTCTCAACTTCGGCCAGCGGGCGGCAATAACGCAATGCCATCTCAAATTCATGGCGATCGAAGTGCAGACGCGCGAGTGAAAGCAGCAGCTCCTCCCGTGGCGTGCCTGACTGCATTTTCATCAACGTCTCGGAAATCTGCGCCATGCTGCCCGGGGAGTCTGCCGGACTGAATTCGACCAACAAACGCAGATGCGCACGGGCGGGCCCGGCGTGTTCGCTGGCGGGGTAGAGCTGCAAAAAGCGCTGCCATTGCCAACGGGCGACTTGCAGCTCTCCTGCAGCCTCATAAGTTTTCGCCAGCTCGAATTGCGCCTCGTCGACATATGCGCTGCGTGGATAGTTGTTGAGCATTTCATCATATAGACGCTGGGCCTGGGTGAGATCGCCGTTTCCGTCCTGCAAGGTGCGAGCTTCAAGAAACAACAGGGCGTCACGGAACTGGCCCTGGGGATATTCGCGCCGGTATTGCCGGCATAACCTCATGGCGCCGGCATAGTTCTTGTCGTCCACCTGCACCTGGGCGCCGCGCCAGAAACTGCGCTGGCGCGGGTAGACCGGCTGGGCTTGTGCGCTGTCACTCTTGCTTTCGGCCGCCACCGAAAGGAGCGTGGCGAGTTGATAAGCTTCCGCCGCTGCAGAGCGATTGCCTTTTCCTTCTTCGATCTGCCCGAGAATGAAATAATAATTCAAGTTGACGGCACTATCGGATTTGACGGCCACGAAATTTTGCAGGGCGATCGAGGCTTCCGCGATTTTTCCCACGCCCAACTGCATTTGCGCCGCACGCAAAGCAAAATAGTTCTTGGCGCTGCGATTCGTCGTGTCGGCGGCGGCTTTTTCCAATGAAGTCATCGCTGCAGCGATATCGCCACGAGCAAATTGCAATTCCGCCAGACGCGCATGCGCGGCGCTCGTCCATGCGCTTTGGGGAAATTTCTTGAGCAATTCCAGATAGGATTCTTCCGCCAATTGCACCTGGCCGACTTGTTCCTGCGCGCGGCCTCGAATAAAATGAGCCTGAGCCGTGAGTTGTTGCTGCGCGAAGGAGCGAAATAGGCGATCGGCTTCCTGCAAGGCGCGCGCCTGCTCGCCACTCGCCAAAAAGCTCTCCACGAGCAGCAGCTGTGCCGGTAAATGCTGTTCGCATTGCGGGTAATTTTCCATCAATGCATATAAACCCGTGCGTGCTTTTTGCGTTTCACGCAGCCGGTGCCATAGCACGCAGGCGTGATATTGCGCGAGCGGGGCCTTCGCGCTACGAGGATGATAGGCTACAACCCGCTCATATGCGCTCGCCGCCTCTGCCAACTTCCCTCCGGCTTGCAGGCTTTCCGCCAGTTTGAACCGTGTGTCTTCGATACTTTGATGGAAAGGATAGCGCACCTCGAAGGTTCGAAACGCGGCGGTAGCGGCTTCATACCGGCGCAGAGCGAAATTGGCGTCGCCGGTCATGCGCCAGGTATCCGCGATCTCCTGCGCATCCGGATTGCGCTGCCGGAGGGCTTCCAATTGCGCCAGGCACAGCTCGTAATATCCCTCGGTGAGCAGTTTTTGTGCGTACAGAAAATCATCCGTTGCGGGAGAATTCTGCCCCTGGGCCGGCGGCGCGTAAAAAAGAAATCCTACCAGAACGGAATGCGACAGGAAGACGCTGAACGCATTTCTGCACGCGCACGAGAGACGCCGGTAAGATGAAATGCCGTTCCCGGGAATTGCAGATGCAAGCCCGCGGGAACGGGAATCTCCGCGCTCCGAATGACGAGAGCGAGGTTTCCCGCTGGCGCAGAATGGATGCCAAAATTCAAATAAGCCTGAGGTTGCCATACTTCACTAAGATTTTTTTGTGACCACTGTTTTCGAAATCGACCGTGACTTTCAGATTCTCGCCTTTGCCATCCACGGACACGATGCGACCACGACCGAAAGAGGCGTGCAGCACCCACCGGCCGGCGCGCACCGCGTCGCTCTCCTGCGATTCGTCCTCGTAGTACGGCATGCTCGTATCGGGGTCCTGCGCGGTGTCGTTTTCATAGAAGCGTTGCTTACGCACGGCCTCCAGGCGGACAAACTCCGGACGCAACTCTTCGAGAAATCGCGAGGGCAGCATCTGGCTCAGCTCGTTGCCGTAGCGCACGCGCGTTTGGGCGTAGGAAACGTAAAGCTTCTCCTGCGCGCGCGTCGCGCCCACGTAAAACAGCCGGCGCTCTTCTTCGAGATCGTCGGACTCATCGCCGTCACGCAGCAGAGGAAACAATCCTTCTTCGAGGCCGGTGATGAATACCACCGGGAATTCCAGCCCCTTCGCGCTGTGCAAGGTCATCAAGGTGACCGCGTTGTTTTTGTCATCCCACTGATCGAAATCGGTTACCAGCGCCACCAGCTCCAGGAAACTTTCAATGGTTGCGCCGGACTTTTGCACGAAGAAGTCGTGAATCGCGTTCAACAATTCGCGGATGTTGTCGATGCGCTCCTGCGCGCCTTCCTTTTTGAGCATGGCAATGACGCCGGTTTCGTCGACCAGTGCCGTGCACCACTCCGGCAGCGAGAGCTCATTTTTGAGCTTGACATATTTGTTGATGAAGCGATGAAAGCCGAGCACTTTGTCGCGCAAGCCGGCGGAGAGCGCGCTTGACTCGGCGGCATGGCCCAGGGCTTCGAACATGGTCGTGCCATGGCCGCGCGCCAAGGCCTCCAGTTTTCCGAGCGTCGCCTCGCCGATGCCGCGCAGAGGATAATTGATGATGCGGCGCAGGCTAACACTGTCTGCCGGATTCGCCACCACGCGCAAATAGGCGAGCACGTCCTTGACTTCTTTACGCTCGTAAAACCGCAGCCCGCCTACGATCGTATAGGGCACGCCATTACGCCGCAACACGTCTTCAAGGGAACGCGACTGCGCGTTGGTGCGGTAGAGTACGGCGAAATCACGAAAGCTGCGATCATAGTGGCGGTCGCCGCCCTCATGGCCGCTCAGCTCCTCGCGGATTTTATCGTAGACGATCTGCGCTTCATGATAACTGTCGTTCGCCTCGACGAGCAAAACTTTTTCACCCGGCTCGCGTTCCGTCCACAGCTTCTTGTCCATGCGATGCGCGTTGTTGATGATCACCGAATGCGCTGCGGCCAGAATGTTGCCCGTCGACCGGTAGTTTTGCTCGAGGCGGAAAATCTTACACTCCGGAAAGTCGGCTTCGAACTCGAGAATATTGCGCAAATCTGCACCGCGCCAGCTATAGATGGATTGATCGTCGTCGCCGACGACGAAAGCATTCTGGCGATCTCCCGCCAGGGCCTTGAGCCACAGATATTGCGCGCGATTCGTGTCTTGGAACTCGTCGACCAAGAGATTGTGAAAGCGATTCTGATAATTGGTCGCGATCGCCGGCTCGCGCTTGAACAGAATCAGCGGCAGCAGCAGCAGATCGTCAAAATCCATAGCGTTGTTTTCCGCCAGGCGCTGTTGATAGACTTGATAAAGCGTAGCCACTGCCGCTTGCCGGTTGCTCTCCACGGTCGCGGCAAAATCATCGGGGAAAACGAACGCGTTTTTGGCACGCGAAATGCAAGCGCGCGCATAAGCCGGAGAAATTTGATCCGCAGGAATTTTCGCTTCCTCGATCAAGCGGCGAATCATGGCGAGTTGATCCTCGCTATCATAAATGCTGAACTGGCGTGAAAAACCCAGGCGATCGGCGTCGGCGCGCAGCATGCGCGCGCAGATGGAATGAAAAGTTCCGATCCAGGGGCCGTTCCAATCGTAAGCGGGCGGTAGAGGCACGTCGAGCAGCCGGCTGATGCGCTCGCGCATTTCCTGCGCCGCCTTGTTGGTGAAGGTGACGGCCAGGATGCTTGCCGGCGAAACGCCGTGCTTCTCAATCAAATAAGCGAGACGATGCGTGAGCACGCGGGTCTTGCCGCTGCCCGCACCCGCGAGCACCAACGTCGGCCCGCGCGCGCAGGTGACGGCCCGGCGCTGTGCCTCGTTCAATGCTTCCAAGAGATGTGTGTGGCTTCTGCGGCTCAGTGTCCTTTCCTTCCCGTTTCCACTGCTTTGCGCTTTTGGTCGCGGCGAACCTGTTCGCGCACCATGTCGAACTCGCGCTTGGCTTGCAGGTGTTGCTGCAAGGTATAGCTGAAGCGATGCGATCCCTCTCCGCGCGCCACGAAGTAGATGTAGTGTACGGGCGCGGGATTCAGCACCGCAAGCACGGATTTGATGCTGGGGTTATTCACCGGGCCCGGCGGCAGGCCGGAACGGCGATAGGTGTTATAAGGCGAATCGATCTCCAAATCATGATGCAATAAACGTCGCGGCGGGCCCGGGACGACGTATTGAATCGTCGGATCGGCCTGTAACAAAATGCCTTGTTGCAGCCGGTTGCGATACACAGCAGCGATCACCGCACGCTCGCTGTCGATGACAGCTTCGCCTTCGACAATCGCAGCAAGCGTCATCACTTGATGCAACGTCAGGCCTTGTGCAGCGATTTGTGCGCGCACCGAATCGGTCAAGTTTTTCTGCAGCTCGCGTACCAGCACGGTAATCACTTCTGCCGGGGTCACGCCCCAAAGAAAATAATATGTATTCGGATAGAGATAGCCTTCCAGACGTTTTGCGGGCACGCCGAGTTGCAGGGCAAAGGCAGAGTCTTCAACCAAACTCAAGAAGGCGGTTTTGTCGAGCGCCAATTCGCGCTGTAGGATTTCGGCGTAATCTTCCGCGGGTCGGCCCTCGGGCAAGGTCACGCGTTGCGGCGTGACCTTGCCCGAACGGAAGAGTTTCAACAGATCCACGTGCGAAGCTCGCGGCACGATCTGGTATTTGCCGGCTTGCAGTTGATTTTGCCAGCGCGTCAGGCGCGCGGCCAGCAGAAAATGTTCCCGCGCGCGGATAAAAGATTGACGCTCCAGGCTATCGGCAATTTGCGCGACGCTCATGCCGCGCGCAATGATGAAATCCGTTTTCTCTAGATGTGCGGGAACGGCAGGCGCAAACAGTATCGGATAGAGGTAAAACGCTCCGGCCAGAATGCCCAGTCCTGCCAGCAAAAACAGTCCAATGAAAAATATTCTCATGAAACCAAGCTGCGCAAGCAATGATGTCTCATCTACGTGACGTTGAAGCAAACCTAGCTCGTCCCCGGCACGCTCTCGAGAGCGACCCGCCAATTTTGCATGCTCCGTTCCGCTCTTTCATGGAAGAGTGAGGAGAGCGTTGTCATCCGCTTCGAATCAATTTATAGTGCTGGGCGGGCGTTGAAAGACCAAGAGCAAATCGTAAAATGCGTGCGTATATACCGCCACGCCGAGGCCGCGCCAGAGATAAAGTGCGCCCAGAACGATTCCGGCGTAAAAGCGATAGTAAAAAGAATCAGCCGTTACCGCTTCTCGCCCGCTCCAATAATGAAACACCGAAAATAATGCTGCAGAAATGGTGACCGCCAGCAGCTTGTGCACGAAAGGCACAACGGGCCAAGTCTTTTGGAAGAAATACAGCAGCACGCCCAGAAAGCCAAAGCGAAACAACAATTCCTCATAAATGCCCGCGCCCAGAGCCAATGCCATGCGTTCTCCCAATCCCGCCTCAATGCCATTCGTCCACGCACTTAGAAACTCGATCACGATGCTGCGCGAGATCAAATGAATGATGGTGCTCAATGACAGGGCGTAGAACAGGCTCTCAAAAATGGCATAAGGAAAATAGGGGAATTGCAACGCCAGCAGGTGGTCTTTCTTCGCCAACCAATAAGCCCAGCCCAGTATCGCTGCATAAATGAACCAGTACATCCAAGACTGCCGCAAGCCGAAGTACCAGAAGGTGCGTTTGATCATGAGCTCCGCGGCATTGCGGAGAACGGTTCTGTCTCCCTGATACGCGAGGGCACTGCTGCTTTCGTAAATCAGCAGCGGCACCAGGATGATCAGCAAGCCAAAGAAGTATGAGCGCGTGAGCCTGTGATAAGTATCGACCGCCGAGGGAATCCAATTTTTTTTGGAAGCCATGATCCGCTGCGCCCGCGCCTAATTCAAGAAGACCGCCGCCTGCTTTGCTCATGCGGAAATAGGTGACACAATTTTATTCTAAAATTTGGTCAATATAGACATCACGTGCTGGATTGTCAATAATTAATTCTACGCTGCATTGGTGTGGTGAGAGTGGAGTTGCCACCGCTTTGCAAATTTCGGGGAATCCCTGGTCTGAGCCGTTACGATTTTTCCACGCGCAGGGTCAAGCCTTCGAGATTCACGACTAAAACTTCATCGCCTGTTCGCAAGGTTTGTGCGCATTGTGCGCGCCACAATTCGCCGTGCACTCTAATCCACGTTTCGGTTTCGGTCGCGCGCGTGACCACGCCTCTCATGCCGATCATCGCTTCCGCTCCGGTCTCGGGTTTTTTCTTGAGAATACTGAAGGCAAAGATTGCCAGGCCGATATTCAAAACGGTGAGCATCAGAGCCACCGTGAGCCGAAGCGAGGAACTAACTTGAGCTGCGCCAAAATTGTCAAAGATCACGAACAGAAGCACATCGTCTACCAGAAGGAGGACGGTGAGTGCGAAGATCATCAGGACCATCGCTGCCAGGCCCCAAAAGCCATGTGGAATGTTTTTCACATTGCGAGGCAAGATTGCTACCCTTTCACGCTGCCAAGTGTCAACCCGGAGACCAACCAGCGGCTGAGCACCAGAAACAGCGTCATGACCGGGAGGCAAACCAAAACCGCGCCTGCGGCGTACAGCCCCCATTGCGTGTCAAAATTCGATTGAAAGAGCTTCAATCCCAGTGGCAAAGTGAACAAGCTGCGATCGCTAATGATGACGGCGGCAACCAAATATTCACTCCATGCGGACATAAAACTGAACAACGCCGTAATTACCAGGGCCGGTGCGGCCAACGGCAGAACGATTTGATAAAACGTCTTGAATGGGCCGCAACCATCGATGCGCGCCGCCTCTTCCAGGCTATAGGGAATGGTATCGTAGTAGCCTTTCATTTGCCAGATGGTGAAAGGCAGCGCCGTGGCGGAGTAAGCCAGCGTCAGGCCGAGAAAAGAATCGAAAATCTGCAGTTTGATCAGCATGAGAAACAGCGGCAACAGCAGCATCGTGGCTGGAAACATTTGCGTGGTAATCAATGCAATCATGCCGGCGTCGCGGCCGGCGAAGCGATAGCGCGAAAAGGCATAGCCGGCCGTGCACGCCAGCGAGACCCCGATGATGGTGACCATGGACGAAACCAGTGAGCTGTTGATCATCCAAACAATGAAAGGCCTTTCCCGTCCCAGCGCGCGATAGGCCGCGGTCCAACCACCTTGCTCCCATGCCTTGCCGGCTTCGAGACGAACCCGTTCGTCCAGATGAATGAGCCTGCGATAGGAATCGAGCGTGGCGTCTTCTGGAATGATGCGCAGTGAAGTGGTGTGCAGCATGTCGCCCGGCCGCAGCGAAATACCGATGACGTGAATGATTGGATAGATCGTGATTGCAGTGAAAACGATCAGGATGGCATAGATCGATACATACGTCCGGGTCGAGGTGGTTTTTTCCAGTTTTACCATGTCAATAAACTGCCTTCGTCGCTTGCGTTTGTTTGATAAAGCGGATGCTGAAGAGCAATAGAATCGCGAATATCACCAGCGAAAGCGCCGCCGCATACCCGTAACGATAATAGTTGAAAGCCTGCCGGTATACAAATGAAACGAGGATGTGCGTCGAGTCTGCCGGCTTGCCGGCGTCGCTCACCAGCCAAATTACGTTGAAATTGTTGAACGTCCAAATGACGCCAAGCGTAATGGCGGGAACCATGACTGGTTTCAAAAGCGGCGCGGTGATGGTCCAGAACTGCCGCCAAGCGCCAGCGCCGTCGACTTCCGCGGCCTCGTAAAGCTCACGGGGAATGGATTGCAGGCCGCCAAGCGCAATGACCATCATGAAAGGAAAGCCCAGCCAGACGTTCGTGATCGTGGCAGCGGCATAGGCCCCGAACGGATCGGAGAGCCACTGCACCGGCGCCAGATGCAGAATCTGCTGGAGCATGAGATTGATCGAGCCGTATTCATAATTGAACATGCCGCGCCAGGTGAGCGCCGTGATGTATTGCGGCATGGCCCAAGGCAGCACCAGCAAAGTGCGAAACAAGGCACGCCCCGGCAAAGGCCGGTTCAACAGCAACGCCAGCCCGACGCCAATGCCGACGTGGAAAATCAGATTTACCACCGTCCATGCGACGGTCTTCAGAAACAAGATATAGAACACCGGCTCACTGAACACTTTGATATACTGCGCCAGTCCCATGAATTTCCAATCGCGAAAATGCGTCAGGCTCATGTTGGAAAACGAGATCACCAGATTGTACGCGAAAGGATAGATGACCACGAATCCCAACAACGTGAAAGAGGGAAGCAGGTACAAGTACGCGAGCTTGTTTTCGCGAATATCTTTCATCAGGCCGGCGAGGCTCACAGCGAGCTCCAGGTTGCTGTTAGCAGCAGAGCGCCAAGCGCAGGGCGCAGAGCGTTGCCGTTCGCAATCGTTGCAAATCAAACCATGTGCTTACGCGGTTTTCCAGCGCTCCAATTTGGGAATGCCTCTGGTACGTTTTCAGTTCTTTCGCCCGTGTGCCGGCGGCGAGGCCAAGCATCACGTCACCTTCTTCTCCCTACACCGATTTTCGGACAACCGGAGTGCAACGGGCATTTCGAGCACCACGGGCTCAACGGCTGGCAGATATTCTGCCCGAACGTTACGAGTAGATCATTAATCTCGATCCAGTATTTTTTCGGCAACGCCGCGCGCAGCACAACCTCGGTCTGCTCCGGCGTTCGGGTTTTCACCCAGCCAAAGCGATTGCTGAGGCGGTGCACGTGCGTATCGACGCAGATGCCGGGTTGATGGAAGGCCACGGTGATGACCAGATTCGCGGTCTTGCGTCCCACGCCTCGCAACAGCAGCAATTCGTCGAGGGCAGCAGGCACCTGGCTGCCGTATTTTTCGATCAGCGTTTTCGAGATTTCACGAATGGTTTTTGCTTTCGTGCGATAAAAGCCGGCCGGGAAAATCAGCTTCTCGATTTCGCGCGCGGGCAGCTCGAGCATTTTCTCCGGAGTAGCTGCGGCCTGAAACAAGCGCGCACTTGCGGCAGCAGTCACTTCATCTTTCGTGCGCAGGCTGATCACGCAAGAAATCAAAATGCGAAAGGGATCCTTGTCGGCGGCGACCTCGCTGAGGGCGGTCATTCGAAACGGCGAAATCGCACGGCGGATCTTGCGAATGGTCGGGCCAAACGGCAAGGCACGCGCTTTCATCTTGCCGCTGCTTTCGTCCAGATCTGCGCCGTTCTTGGAGCAATCGCGATTGCCAATTCCTGATTGGGCACCGATACGCTTGCGCCGCTCAAAACCTCCTGCCAAGCGTGGAAGGCTGTACCTGCGACCGGCAGGTTGAAGGCGCGTTCGGTTACGCTCACGTTAAAGACGGCGATCACAGTATCATCCTCATGCTGGCGCTGAAACGCATAAATGCCGCCGTCCTCCTCGGCGCGCAGAGTGGTGAGATCGCCTTCGCGCACGGCAGCGTGCTCTTTGCGCAGCTCGAGCAGCTTTTGATAGCATGCGAACAAATCATGATCGAAAACCACGGAATCACGCTCGGTATAGCGAGAGACGGAAGTGTAGGTTTCGGATTGATATCGCCGCTCGGGCCAAATCATGGGCTTGCGGCAATCGGGATCGTCCCCACCCCACATGCCGGCCTCGGCGCCGTAATAAATCATGGGTGCGCCGATGTAGGCGGCTTGAAAGGCGGCAATCATCTTCTGCGTGCGGAAATCATCGGCCGTTGGTTTGGTAGGATCGTATTCGGGATTGGCTCGTGGACTGGCATTGCGGTCATAGCCTCGGCTGCCGTCGTTTTTACTCATGCTGGACACCCGCTCGGTATCGTGACTGTCGATCAATACTTGCAAGAGGTGGTTGGTTGCGGCAGGGTAGCGCCCGCGTATTTTTTTAAGCTCGGCATCGAAACGGGCAGCGTGCCAGTGCTCCCCGCCGCCGATGAAAAAATTGCGCATCGCAAATGCAACCGGGTAGTTCATCACTGCATCAAAACGTCCGCCGGCAAGCCATTCCTCCGCAACTTCCCAGATTTCGCCGACAGTATAGGCCTGTGGATTGATTGCTCGTACGAGTTTACACCAATCTACCCAAAAACCTTCCGGCGTCATTTCCGAAAGCGCGTCGAGGCGCCAGCCATCCACCCCGTCGCTGGGATCGCCGTCGCCGTTCGGATCCATCCAACGCCTGGTGATTGCGAACAGATAATCGCGCGGTCCCGGGACCACGCCCTGTTCGTCTTCTCGAAAGACCGGCATACTGCGCAAATCCCAAAAGCCTTGATAATCGAATTCATCCTCTGGCGTCTCAGGATCGTCCCAGGTGCGGATAACAAACCATTTTGCATACGGGGAGGCGGATTTCTTTTGCACGACGTCGCGAAACGCCCAAAAATCCCGGCCGACGTGATTGAACACGCCGTCGATGATCACCTTGAGGCCACGCGCATGCGCGGTGCGTATGAACCGCAAGAACAAGCTGTCCGCTTTTGTCCATTGCCAAGTGCGTGGGTCGTCCGATTCAAGGGTAATGCGCTCACGGTCACCTCTGGGATCCGGGCTGAAATTATGATCGACATGATGATAAGTCGCCGCATCGTATTTATGCAGGCTGCGCGCATCGAAAACCGGATTGAGATAAATCGCATTGATGTGGAGCGCAGCAAGATAATCCAGGCGGTTGATCATGCCTTGTAGGTCGCCGCCATATCGGCGGCTGAATACGAGGTCATAAAACTTCGGACTACGTGCTTTTTCCCAAGGCTGCAGCTCGTACCAGTCGGAGGTCCAGGGAGAGATTCTCCAACCGGGATAATTCTCCAGGCCGGCCTCGGCGGCCGTAGGATCGTTGATTGTGTCACCATTGCAAAAGCGTTCGGGAAAAATTTGATACCACACTGCGCCCATAGCCCAATGGGGAGCTGTAACCTCCGGCTCCGGTTGCGGCCTCTTGCAGGCGAGAAGCAGAAGGCAGAATAATCCGAGCGCTTTTTGGTTCGGCAAATTTTTTCTCCCTACCACGTACTTACGCTCGCTCCCACGCGGAGCGTCAACGATGTGTTCCAACGGTGACCGTTGGAACGAGAAACGAGAATTTAGTCTCGCTCCCACGCTCCGCGTGGGAGCGCCTCCGCGACGCTCCGCGTCGCTTGTATCGAAGAAAGCAAGTCACTAAGGCGAACAATGGTCATCAATACCGACTAATCTCCAAAACGCTGGTCAGCTCTGAGTAATTTCTTGCGCTGGAGTAGCGCCAATGTTCAGGCTGTTCAATGTATCCTCTTTTCACCGGATTATTGTGAATATACCGGATTTTTTGCAGCATCATCGCTTCACTCATAATAACCTGAGGATGCGAGCCTTCCTGCCAGACCTGATAGTCTCTATCTTTCTTGTGCTTGAGCTTGTAAAAATTGAGCAATTTCAGCACGGAATCCGCCTGCTTGGATTTGAGGTAATCTATGATCGTACGCGCCGTAAATGACTTGAACGCCGCGATATCCTTGCCGAGTTGGGCCGAGGCAGCGATCAGGTGCAGGTGATTTTCCATGATCACATATGCGAAGAGGAGCAGGTGCCTCTCTTTCTGCAAGAACTTGAGGGAATCGATGATGATTTGCGCAACGGCCGGGCTTGCGAACAAAGGCAGCCAGTTGACAATGCTGCAAGTCATAAAATACGGCCGGCTTTGATCGTAAAACTTATAACGGCTTCGCCCCATATTGCCCCCGTAGGTGTATAGCTTATTAGGAACTCCTCCAAGATGTAGAGCACAGATGTTCTAGTGTAGACCGGCGCAGAGCGCCAGGGACGCATTCCAACGGTGACCGTTGGAACGAGAAACCCCTGTCCGTCTTACGCTCGCTCCCACGCTCTGCGTGGGAGCGCCTCGGTGGCGCTCCGCGTCGCTTTTGCAGATGAAAACATATCACTCAGGCGTACGATAGACATCAATACCGGCAAATCTCCAACACACTAGGCAAATCTGCATAATTCCTTGCGCTGGAGTAGCGCCAATGTTCAGCGTTCCAACGGAGACCGTTGGAACGAGAATACGCTGAATAGTTTTGGTCTCACTACCACGCTCTGTGTGGGAGCGTCTGAGCGACGCTCCGCGTCACGCTTTGCTCTATACTACTCCTCAAACATCTCCGCAATCAATTTTGTGGCATCATCTTGCATTTTTTTCGCTGCTTGCTCGGGTGTGAGTTGACCATTTAAGATACTCTGATACGCCGGTCGCATCGCGTCCCAGATGGCACGCATTTCCGGATCGATAGGCATGGCGCGGCCCACGGAAATTTGATCCTGAGAGCCGAGCAAAATCTGGTCTTGCACAAATATGGAATCCTGGCGCGCCTCCAGGCTCGACGGAATGGCGCGCAAGGCGCGGGTGTATTCCAGTTGGTTTTTCGGCGCGATCAAAAAGCGCAGCAGCTTGAGTGCACGCTCGCGGCGCTCGCCGGTGACATTCACGTTCAAACAATAACCGGTGGCGGACACCATGGGCGTAGGCCACAGCCCGGTTTCGGACACCATAGGAATGCGCGTCACACCGATATCGATGCCGGCGTCAAGATAACCGCCCCAGCTCCAAGGCCCGTTGATGACCATCGCGGCATTGTTTTGTTTGAAAAGTTGATTGACCAGATTGAGATCGCATTCGTGGGGCACGATCTTCTCTTCACGTAATCGCACAATGAATTCACAGGCTGCAATTGTGGCTGGGGTATTGAGCGTGGGATGCGCTTCGCCATCCATTACCCAGCCGCCGTACCCTCCCAGGAAGGGGATGAAGAAAAACGGCTCGATGAAATTCCACGCCAGAGCATATTGATCGATTTTGCCATCGCCGTCCGTATCTTTGCTGAGATGGCGGCCCATCTCCATGAGCTCGGCAGAGGTGCGCGGCGGGTGCGGTACCAGCTTTTTATTGTAGACCAGGGTAAGGTGATTCCCGACGCGATCGGCGAGCAGATACAGGTTGCCCTGATATTTTACCGGTGCGATGGGATCGAATTGCGCCAATTCTGCTGCAGAAAAAAAATCGTTCAGCGGTTGAATGATGCCCAGGACGTGAAAGACGCCCACCATATCCGCCGGCCCATAAACCAAATCCGGCCCGCTGCCGCCCTGAGCGGCGATGATGAAATTGCTGCGTATTTCCTCGGTTTCATAATAGATCTCGCTCGCACGAATGCCTGGGTTCTGCCTTTGAAAACGGGCCAGCAACGTATCCAACACCACGCGGCCGGCGGGTAAATCCTGGGTCCAAATGACGAGATCATTCGGGTCGCGTTCCACGCTTCCGAAGGCGAGAAAAAACACCGTCAATACGAACAGCAACGCTACGATGACGAGTGTGAATTTTTCCATGCAGGTTGTGGAATGAAGTTCAGCCAAGGACGCCGGGGATTACTGCAAGCGCGGGCAATATAGTAAGGGACGTGTAAAACCGCAAGGGAAAAGGAGGGAGGGGAAGGAGATGATTGAGAATAGAGGATGGAGGCGCGTGGATGATTGATCGTGGATAGTGAATGGTAGCGCTGAATGGTAGGAGCGTGGTCAATAATAACTCAGGTTACAAACTGCGCAAATATTCCTGCGCTTTGTAAACGGCTTCACTGGTGGGATATTCGGCAATGACGCGATTGAAGGCCGTGCGCGCCTCGTCCGGGCGCTTTAAAAACATGTAGGCCTTGCCCAGCATGAGCAGGGCATTGTCTTTCTTCAAGGATTTCTCGAATGCCAAAACCCGATTGAACGCTGCGATAGCGTCCTGAAGATTGTTGGCCTGCAATTGCGCTTCTCCCATCCAATAGTAGCAATTGCTGGCCAAAATATGATTCGGATATTCCTCAATCAAGATAGAGAGCCTGTATACGGCTTCGGCGTAACGGCCTGTATAAAAATCATACAGCGCATTTTCGTAACCGTTTGAGAATGAGCTGGTTTTTGCCAACAACGCGTTGTCCAGCGCGCGGTTCATGTCTGGGCTCTTCTCAGTGAATCCATCATTGGAAGAAGCAGGTTGCCTGCCATCTGCATCGACGGGCGCAGCGTTTGCATTCAAGTTGAGATAGTCCGGCGGACGATTGGTCTGTTCCGCTTCACTATTCAGCATTTGCATGGTTTGCTCCAGAGCAGTCGAGCCCTCCGTCGATTCCTCTTCAAGATTCATGAAGGGATCGGCTCTAAGCGTGGCCGTGCCAGACGCATTCTCATAGCGGTTGGCAAGGCGATCCAAACGCTGTTCGAATGCCGCGGAATCTGCGCCCGCACCGTCTTCCGCCAGGTTGAATTCGTCCTTTGATGAGCCCGCGGCGGCCGCCTCCGGCGCGTCCTCGTATTCCTGTTCGAGCAGTTGTAAACGCGCTTCCAATTCGGAAAAATCGTCCGGCGCCGTTTCAATCTGCGTCTCCGTTCGTTCGCCGTCGCCAAGGCTCGTTGCCGGTGCGTCGTCGTATTCGGCTTCCAATTGATTCAAGCGGGCTTCCAACGTGGAGAGATCGAACGTCGTTTCGGCGTCAGAGGAATTTTCTTCAGAGTCCTTGCTCACGAGACTCGGAGCGGCATCGTCGGAATTCATTGGCGCGGAGTTTTCGGGTTCGGCTTCAAGCTCGTCCTCCATTGAAAAACGATCTGTTTGATCTTGCCCGGAAGAGTCGGTCGCAGGATCGCTGGCCTCGGCATCCTGCGCCTGAGACTCGTCGCCTCCACGCTCTTCTGTCCATACTTCATCGACTGACAGCCGTTCGCTTTCCAAGCCTTCGTCTGGTGAATTCTCTTTGCCTGTGAAAAAGGTCAATCCTATGCGGGCGGTGAAGTATCCGTCCGGCTGTGGATCGGGGGCAAAACCGTTCAACGGCTGCGCCTCCATGAAATGATAATCGCCGTGCAGGTGCAGTGCGATTTGCGGCTCCAGCTTGACGCGCACACCCGCGCCCGCGATGCCGGCCACATAGAACTGGCGCCTGGAGTTACCCACCTGTATGCTTTCCAGTCCGCCCCCGGCTTTAAGATATGGATTGACGATCGCGTCCGTTGCCATGGAATAATCAAACAGCAAATCCAGGCCGAATAAACTGGCTTCACGCGAATTGAGGAAAGTCACGCCCGGAACCGTGACGGTTTGTTGGAAGGGCAGGGAGGAGTAGTCCAGGGCGATGCTCGCCCCCAGGCGCGGCATCAGCCCTCGCCCGACGCTGGCTTGCAGGCCTAGCCCGAGCTGGGCATCGACACTATTGGTAAATTTCTGCGTGCCGGCGCTGGTGCCGAGCTGCCAGCCGTATGGCGATTGCGCGAAAGCTGGAGGGATGCACAAGCTGAGCACCGCCCAAATGCGAAAACTGAGGTTCATGATATGAGATTTTTTCACCGCGATGGCTCGGCGCCAACAAGCCGTGACCATGGGTGTTGCACTCGCAACCAAAAAGGACAAAATGATCAACAACGGAACGATCTTCTGGGATCGTTCCGTCGTCAATTATTTTGTCCACTGAACACTTTGCTCTTTTTACAGCGATGAGCTGCTCTTGGAATAATCGGACTACATTTGATTGAGCATCGCTTCGGCCTTGGGCACGAACTCGCTGTTGGGGAACTCTCGAATCAGGCGATTCAGCGCCTCGCGCGCCTCTTCCTTGCGGTTGAGCTGATTGTAGGATTTCCCGAGAACCAGCAGCGCATCGTCTTTCTTGAGTGAGCGCGACGCTTCCAACACCTGGCTCAGCTCGGTGACCGCGTCTTGATAGTTACCGAGATTGAATTGCGCTTCACCGTTCCAGTAGTGGCAACTGCTGACCAGCGAATGCGTGGGAAATTGGTTAATCAAGTCCGTGAACATCTGAATCGCTTGCGGATAACGCTTGGCGTAGAAATTGCTCAGGGCCTGCTCGTAGACGCGCGAAAAGCCGGCATTTGCTTCTGCGCTCATCGCGGGACCGGCCGCTTGCATGTCACCCACCTGCCTCTTGCCTTCATTGACCGCCGACATCAACGAAGAGATCTCGCGTTCTTTGTTGTCGATGTCTTGATTGATTTCGTCAACTTGCGATTTCAAGCGCACGTAATCCTGCATGTTGCCCCCGCTGCCGGCGGAGGTTTCCATCTCATTCATGCGCTCTTCCATGGAGCTGTCGAACTCTTCAACGGGCGCTTCTTCAACAAACATGTCCTCTTCGGAAGCGCCGCCCGGACCGCCGCCGAACATGAACGTCAAACCGAGGCGCCCGCTCGCGTAAGCGTTGTTCTTGATCGTGCCGGAAATGTAGCGATTGTAAAGCGCATTGAAGCTCAATGCGACTTTTTCGTTCAGCAAAAAGCGGAAACCGGCACCGCCGACGGCGGTGACGTCGTTGAAGCGATTGGTGGCCACTGGATAGTTGACGCCGCCGCCGCCGAGCGCCAGATAGGGATGAAAAGCGCCTGCAGTGGCGAGCTCGACGTCCAGCAACACGTTCCCATAAACAATGTTGAAACTCGGGCCGACGGTGAAAGGAAAGGTCGCATAACCGAGCGAGCCCGTGGCGCCAAAGCGATCGCTGAAGCGATAGCCGACTACGCCTTCTCCACCGATGCCGAATTGTGTCCCCGCGGCATTGTTAACCGGCTTCTGCGAGCCGGCGCCGAATCCGAGGAGGAATTTTCGCTCCAGGCTTTGTCCGAAAACTGCAACGCTGCCCATGTGCAAAACAGCCAAGAGTACAATCCTGAAACTCGAGTGCCGCATAACGACTCTCCTGAATAAGCTTCCTTGCTTAAAAATGAACCGGGCTAATTCTGTGTATCCTGTGTTCATTCATGTCCAGTCAAAACATCTCCCAGGGGGTGAGCTGGATCCCCAAGATTGGTCAATCCACTTTGTGATCTTCGACCTTCCGCGCGCGAGCAGAGGTGACCACGGGAAAAACGAAGTGAGGCTGCAGATCCGCCGGAATCACCTCGGTGACGCTGAGCTTTTGACCGGCGTAAATATTGTATGCCTCGACCAGCTCCTCCAATTTGCGCCGCAACGGCAACGCGCGCTCCCGCGAAACGCCAATCGTCGCTTCATGCCGCATCGCCAGCAACGCCTCACCAATCTGCTCAAAGTAATAGTTCTGCATGGATTGGTGGATGAGCGCATGCACCGATTCTTTGACGACCTTCTCCTTGTCCACCAACGTTTGCAGCGATGATTTGAGATGAAAGAGATTGAGCTCTTTGACGAGCTGTGGTTCCTTGCCAAGATAAATAAAAAAAGACGGTTCTTTTTTGTAGTAATCCGTCTTGAGAGCGTGGTTGGTGAGCAGGTATTGCTCAACCAGCACGCGTTCGTTGAACGTGATTTTGCGATGTGAAAAGTAACGCAAGGAATTGGCTTCCGGATTGTACTCCGCGCGCACCATCAGGTCGGCGAAAGAGAAATAGAACAGCTCGCTCATCATCGTGGCTTTCCTTCTTGCTTCAGTTGGCGTTGCGACGTTTACCGCCTATCGCCTCAGACAAAACATATGCCACGCACCACGCCGAAAAGGCCAAGCGCTCACTTCCCTGCAATTCGGGGTTTCATCCAATAACAACGGCTGCTTCTGTCAACTCCCTCGTACAAAAGTCCGTCGCTGCGTACTTCTGCTGGAAGACCATGAGATCGCAACTGATACAACGCGAATACGAAAACGTCATTGTCTCAGTGTTGAGATCGGACTCTTTGCGCTAATTTAATTTTTGCGTGAACGCAGCGACGGCATAGCGCGTTGCTTCATCCGCGTGGGCCCGGGGCCAGAGCGCCGTGCATGCAGCGGCGCCGAGGGCATGCAGCAGTACGAGCCGCGGTGCGCCGCGCTGCGCTTTCTTATCGCGCTGCATGAATTCTCCGACTTCATCCACATGGATACCTGCAAGCTCGACCGTTAGCGGAAGGCGGCGCAGGAAATTGTCCAGACGCTGAAAATCTGGCGCGGTGAGCGTGCCGGCAATTTTGCTGAGATAGGCCTCGGCCAGCATGCCCAAGAGTACCGCTTCACCGTGGCGCAACACGTCAAACTTGCCTGCGGCTTCCAGCGCGTGGCCGACGGTATGGCCGAAGTTCAACAAGGCCCGCAAGCCGGATTCTTCGCGCTCGTCGCGGCTCACGATTTCCGCCTTGATTCTGCAACTCTGCGCAATGATAGGGGTGAGAAGGTTGGAATCCAACGCGAGGATGTGGGGAAGGTTCTGTTCTATTATCTCAAAATAGGAAGCATCGGCAATCAACGCGTGCTTTATGATTTCCGCCAGGCCGCAAATCAATTCGCGGTGCGGCAGCGTCGCCAGGCTATCGGTGTCGATCACGACCATCTGCGGCTGGTGAAAGGCACCGATCATGTTCTTGCCCAGACGATGATTCACACCCACTTTGCCGCCGATGCTGGCGTCGACCTGTGCCAGTAAAGTGGTCGGGATTTGCACAAAACGCACGCCCCGCATATAGGCGGCGGCGACAAACCCCGCCAAATCACCGATCACGCCTCCGCCCAATGCGAGGACGACCGTTTCGCGATCACAACGAGCTTGCAGCATTTTTGCAATGAGGCGATTGAAAGTTGCCAAGGTCTTATGGCGCTCGCCGTCCGGCACCATGAGCTTTTCAATGGCAAAGCCGGCCTGCTCCAGACTCGAAATCAGAAGCATGCTCCAATGTTGATCGACAACCGGATTCGTGACGAGGACGAGCCGCGAGGCAGGAAATTTTTCCCGCATCCATTCGCCGGTTCTTTGCAAAATGCCGGCGCCGATATGGATCGGATAACTGCGCTCGCCTAGTTCGACGTTGATGGTTTGCATGTCTTGTTCCTATGGACGCCCTGCGCCTATACCGTGCCCCAAGCCAACCAAGTTCACTGCGGGATCCTTTTTCATTGGACAAAAAAGCTCACCTCACGTTTCGTGACGTTTGCGCACCTGTCCTGGGCTTCCGCAACCAGCTCGTGCCGGCCGGGCGACAAGGGAATGGAGGGACGAGAGAAGATGATTTCTCTTTCCGGATCATACTCCGCGATCAGCTTGACGCCGTCCAGGCGCAGTTGAATGGCGCGCTCGGACTCGAATCCCGAGGTGCTGTCATCCACGTGAAATCTGATCAGCGGGCGGCGATCGCTGAGCGTCGCGCCGGGCGAGGGCGTTTGCAGGATGAGCACCGGCGGCTCGTCGTCGCGGATCACCGCGAAATCTTCCAAACTGTAGATTTCGGCGGACAGCGTTTTCTTGTCGGGATTGGCCTCGGATTTCATGAAAACCCAGCGCTCCTGGACGGAACCCTTGGCGCGGTCACGATAGCAGATGCCCAGTTTTTGTGGATTGCTGACCGTATCCGGATAACTGAGCTCGACTCTCGCCGCCGAACGCAGGGGTGCATCTTGCGGCTCCGCCCGGTAAATCGGGCCATGCACCCGGGTATCGGTTATGCGCTGATCCAACATGTGCACGCGACCGTAGATCGGCCAGTATACGCCAGCGGCGTCAAAACGCACTTGCATATGGCCGTCGTTGGAAGCGAAGCGGCCGCCCCGGTTGGGAAGAATGCCGACGTTGCCGAAAGCCTCACGCCAACGCACGGTGCTGTCCTGGCCGGCGGCCGCCACTTCCAGCCACACCGAATCGGCGTCGAGATCCGACAAAGCCACCGCACCGCTGTAGCGATTCGGCTCTTGCGGGATCAATTCAGCAAAGATCTCCCGTTCGTGCGTGGACAGAATCACGCGCGGCGCCGTGAACATGGGAAAATTTGAAGTCACTTCCAACTGCAAGAAATGTGGATAAAAATCCTTGACGACAATCAATGACTCTTGTCGCGGCACACGCGAAGAATCCCTCGCGATGAAATAGGGAAAGGATAAAATGCCATGACGATCGCGCGCTTGCACGCGAATCAGCTTGCTATGGTTGGGGGTAACCACGAAGTTTTGCGCGGCACTTTCGAACGCGTTGGCATTGGCCGGCCCAAGCGCCGTGGTTTCATCGGTGGCGCCCGCGACAAAGGAATCGGCGGCGAGAGGGGAAGAAAACGGCCTGGCCGGCAACGCGCGCCAGAGCGGTGCGGTATGATGCCAGGTCTTTTCCGCAACTTCGTGAGTTTCGACCAGAGCCAGGTTGCGTTCCTCCGAGGGCTCGATCTGCAATGCCATTTTTCCCGACGTGGAAGGGAAAGACTGGACGTTCAAGTAAAAGGGAGGACCGGCGAGCAGTGTTCCTTCGACGACGGTGGCGTTACCGAAAAAGTCTTCAGCCACGACGCGGAAATCATGAAGCCCCCAGGAGAGCCCCGCGCCGGCATCATGATCGGTGATTGAATCCTGAGGGGCTGGATGGGTTTGCCCGGAAGCGGCAATGACAACGGCCCCCGCTTCAGAATTGAGCTGCGAGTAAAAGGCCAGCGTATTCCCGGGTTCACGATAAAGCTTATCAAACGTTCCCCAGCCACGCCGCTGCAGAAAATAGTCCTGCATGAGCTCGATTAATTTGTTGTCTGCATAGGAAAAACGGTCGCATTGCAATTGAAATTGCAGCGTGCTGTCCACGTAAAGCTGGTAGCGATACACGTTGAACTGATTATTCGCGCCGTCGGCTTGATCGTAAGCGTCAACGGCAAAACCGACTTTGCCGTACACTCGAATCGGTTCGGCGATCTTCAGCCTGCCGTTGGCGGCGACGGGTTTGAACGCCTTGGTGAGAAAGTCACCGTCGATCATCGCGCCGACCGACAACGGCGAGACCACGATTTCCTTTACAGTCGGACGAATCTTGTCGACGATCTCAAATCTCTTGAGCAATGGATTTATGGGAAGATTGCGCGCATCGCGCATTTCGAAATGCAAATGCGGGACGCCGATGCCGCTTTGCCCGGTATAACCGAGCAGCTCGCCCTGTTGCACCGGCAAGGCGCCTGCTGCGAAATATTTTTCCATGCGAAACTCGCCTTGCCGTTCTTGCTCGGTTTCCGCAAGGGCTTGCAGCTTGTCATTGAAGCGCTCGAGGTGAGCATACACGGCGACCTCGCCGGTGTCCAGGCGTAAATACAACACCCGCCCGTAGCCAAATGGCGAGATTCCCATGCGCTCGATATAGCCACTGCGCGTGGCAAAAATCTTATAGCCGGTCTGATTCCACGTTTTCACGTCGATCGCGGCATGGAAGCGCCTCGGGCGCGCTTCACCGAAGCCGGAGGTCATGTATCTGCTGGCGTCCGTGGGCCAAAGATAATCTTGCCCCCAGGTCGGATCTGTGCACCAAGCCATGAAAGCCAATACCCAGAGCTTGTTCATTAAAGTTGATTCCTTTTCAAGATCTTATGCAAAGTCAATGGGTCGTCCGTGATGATTCCGTCGACGCCGAGCTGAATGACGCGTTTCATCGCGGCCGCTGTATCCGCGCCCCAGACTGAAAGGTAAAAGCCCAAAGCGCGCACGCGTTCGATTAGGCGCGGCGAGAGCACGCGGGCATGCAGATGAAGCGCCTGCACGCCGGTCCATTTGCGAAAAGTGGCCTTCGGGCCGTTGCTCATCAGATTCCCAGTTAACAGCAATCCAGTGGGCAGGCGCGCCTCGAGGCGCGACACCCGGCGCAATACCAGTGGATTGAATGAAGAGATGAGACAGCGCCGCTCGGCACGATGGCGATACAGGGTATCAATCAAACCGTCGAGATGTTTCTTTTGCACGGCGGCCATGGCTTTGATCTCAATATTGAGCAGGCATCGTCCGGCTGCCAATTCCAAAACTTCATTCAAAGTCGGAATTCTTTCTTTCGCGAAGCGTGGGCCGAACCAGGTGCCGGCGCTGAGGCGGCGCAGGTCTTCGATCGTGCGGGTGCGTACATAGCCACGGCCGTTGGTCGTGCGATTGAGTGTGGCATCGTGCAAGACGATCCAATCATCGGTTCTACACAAGCGAATGTCGAACTCGAGGCCGTCGGCGCCTTGATGGAGTGCGCGTTCAAAGGCCGCAAGCGTGTTCTCCGGCGCGACGTTCCGCGCGCCGCGATGCGCAAAATTCAGCGGCGCGGATTCTTGCAAGCGTTCGAGGAATGATTTTTCCAAGTATAAAGGGCGTTGATATGTGAACGGAAATCCCAGAGAAAAAGGACCAAACAATTTGAGGCAATGCCATGGCGCCGAAGGTAACGTGCTGAAATTAAAAGCATCTATCAAAAAATACAACTACAAATTTCAAATGACATTGCGCTCAAAATCCGTGCGAGCCTTTGTGCCAGACGAGCTCGTGTAAATTCCCACCGGCGCGGAGGAGGGGGTGGGGTTCGCCCCTGGCAATACTCCGTATAAAAAGCCAGCAACGCCCGCACGAGGCCGGTTGTATCTTCGAAAGCACAATGGCGGCAAACCGCATTTTCCAGAAGTATCTGCACGCCTTCTATTTTTTCTCCGATCGCAAGAACAGGGTTTCCCGCGGCGAGGTATTCGAACGTCTTGCTGGCAACAATCGTTTGCCCCGTACCCGGATTGGCTATGAAAACCAAAAGATCGGCGGCGCGCATGGCTTGCACCGCTTGCGCGTGCGGCTGGTAACCGGCAAGGTGCGTATATGGAAGCAGGTCATGTTCTTTAACCCATCGCGCCAATGCGCCGGTGAGATCGGCACCGACAAAATGCAAACGTGCATCTGCCGGCGTGAGTTCCGCACGTTGCACGAATTGCCGAAAACCCCGCAGCAGCGGGCGTGGATCTTGAATGTGGGAAATCGCCCCCACGTACGTCACCGTGAATTGATTTTTGTCTTTCGTGCAGGTTCCGGCAAAATCTTCTTGATCAAAACCGTGCGGCAGGAAGTGGCTCGTGCCGTCGGCGCGCCGGCCCTTCTCCACCAATTCCTGCACGAGGCCTGATGAAACGGCGGTTAGTGCGTGCGCCTTGCGCAGGATCAGTTTTTCGAGAGCGTTTTGCAGGTAGCGATGGACAGAGGTCGGAGCCTGTGAAAACTCCGCGCGCAGCCAGCTATCTCGAAAATCACTGAGCCAACGAATCTTCAGAAAGCATGAAAGCAGCCAGCCGGCCAAGTGGCCCGAATGCGGAGGGCCCGAAGTGACGACGTAGGGAATCTGGTTGCTGCGAATCTCCCGCCAGGCATGCCAGAGCGCGAAGGGCAACCAGAGGATGCGGGGATCGGGGAGCAGAAACCAATAGAGCAAGCTGCTTCTGCCGGTGCGCGGGGCGCGCGCAGAATTTTTTTCTACCCGCAGGAGCTGAAGCAACCGCGCGGGATCCAGTGAACCGGAACGAATGATACGAATGCCTGACAGCTCGGCGAGCAGGCTTTCATCGTAAGCATAATACGCAATCGGCTTCACGGTGATGACGCTGACCTGCCAGCCGTCGCGTGATAGGTATTTGCAGAATTTGGCAATGCGTTGTGTGCCGCCCATGCCCAAAGGCGGAAAGTAATAAGCTATGAACAGGACCTTGCGCTGTGAATCGGTTTCCAACATACGATTCAAAATTGAATCTCTGAAAGTAAAACGATTGTCGGCAAAACTAACGAATTGCCGGACGCCACCGATTTCATCCAGCCGAAAAAGCGTTGCTTTTCGGTTTTCTCGAAAAAACCGCTCAACGCCAGCAGAAACGGGAAGGCAAGTAGCAGTAAAACTCGCCACGGCCATCCGAAATTCCCGCTTTGCGCGATGCCGAACAGCAAGGCTGTCAGCACGGCAATTTTGACGAGTCGTGCGTATTCGTATTGCATGGGATAATACCGTTGCGAAAAAGAATAACCCAGAACGGTCATGACGGCATATGCCAGGACTGTCGCCCACGCCGCGCCTACCATGCCAAAACTGGGAATCAGCAGAAGATTTCCGGCGATATTCATCGCCAGGCCTGTGCCGGTGATCAGAGGCAGAAGCCTTGTTTTTTCCTTAATATGAAGGCCCACGAGCACATTCAAATAAATGCCGAACAGCCAATAGCCCAAGAGCACAATCGGAACGATCACGGTACTTTGCCAATAATCTTGCGCGAAGAGCGAAATCCCGCCGACGGGTAAACGCACGAGATCATCAATAAAGAAACTGACACCGAGATAAACCACAGCGCAGGCGAGATGAAAGTACGTTAAAATGCGCGCGAACAGTGCGGGCGCATTGGGCTGCGGCGATGCTCCGGCGTAAAAAGATACCCAGGCAAAACGAAATGCCGCGACCACCAGCCCCATGATCATGCCGAGACGATAGCCCGCGCTGTAGATACCGACCGTTTTCAAATCGGTAAGCGCTTTGAGCAGATACCGATCGAGGCCGTCGATCGCCGTTACCGAAAGCGTGGCAGGCAGATACGGCAAGCCGAAGCGCATTAGTTTTTGCAGCATTTCCTGATTCACAGTAAGGCGCAGATGCGGCCATCCTTTGGGCAACAATATGAGGAAAGTAAAGGCAGAGACGCAGAGATTGGCTTCAAAAACGCCGGCCACACCGCGCGCGAGCAAGACGATGAAAACATAGTTGAGCACCAGTGTGATTGCGACACCGAGCAGTTTATTTGTGGCAAACGCCAGGGAACGTTCTTCCGCGCGCAGGAGTAGAAAGAACAAAGTGGCGAGCGCGTCGAAGAACAATATGCCGACAGTGAGCTGAACCAAATAAACCTGATCACCTTGGGTTGTTAGCACTCTGGCTAGGGGTGCTGCTAAAGCCAAGCTCAGGCCGGAAAGACAAATTGCGACCGTCAGCACGACCCAGAATGCCGTGCTCAAAATCTTACGCTTTTCCGCAGGGCTTACCGCGAGAACGTAGTATCGAAGAAATGCCGCGTCGATACCGAAGCCGTATACAATTGTCATGATCGACAGGTAGCTGAATAGCAACCCGGCGATGCCGAATTGTTCTTGCGTGAGATAATTGGTGTAGAGTGGCAACAGGAGAAAGCTGAGGGCGCGTGTGAGCGTATGGCCGAGGCCATAAATCATGGAGTGACGCGCCAACTTCCGGATACTTGCTGCCATAGTGTGAGCACAAAAGATAATGATGCAAGCCGATCAACGGCACGGGTTGACGCGTTTCAAAACTTATAAATATATCATTGCTCCTGCTGGAATGTCAAGCGGTTTCTCGTGTTCCATTTTGGCCGCGATAAACAACTTGCTTTTGATGCCGAAATAGTATAATGACGGCCAAAACTCTTCGGGCTGCATGAATAAAGAGGAGGGTGTGTATAGAACGGTAACAACTAGGCCTTGCCATTGAGCTGACGGACTCGTCCTTTTCCGTGATGGTGAGAGCATCGAACTATTGCGAGGCGACGATCATGATCAAAGGTCAAGCACGCATCAAGCTGCATGCCGAAGATTTGAAATTCATCGTGGCCGCTCTGTGCCGCCAGGGGCAACGCGAAGATACGCTGTACCGGCTGCTGGTGGATGAGGAAATGCGCGACGCCATGCTCGATCATCCGCGCCTGTTTGAATACCTTCTGCACTACCGCCACCCCGCCACGATCTCACCCTTTTTATACTTTTACATCCTGGTGCGCCAGGCCCTCAAAAAATTCAATATCGATGAACGGGAAGTGGCCGACTACGTCGCCGATCTGCTGGCGGAGTTCGGCAAGAGCGGGCGGGCGCAGCGCGTGGACGAACACGCCACCAAAGAATATCATTATCTCGTGGAGATGATGCAGGATTTACTCGACGCGAATTCCATGCAAACTTTCCAACTGCGCAGCCACCTCGGCAACTATGCGCTTTTTCTCACCGGCATTTTTCCCGCGTACGTTTACCATCGCGCCAAATACCATCCGCCCTCACCGGACTTCAGCTATTATGAGCTGGTGGGCAGTAGCAACTACAAGCAGGCTTCCCGGCAGGCTGAAGCCGAACGCTTTCGTCTGAGTGAGATTCTCGAATTCCTGGCACGGCGTTTCAAACAAGTGCGCCTGGCGCTGAATTACATGACGGAAAGCTTCGTTCACTTGGATCGCAAACCCAACACCCTCGATCGCGTGCTGCGCCGCGTCGATCAGTTCATCGACGAGCAGCAAGGCGAGAAAGATTGGAACTGAAGTGTGACGGTGCAGGCGCGAAGATGAATCGTGTCATTCTGCACGAAACTTTCCGAGTTCGTGCGATGCAGCGTCGCCATGCTGCGTTCTCGCCGATACCTGGGAAGAATCCTGTTGAATGGCAATTGCAAATACCATGAAAGCTCACGAAAATCGCTATAGTCTGCATTCCTGAATATGTCACTGCTCACAGAAATTCAAATTCTCACCGAGCGCCTCTATGGCCCGACCGGAGTCAATTTCGAAGATTTTTTGATTGGGCGCGAGCGCTTTCACTATCTTTCACAGTTTGACGTCAACCACCGTGAGCTTTCCGATCTTGCACGCGTGTTTTTTCGAGTGCAACAAAACCGGCTTTACCTCGGTATTTACTACTCGACTGTTGTCGTCGATGCTTTGGAAACTCATGACCCGCGCCGTGGTCTTTCGGAAAAGAACATTACTGCTTTTTGTGTGTTCGTCGAGGAAATCAATCATGCGGTGCATGGCGCTCTGAAGTTTATGGAAGGCGGCGCGATCGGCCAGGATTGTTTCGCACACGATTTGGAGTTGCAGGCTAAAATCGACCTCTATTTCGTGCTCAAATATTTTTTGGCCTATTTCAATGCCAGCGGCCAGCTCGAAAAAATGGATCGTTTGTGGATTCGTTATCACTTGTTTGAATGTGAAGACTCTACCTATTCTTCCGCGCCATTGACCCAACGCTATACGCAAGCACTGCGACTCGGCGAGAAGTATACGCGCTTTGTAGACGGCCTGCCCCCCGTCGAAAGGCTGCAGGAGATTCGCCGTTTCCGCGCCCTGCCTTACGCCGCGAAATGCGGATACATTCAGATGCTGCCGTGAACGCGAGAAAACACTTGCAGCAGAAAATTCTTTCGCTAAATTGTTTCCGCGATATTTTTGCGACGATCATGCCACGAAGCGCAGGCGGAAAATGGACGATCTGCTGCAAAACGATCTCACTTTCACCAGCCCTCGCCAGGTTGCGATTCTGGACGCACAGGGGGAACACAGCTACCATGAGCTGGATCGAGCCGCTCGCGCCGTTGCTGCGAACGTGCTGGACGGCAAGTCCGATTTGCAGGAAGCACGTGTCGTGTTCATGGTTTCGCCGGGTTTCGCTTATGCTGCCACCCAGCGCGGCATTTGGCGCGCGGGCGGCATCGCGCTGCCGCTGTGTCTGACGCACCCTCTGCCCGAGCTCGCCTACGTCTTTCAAGATGTCCAGCCGCAAATCGCCATTGCTTCCCCCGCGTATTATGAGATGTTGCTTCCGCTTGCTGAGTTGTATCAATGCCGATTGTTGCGCGTTTCTGATGCGCTTTCGCCTGCTGTAACGAATTTGCCAAAGCTTTCAGGATCGCGCCGCGCGATGATCTTATATACCAGCGGCACCACCAGCAAACCCAAGGGCGTGGTCTTAACCCATGCGAATCTGATCGCACAGATGCAAACGCTGGTGCAAGCCTGGGGCTGGCGGCCGGACGACCACGTTTTGCATGTTTTACCCCTGCATCATACCCACGGCATCATCAACGTGCTCGGCTGTGCTCTCAGCGCCGGAGCGACTTGCGAGTTTCTCGACAAATTCGACGCGACCAAGGTCTGGCAGCGTTTCAGCGCAGGTGGAATCACACTGTTCATGGCGGTGCCGACGATGTATGCCCGCCTCATCAGCGAATGGGAAAATGCGCCGGCCGGGATTCGTACCCAATGGTCGGATGCCTGCGCCCATCTGCGTCTGATGGTCTCCGGCTCGGCGGCGCTGCCGGTGCCGGTTTTTGAAAAATGGCGGCAGATCACCGGACACACATTGTTGGAGCGCTATGGCATGACGGAAATCGGCATGGCATTATCAAATCCATTGCACGGCGAGCGCAAGGCCGGAACAGTTGGAATGCCATTGCCGGGCGTCGCGGTTAGGCTTGTTAGTGACGCCGGTGAAGCGCATGTCGAGGAAGGTATGCCAGGAGAAATCCAAATCTCCGGCGCAAACGTTTTTCAAGAGTATTGGAACAAGCCCGAAGCCACGCAAACCGCGTTTCGTGACGGCTGGTTTTGTACTGGCGATATTGCAGTCCTGGAAAATGGATATTATCATATTCTGGGCAGAAGCTCGACGGATATTATCAAAACCGGCGGTTATAAAGTCTCGGCGCTCGAAATCGAGAGCATCTTACTCGAACATGATGCCATCAAAGAGTGCGCGGTCGTGGGCGTGCCGGATGAAGAGTGGGGCGAACGCGTTTGCACCGCTGCCGTTTTTTGTTCCGGTACCTCACTCACCCTGGATGATCTGCGTGGGTGGGGCAAAGAGCGCATGGCGGTGTATAAAATTCCCTCACGCATGTGCGTTGTCGATTCTTTACCGCGTAATGCCATGGGCAAGGTGGTGAAACAAGAAGTCAAAAAGATGTTTGAGGGACCATAGAGCCCAGGCAAAATCTTAGTATGTCATGCTGCAAGCATCCTGAATGAGTAACGCCGTGCTCCTGATTCGGGCTTACAGGTCAATTTACCAAGATGCTTTCAGCACGACATCTATTGGATTTCTGGATCGTCCTTTCGCCTAACCAATTCAGGTATTTGCTCATGCACGAAAACGCTCAGCTCATCCAAAAGTTCTATTCCTGTTTTCAGGCCCGCGAGGCCGCAGGTATGAGTGCCTGCTACCATCCGGAAGCGATCTTTTCAGATCCGGTGTTTGGACGACTGGAAGGCCAGCAAGTCGCAGCCATGTGGCAAATGCTCTGCTCGCGTGCGCAGGATTTGGAGATCAATTTCAACGATATCCACGCGAATGCCGAAGCAGGCACGGCGCATTGGGAGGCGCTCTATACTTTCTCTAAAACCGGCCGCCCGGTTCACAACGTCATTGATGCGGCTTTTACGTTTAGAGAAGGCCGGATCCTTCGCCATATCGATACCTTCAACTTGTGGAAGTGGACGCGGATGGCCCTGGGGCCCGCCGGCTTGTTCCTGGGTTGGACGCCCATCCTGCAGACGGCAATCAGGAAAGATGCCCGCCGTAGTCTGGAAGCGTTTGTTGAAAAGCACTCGGCATTGCACCGTTAGGTTACAGCTTCGCCTCAAGACTTGGATCTGTCATTCAAGAAGTTGGCAGCTTAATCATTCAGGAAAGCGAGCAGAACCATGAAACTCTACGATCTCTCCCAGCCCTTGAATCAAGATGCACCGTTCTGGCCTTATTATCCGCCGTTTGAAGTAAAATACATCAAGCGCAAAGCCGAGCACGGCGTCAATGCGCAATACATCATGACCTCCAATCACATGGGCACGCATTTGGACGCGCCGCGGCATTTTGTGACTGCGGGTATGACCATCGATGAAATCCCGCTGCAATGGCTGTATGGCCCGGGGGTGATCGTCGATCTGCGCGATGAAATGGACGAGCTGGCGGTGTACACTCCTGAAATGATCGAGCGCCGTGTGCAGGTGAAAGCAGGTGACATCATCGTTCTGCACACCGGTTGGCACAAGCACGCTCAGTTCGGTGAGCAGCCGGACGAGGAGAAGTACATTCACATGCATCCCGGCGCGCATCCGGAACTGGTAAAGTGGCTGCTCGATAAGAAAGTTCACGTCTGGGGCGTGGACGCCGTTTCCACCGACCATCCTATGAACCTGCCGATCGGCCGTTTTCTCGGCAAGGGCATGCACGGGCATTGCGATCGCGTGCGCGCCAAATGCGAAAAAAAGTTTGGTAGCAAGAAAATGGCAGAGCTTTTCCCGGATGAGGCTTATCAATTGACGCATAATGCCCTGTTCCCTCACAATTGTATGCACATTGAGAATCTGGGTGGCGAGATCACCGCTCCGGAGCTGCAAAATCGGCGGCTCACCCTCGGTTGTTTTCCGTGGAAATTCAAAGGCGGGGAGGCGGCTTTTGCGCGGGCCGTGGCGTTTGTGGAAGATTGATAGCTGTTTTGAAGCTCGCGATAATATCTGTGACAAGCCGTGCTTTGAACGGAACAAGTTCGAAAGTTGGGAATCAAAACGGAATGCGTAAAGCGACATTGCAAGACTTTTAAGCCTGATGCTCAAATCCCTGGCCGCTGACTTTCTCGTGCTGTTTCACTTGCTGTTTATTCTGTTCGTCATGCTTGGCGGCCTTTTTGTCTTGAAATGGCCCAAGGTGGGCTGGCTGCATATCCCCGCGGCGGCTTGGGGCACGCTCATTGAGTTTTGTGGTTGGATCTGTCCGCTCACGCCCCTGGAAAACAGCTTGCGACTCGCGGGCGGCAACCGTCCATATGCAGGAGGCTTCATCGATAACTACATCATGCCTGTAGTTTACCCACCAGGATTGACTCGCGAAATGCAATGGGTTCTCGGAGGTGCGGTTGTCTTGGTGAATTTCGCTGTCTACAGCATTTGGGTAGCTCGCCTAGTTCGCCGCAAGAAGTCCGATTCGACAGGATTTACAAGATAAACAAGATCGCTTGTGACTATTCAGCTCAAAAAAGAAGAGTAAACGGATGGAGCGGATTTAACGGATAGTGATTCTGCAAAACAAGTTTTAGAAATCCGCTTTATCCGTTCAATCCGCTTACAAGAAATAGGAGCTGAATAGTAACGATCGCTTTTCATCTTGTGAATCCTGTAAATCTTGTCGAAGACTTTCAGGGTTTTGTTCTCAGTATGAGTGCCCAATTTTCGGAACTAAATATGCGACACGATGAAATCGTTTCTCTCTCCGCCACTGCGCAGCGCCATTTGATTGCGCGGCGCGAAATTTCACCAATCGAATTGATCGCAGCCTGCTTGCGCCGCATCGAGCAATTGAATCCCACGCTCAATGCGATCGTCACTCTTTCAGAACACGCACTTGAAGATGCGCGGGCGTTGGAGCAGCGACTCGCGCGCGGCGAGAATCCTGGCCTGCTCTGTGGTTTGCCGGTTGGCATTAAAGATGTGACGCCCGTTGGCGGATTGCGCACGACTTTTGGCTCGCCGCTCTATGCAGATTACATTCCCGAGGAAGATGCAGAAGTCGTGCGCCGGCTGCGCCAGGCGGGTGCGATCATTTTGGGGAAAACCAATTGTCCGGAATTTGCCGCGGGCGGAAATACTTTCAATGCCGTCTTCGGTCGCACGCGCAATCCATGGAATACCGGCCGCAGCGCCGGCGGCTCCACTGGAGGCGGCGCAGTCGGACTCGCAACCGGAATGATTTCTCTCGCAGAAGGCACGGATTTGGGTGGTTCTTTACGCATTCCCGCTTCCTTTTGTGGGATGGTGGGTTTGCGGCCTTCGCCCGGTCTCGTGCCCACTATTCCTTCCGACTACCTTTGGGACAATCTGCAGGTGACCGGCCCCATGGCCCGCAGGGCGGAAGACGTTGCCCTCATGCTGCAGGCGATTGCCGGGCCGAGTGAACGATGGCCGTCAGCCCAGCCCAACGCTGGCCGCGATTTCATTGCCGCCGTTGCCAAAGGCCTTGCGAAGAAGACACGCATCGCGTACAATTCAGACCTGGCCGGCATCGGCGTCGATACCCAGCTTGAAGGGATTTGCCGCCGGGCCGTCTGGGAATTGAGCAGGGAGGGAGTAATCGTGGATGAAATCGATCTTAATCTCAGCTCTGGCAGAAAAGCTTTTCTCGCGTTGCGTGGCTATTGGATGGTCGCGCACCATTATTCCCGCTTGGATAGACTCGACCAGCTCGGTGAAAACGTTGCGGGTAATATTCGCGCTGGACTAAAGGTCACCGTGGCAGAATTGGCTGCTGCCGAGGAAGCGCGCGGCAAAATTCGCAGTGCGCTGATCAACCTATTCAAGACGTACGACTATCTCCTCACGCCCTGCATGGCCGTACCGCCCTTTCCTGTTGAGCAAAACTATCCGCAGACCATTGCCGGCAAGGCCATGAACAACTATATCGATTGGATTGCACCAACTTTTGTGTTGAGCTTGACGGGCCTACCGGTTGCTACTGTGCCCTGCGGGTTGGATCAACAAGGCTTGCCCGTCGGTTTGCAAATTGTGGGCAAGCCTTTCGGTGAAGAAGCGGTCTTGGCGCTGGCGAAAGTCATTCAGGAGGCGCATCCCATTGGGCTTCCGGAAGTCGCGGCAGACTCATTCAACCTGAATGACAGCAGAGGATGATTGCGCTTCAACATTGTTGGATCGGCGTCGTCAAGTTAAGCTAGATGCTCATAAGCTTCCAACGTGAGAAATTCGGCAAACTCATCTGCAAGTGCCAAGCTCTCAAAAAGCCGGCGTGCGATTTCATATTTTCCCTCCGCGAAGCGCTTTTCACCCAGCATCGTTTTGATTTTCGCCATCTCCTGCGCCAACATTTCGTGATAAAGCTGAGGTGTCACTTTTCGACCATCAGAAAGAGTCACCTGCTCGCGGTGCAGCCACTGCCAGATTTGTGCGCGGGAGATTTCTGCCGTGGCAGTGTCCTCCATGAGATTGTGGATCGCTACCGCGCCGTTACCCTGCAGCCACGCCTCCAAATATTGCAACCCTACGCTGACATTGTTGCGAAACCCGGCTTCAGTGATCTGGCCGCCTGGAATGTGCAGATTCAGCAAATCTTTGGCCTTAACCTGCACTTCTGCACGGAGGCGTTCCTTTTGATGCGGATTCGTTCCCAGAACTTTGTCAAATGGCTCTTTGGCAATGGCCACCAGATCGGGATGCGCGACCCAGGTGCCGTCGAAGCCGTCCTGCGATTCGCGCTCTTTGTCTTCGCGCACCTTGGCGAGCGCGACTTCGTTCACTTGCGCATCTTTGCGACTGGGAATGAATGCGGCCATGCCACCCATGGCGTGCGCGCCGCGGCGATGGCAGGTCTTGACCAGCAACTCGGTATAAGCACGCATGAACGGCACGGTCATCGTGATCTGGCTGCGATCGGGCAAAATGACTTCCGGCCGGCGGCGGAATTTTTTGATGACGCTGAAAATGTAATCCCAGCGGCCGGCATTGAGTCCGGCCATATGATCGCGCAGCTCGTACAAGATCTCTTCCATCTCGAATGCCGCGAGAATGGTTTCGATGAGCACCGTGGCTTTGATGGTGCCGCGCGGAATCCCGAGATCGTCTTGCCCCAGGTTGAATGCCTCGTTCCACAAGCGCGCTTCGAGATGGCTCTCCAATTTGGGAAGATAAAAATAGGGCCCTGTGCCTTTCGCGATGAGCGTGCGCCCCTGGTGAAAAAGATAGAGCCCGAAATCGAACAGAGAGGCGGAAACCGGCGCGCCATCGACGCGCACGTGCTTTTCTTCCAAATGCCATCCGCGCGGGCGCACCATCAGTGTTGCCACCTCTTGGTTCAGTTTGTACTGCTTTCCTTCCGGGCTGACAAAGGAGATGGTGCGTGCAATGGCTTCGCGCAAATTGATGTGACCCTGGATGAGATTTTCCCACGTGGGCGAATTGGCGTCTTCGAAATCCGCCATGAACACGTTCGCGCCGGAGTTGAACGCGTTGATCATCATTTTGCGCTCGACCGGACCGGTGATTTCCACGCGACGATTCTGAAGGTCAGAGGGGAGGGGCGCAACTTTCCACGAGACCTCTTGTCGCATACGCGCGGTCGTGGCCAGAAAGTCTGGCATGGCGCCCGCGTCGATTTCAGCCTGCCGTTCTTTTCGCTTTTGCAGCAGCTCGCGCCGCGTGCGGCCGAGCTCTCTTTCCAATTTTGCAACGAAAGCCAGGGCCTCCGGCGTGAGAATCTCGGCATAGTGGGGCGGCATATCCCCTAAGATCTCTACGCCCTGGGAAATGTCCTCGATGGTATGATGGCTCATCAGGAGTCTCCTCGCATCTGGATTTGATAAAATACTGTTCTTTTTGTTTGGATGGAGCGGCACAGTATTTGTGTCATTCTGTAAGAATCTTCCCGAGAACTGGCCATAACACCGATGGGAGGATTATCCCAGCGCTCGGGAAGATTTCTACGAAATGACATGAAAGAGTAAAGATTCTTCATGCAAAGAAAAACCGCTTCAGGCAAAATCACTAATGAAACTGCTCCCGCTCGGTCGACTCCGCGAGAGCCGTGGTGGAAGCCGTGCCGCTACTGATCACTTGCGCGACGAGATCGAAATAACCGGTGCCGACTTCACGCTGATGTCTGGCAGCGGTATAACCCTCAGATTCGAGTCCAAATTCCGCCTGTTGCAGCTCGGAATAAGCCGCCATGCCGCGCTGCCGGTATTCGCGCGCGAGCTTGAACATAATATAATTCAAAGAATGAAAACCCGCCAGCGTGACGAATTGAAACTTGTAGCCCATCGCGGCGAGCTCCGTTTGAAATTTTGCAATCATATGTGCATCTAATTTTTTTGCCCAGTTGAAGGAAGGCGAGCAATTATATGCCAGCAGCTTGCCGGGATACTCCGCGTGTATGGCCTCGGCAAAGGACTTCGCTTCATCCAAATCGGGCGTGGAAGTTTCACACCAGAGCAAATCTGCGTACGGCGCATAGGCCCGGGCGCGGGCACTGGCCATCTCCAAGCCGCCGCTGGCGCGAAAGAAACCTTCCGCCGTGCGCTCGCCGGTGAGAAATTCCTGATCGCGCGCATCAATATCGCTGGTGAGCAGCTTTGCACTGTTGGCATCCGTGCGGGCGATGAGCACGGTGGGCACGTTCATCACATCTGCAGCCAGACGCGCGGCAATCAATGTGCGAATGAATTGGCACACCGGCACCAGCACCTTTCCTCCCATGTGCCCGCACTTTTTCTCGGAGGCCAGTTGATCCTCAAAATGTACTGCCGCCACGCCCGCTTCAATCATCGCTTTCATCAGCTCATAGGCATTGAGCGGCCCGCCAAAGCCTGCTTCCGCGTCGGCCACGATTGGTGCCAGCCAATGAATGTGATTCTGGCCTTCGGCATGATGGATTTGATCAGCACGGAGCAGGGTTTGATTGATTCTCCGGACGACTTCGGGAACACTATTGGCGGGATACAAGCTCTGATCCGGGTACATGTGCCCGGCGAGGTTGGCATCGGCTGCCACTTGCCAGCCGCTCAGGTAGATCGCCTGCAGCCCGGCCTTGACTTGTTGCATGGCTTGGTTGCCCGTCATCGCGCCCAATGCCGGCACATACGGCTCGCTCTGTAACAATTGCCAAAGCCGCTTGGCGCCCATTTCGGCTACAGTGTATTTGATTTCATAGGTACCACGCAGCGCTAACACCTCATCGGCCGTGTACGGCCGAATAGTACCTTTCCAACGCGCATCCGTCGCCCATGTTTTTAGAAGCAGGCGTGCGTTCAGCATATTGGCCTCCTGACTTTGTGTTGTGCATGGCATTGCCGCTTCGGTAGGTGAATTTTGGTGGGCGAATATAGTGATAGAAGTTTTGCATGTCAAGCGAAATTTCGCTAATAATAAATATTCGCTGTAAGTGAAAAATAACATATATTAGCTCATTAGAAAAATTTCTCTATTAGTGAAAAATATATGGATTAACAGAATATTATAATGTATAATACATAAAAACAAGAGGATGGTATGGAGAAAAATAACAAAAATCTGCGCCTAATCTTGGGCATAAAGTTACGGCAGTTCCGCCAACAACGGGATTTTTCACTGAAAGAACTCGCAGAGAAGGCGAAAGTATCGGTTTCGTATTTGAGCGAGATTGAAAAGGGAAAAAAGTATCCCACGCCGGAAAAGATTATGCAATTGGCAGAGGCATTGGGCGTCTCATTCGATGAATTGGTTACTCTTAAAGTCAATGAAGAGCTCAATCCTCTCACTACCATTCTTGACTCGCCGCTCCTGCACGAGTTTCCGTTTCAAATATTTGGCATTGAGCCGCGCGCGATCGTCGATCTCGTGAAGAGCTCACCACTGAAAGCCGGCGCACTGCTGCGTACGCTGGTCGACATCGGCCAAAACTACGACATGAAGGTGGAGCAATTTTTGTTCGCGGCGTTACGTTCATATCTGAAGATGCATGAGAATTACTTTGAGGAGATCGAAAAGGCCGCGCAAGCTTTTATCGCCGCCCACCAATGGGCGACGGAGCCGCCGCTGCCTTTGACGCGTTTACAAGAAGTATTGGTCCATGAATATCACTATCAGGTGGATGAGAAGACTCTGCATGCTTATCCCGAATTGCAGGGCTTTCGTTCCATCCGGATGGACAGCAACCCGCCCCGGCTCTTGTTGAACGGAAAGCTCATGCCCGTGCAAAAGGCATTTATCATCGGGCGCGAGCTGGGTTATAGTTATCTCAATTTGAAGGAGCGCGCCACGACTTCATCGTGGCTGATGGTGGAGTCGTTCGAGGAAGTCTTGAACAATGCCCTGGCGTCATATTTTTCCGGCGCTTTGTTGCTCAATCGCGATTTGCTCGTGCAAGATTTGACGGCGTTTTTCCATGACACACGCTGGGAGGGAGAGGCCTTGTTACGCATGATGCAGCGCTATGGCGCCACGCCGGAAATGTTTTTTTATCGCTTGAGCCAGCTTCTGCCCAAGCTTTTCGGCTTGAAAGAAATGTTCTATCTTCGCTTCAACAACGTGGCGGGGAGTGAGGAATACACCCTGACGAAGGAACTCAACATGTCGCGTGTGCTCGTGCCGCACGGCATCGGCTTGAACGAGCACTACTGCCGGCGCTGGCTGACGGTGCGCTTGCTCAAAGAACTGGCGGAAAGCCAGAAGCGCGGCGCGGCCGGGCACGTTCTCGTGGGGGCGCAGCGCTCGCGGTTTATCGACAGCGACGCCGAGTTTTTTGTCATCACCATGACCCGCTCGCTGGCTCTCACAGAACATGCCAATTCGAGCATCACCCTCGGCTTTTTGCTGAACGACGATTTCAAAAAAACGGTACGGTTCTGGGATGATCCCGCGATTCCGCTGCTCGAAGTGAATGAAACCTGTGAGCGCTGCGGATTATCGTCCCAGGCGTGCCGCGAGCGCGCGGCGCCGCCGGTGATTTATGAGAAGAAACGCGAACAAAGGCTTCGCGAACAGGCGTTGCAAAAGCTCATGGTGGATTTGAAGGCATAATGATCAACGATCGCTGAATTCGTAGGAATAATAAAGCCGCTTAATGCCCCGCTTTTGCGCGTAGTCAGGAACATCGTTTTCGGAGATCATATGCGTGACCATGATCGGGAATACTTCGGCGGCGAACACGCCTTGCAGGCGTCTCAGTTTCTTGCGAATGAATTCGTCGACCTTGCTTTTCGAAAGCTGGGACTTGGCCTCGCCAACGATCATGAATTGAGTGGTATTCTGCGTGGCCTCGCCGATGATATCCAGTTCGATCGGTTCGCCTTTGCTATCAGGCACGAATTTCCGCAAGAGATTGCCCTTGAGTCTGAGGCCAAAATCTTTCTTCAACAAGGCAGGAAGGAATTTATAGGCCTCGTTTTCCAGGTTAAAACCCACGGTTTCGCTCAGCCCGCCCAGTTCTGTACGGGTTTTGGCATGTTCGATTTTCAGTTCTTTGTGTGACGTGGCAAGTTCTTTGATGGCCTTTTCTGTCTCTTTCTGTGCCGTCGCCAATTCGGTCAGTTGAATTGTTGTATTCTTTTGTGCTACCGCCAATTCAGCAAGTTGAATTCTGGTTTCTTTGTGAGCCGTCGCCAATTCGGTCAGTTGAATTCTTGTTTCTTTTTGAGCCGCGGCTAATTCAGTAAGTTCAACTCTTGTCTCTTTCTGCGCCGCCACCAATTCGGTGAGCTGTTGCCTCGCTTCATTCTGTGCTTCCGCCAGATCTTTGACGATAGCTCTGAGATCACTAAAGTCAGTTTTCGTCACAGACTCTTCTCGTTGGCGCTCGACTTCGTCAAGTAAGGCCAGAAGCACACTGCGAAGCTGCGGATCAATCTCTTCCAATTTTTGCGCCAGGGCAACACTAATAGGCATGGCATTTACCCTCGTCATTGCAAGACCCCAAGTGTGTTGAGTTCCTTTATACTGCTCGAATATAGCTTTTTCCCATTCCGTTGTCAAGAGCTCAAAACAGGGCGTGCGGAAGAGAAGAAGTCTTGCCGAGATTGATTAACCAAGAGCAGTTCTTGTCCAAAGCGTTCTGAAGCAGATCGCGCAGAACACCAGTCCACTACATGATTTTGTGGCTTGCCATGTCGAATAAAAATGTTTATTATGCAAATGTGCTTGCCTTACTGCTCCTTGCATGGGGAATTCTATACCTCACTGGCCAGAAAGGAAATCATGTTGTCCACCACATTGCTCTGTTCCATGGGCGCGGCATTGTTCTTGTTATTTTCCTCCTGTTCCAAAGAAAATAAATCTGCTGCTCAAGGTGCAGACAAGCTGCCTTCAGATTTTCGCCTTGTATTTGGCGAAGGCGGCGGCTTTACCGGCATGTGGCAGGGCTATACCATCGATTCGAGTGGCGCCATTTATTCCTGGCAAGGCAAGTTGGCCGGTGAAAATCCCAGATCGGCCGGCAAGCTCTCCGCCACGCAAATAAAGGCGTTGTGGCAAGAAATTCAAAAAGCCGATCTTCTCGGGCAGGAACTCAATGAGCGCGGGAATATGACGTCCATCATGCGCGTGACCGCCAATGGCGTGACCAAGGAACTGGCCTGGATTCCGCGAATGGACGCAACGGCAACCGCGGCCTCTCCGCCGCAGCAGGTGCAGCAATACTGCCGGAAATTAGTGGAAAAAACGATTAAGAAATGAAAGGGGGTGAGAAGCTCGCTGTCGTGATGTCTTTAGGCTAATGCGGACAAACCGCAATCAAACAGGTTGTTTACGTTTCACGAATTACGGATCACGTGACCCATGACGCGGACCACGTGATGCGAAGGAGGAGTCATGCGCTTCCGCAACAAAAGTCTATTTGTGCTTACCGTGAGTTGTGCCGCCCTCACCTTCGGCTACTCTGCCCTCGACAAGAAGGCCTCCCGGCAGAACTCGGGAGATCCGTTCGACAACAAGTTGCGAAAACAATATTCCGGCCCCAATCTTGACGAAAAACGCCGTGTCTTTGAGAAAGAGCTCGCGAGCCTGCCGCAAAAAATCGCCGCCTGTCTAGCGGATCAGCAACAACGAGCAGACCATGCAACCCTCGCGCAACAGCACGCCGCTTGGGCGCGTATGTCACAAATCGCCGGCGGCAGCTTGCAGGTTTACTGGAACGAAGATCGATCGGTGCCTATCCTGATCAAGGGCAGACAACTGCAAGAACGTGCATTACAGCGCGCCGCGCTTGCCAATGACGCGGCGGTGGGGCAACAGACCCAATCTTTTCTCCAGGAAAACGCCGAGTTATTGCGCATCAAGAACCCTGAGCTAGAATTTGCACTCACCAAGATCGAGCACGATCCATATGGCCTTGTGCATGCGCGTTACCAGCAGATTTATCAGGGTCTGGAAGTATGGGGCCGTAATCTCGTCGTTCATGTAAACGCTCATGGAGCTGTGGAGAGCATGAACGGCCGTTATTTGCCGACGCCCAATTTGTCCCTCACCGAAGCACAGCTCTCAGCCACGCAGGCCGAGCGCATTGCCCGACAAAAGTTCGGCACTGCCGCGCGTGCGACATTCGAGTCAGACAGCCGCAAGGTGATTTATGTCGACGTTCAAAACCTCGCCCGCATCGCCTGGCTGGTGCAACTGCGTGCAGGGCTCGAGGCCAATTGGCATTATTTTATCGACGCGCAGAGCGGTGAGATTCTGCATGACTATAACCACGTCATGTACGACGGCCCGGCGACGGGCACGGGCGTGGATTTGTTCAATCGCACCCGCAATTTGAACATCTATCAAATCGGCAGCCCGTACTACTTGATCAACGCTTCCAAACCGATGTTCAAACCCGCTTCTTCTTCGTTTCCAGACAAGGGGGAAGGGGTGATTTATACCTTTGACGTACGCAACGGTGACGGCGGTCAGTTGTACTACGTTACCTCCACCAATCCCAATTCGTGGAACAACCGCGCGGCGGTTTCCGCGGCAGCAAATGGCGCCCTGGTGTATGATTACTATTTGCAAATTCACGGCCGCAACGCCATTGACGCCTCCGGCTCGACCATGAATCTGGCGGTCAATTTCAAGCAGAATTACAACAACGCCTTTTGGAATGGCCAGGTCATGGTTTTTGGGAACGGTGACGGCAACCAATTCAGCGATCTTGCCGCGGCTTTAGACGTTACCGCGCATGAGATGAGCCACGGCGTGGTTGAAAATACCGCGAACCTGGTTTATGAAAACCAACCCGGTGCGCTCAATGAATCTTTTGCTGATGTTTTCGGGGCTTTGTTTGAATTCTGGGTCGAAGGCAATAGCGGCGATTGGCTCATCGGTGAAGACGTGACCACACCGGGCACGGTGGGTGATGCCTTGCGCGACATGGAAAATCCTGCCTCGAATCGCGTGGCCTTCGGCGGACAACCAACGAGGATGAGCGAGTTCCAAAACTTGCCGAACACGGAAGCGGGTGACAACGGCGGCGTGCATATCAACAGCGGCATACCCAATCGCGCATTCTATTTGTATGCCACTGCGGTCGGCCGGGCCGCGGCTGAGAGGGTTTATTATCAGGCACTTGCGAATTATCTCACGCGCAATGCGCAGTTCATCGATTGCCGCCTGGCCGTGATCAAGGCGGCGGAAGATATTTACGGCGTGGGTAGCGCGCAAGCCACAGCCGCCGGGCAAGCGTTCGACGTCGTTGAGATTCTCAGCGGCGACGGCACACCTCCGCCGCAGCCTCAACCGCCGGTTCAAGGCACGGAGTATTTGGCCATCATCAGCACGCAAAACGGACAATTGTACCGCACCAATACTAACGGGCAGCAACGAGTTCTGCTTTCGAGCCAGCCTTTAGGCAGCCGGCCAGCGGTGACCGACGATGGGGCTTACGTGCTTTATGTTGACGACACGGCCAACCTGCATTTGGTCGGCTCCGACGGCGCCAATGATCAGCAGATCACGAATTCCGGCGTTTTCAACAATGTTTCGATCTCTCCCAACGGGCGTTTCCTGGCAGTGACCACAACGCTGGGCCAGCCGGTCATTTTCATCGCAGACCTGGACAGCCCGAATCCCGCTTTTACGCCGACGCAGCTTTATACGCCGACCTACACCCAAGGGGAGGAAGCCGGCAACATTCTCTTCCCCGACCGCATCGATTGGGCTTCTGACAATGAAACCCTGATGTATGATGCGTTCAATATCATCGTGGATTCAAACGGTGACACGACAGGTTACTGGGACATCAACCTGTTGCGTAGCAGCGACGGTTCGATTGCGCGACTGTTCCCGCCACAGCGGCCGGGCGTCAGTATCGGCAATGCGGTTTTTGCTTCAAACACGGATAACGTTATTGCCTTTGACTTCGTCGATGAACTAGGTAATGTGAAAGTCGTGGCCGTGAATTTGAACACGGGCGATCAAGGCGTGGTTACCAACAATTTCAGCTCGCTCGGCAGCCCGTCCTTTTCGCGCGATGACAGGCGCGTGTATTATCATTATATTGAGAACAACACTGCGAACGTGTGGTATGTCAACCTATTGCCGGACGGTGTCACCGGAGACGGCAACGACGTCAACCTAGTGCAGGGTGGTGTGTTTCCGGTCAGCTTCACTGTTGGCACGCGTCCGTCGAGTGTGGAATCGAAAGACGGGTTGGTACCCAATGGCTTTGCGTTGCAGCAAAACTATCCTAACCCGTTCAACCCCGAAACCTCTATACGTTACAGCCTGCCGTGGCCGGCGAAGGTCAAGCTCGCAGTTTTTGATCAGCTTGGCCGGGAAGTGGTAACGCTGGTGGACGAGCAAAAGAGCGCAGGCGAGGCACTTGTGATCTGGAGCGGCCGTGATCGGAGCGGCGCTCACCTCGGGAGCGGGATCTATTTTTATCGCCTGCAAGCGACTTCACCGGCAGGTAATGTGACGACGATGACGCGCAAGATGACTTTGCTTAAATAGCCAGTGATCAGTGTTCAGTGATTAGTAATTAGTGATTAGTAATTAGTAAGTTTTCATTTATCACTTGATCACTGATCACTGAATAAACCTCAACCCCATTCGATAGCACCATTCACCTCGATCAGCGTGACAGCCATGCTCCTCAGGAGAAAGCAACTGTGAACATCATCTTCATCGAGACCTTTTATGGGGGTTCGCACAAAAGCTTTATGGACGGTCTCATCAAATATAGCCGCCATCCCATCACCTCCATTATCTTGCCTTCGCGTTTTTGGAAATGGCGCATGCGCAGCGCGGCCCTGTATATCGCTGAGAATTTCCGCCATGCCTTGCGGAATTGCGACTTGATTGTCGCCACGGATTTGCTCAATCTCGCCGAGTTGAAGGCCTTGGCCGGTTTCACCTGCCCGGCGATCATGTTTTTCCATGAGAACCAGTTGACCTATCCCACGCCCGAAGGCGACAAGCCCGAGGTCGACTTGGGCCTCGCTAATGTTGTTTCTGCGCTCGCGGCCGAGGTGTGTTTGTTCAATTCGCATTACCAATCGCGCAAATTCGATCAAGCGTTGAAGCAATTCATCAATGACATTCCGGAATTCGTGCCCGAGCGCGCGCACGAGCACATCATGGCCAAGACGAAGGTGATGTACATGGGCATGGATCTCTCCGGTTTTCCCGATCGTCGCATCATCAGGAATCCCGTGCCCGTGATTCTGTGGAACCATCGCTGGGAATTCGATAAGCAGCCGCACGTTTTCTTTGCAGAAATGTACAAGCTCGTGGAAGAAGGACTCGATTTCCGGCTGATTGTTCTCGGCGAAAATTTTCAAATGCATCCGAAAGAATTCATCGAAGCACGCGACCGGCTGGGAGAGCACATCATCCAATACGGTTTTGTCGAAAGCATCGAGGACTATGCCAAATTCGTGCTGAAATCGGACATCATCGTCTCCACGGCGATTCAAGAGAATTTCGGCTACGCCGTGGCCGAAGCGATTTATTGCTACACGCTGCCACTGCTGCCCAATCGCCTGAGCTATCCCGAAATCCTGCCGGAGAAATTTCATCGCCAGTTTTTGTATCAGAACCAAGAAGATTTGCATCAAAAACTAAAGCATTTGCTGGCCAACTATCGCCAGCTCGATGAGGTAAGGCAGGAGTTGGTCGAGGTTTTTGCAAAATTTGATTGGAAGAATCGGGTGAGTGAGTTTGATGAGTTGTTTGAGAGGGTGGCAACTTACGGGCGATGATTTTGGTTTCGAGCTCTCACACCATTTTGGGCCGAGGGCTGCAGCGCGAATTGGTTGGCTGTCGCTGGTTTCGAACGGTCGTATAAGGCCACATGATGTTTTCTTGAGGAGTGAGCCGGCGTTGCCAGGGCTTGCTCCGCTCACAGTTTCCTGCCTTTCAAATATAAATACTTGCTTCTTGGAGTAAGCATTTATATCATCACTTGGGTCCTCTCCTTGTGAAATCATCAGTTCTGCAAACAAAGAAGCAAAAGCTCTAGCGAAGCTGAATCATCTCAATATTGTCATCGGGCCAAGTGAAAGTATTGAATAATGGCCTGACGAGGATTCATGCGCGTGGCGTTACTGAGGCCACGCTGAATTCGACAAAGTACTTCCTTACGTGTTTCAAATCATTCAATAATATCTGGTAGTATTATGTCCAGCTATCGTACCCTCTTCGAAATCGGCAAATCGCTCTTTGGCGAAACCGACATGAGCAAGCTGCTGCCGCTGGCAATGGACAAAGTCATCGAGCAGACGAAAGCCCACTGCGGCATGATCATCGTATACAGCCCGGAGGGTGAATTGCAGTTCCAAGTCGCGCGCGATCATCTCCAAAAAGATATCGAGCAGCCGGAGAAAGAAATCAGCACGACCATCGTACAGCGGGTACGAGAAAGCGACCTATATTACGTCAACAAAAACGTCTTGGAAGATCCAAGCTTTGATAAAAGCCTCAGCATTCGTCGTATATCCATTCTTTCCGTTGCCGGCGCGCCCTTGCGTCATCAAGGCGAAGTCCTCGGCGTGATCTATGTCGACAATCGCGACATGAAAGTGATCTTTGACGACGAATCCGGCAGGCTGCTCAGTATGTTTGCCGAGTTGATTTCGGTTGCCGTCAAGAACGCACTGCTGCGCATGGAAGAGCGCCAGGAACGTCAGCGATTGGAATTTGAAGCCGCACAAGCGGCTCTCAAGCTGCGCCAGAAAAGTGAGCTGCTGCGCAAGTTGGAAACGCAGTTGGCGGTTAGCGAGGGGTTTGGCCAATTCAAGGGCCTCAAAAGCAGGGCGATGCTGGAGGTCTTCCATCTCATTAAGAAAGCTGCTCCTACCGATGCTCCGGTATTGATCCTTGGGGAGACCGGTACGGGGAAAGAACTGGTAGCACGAGCTTTGCATAACAACAGTTTGCGCCGCGAACAACCTTTTATCAAAGTCAATTGTGCCGGCCTGGCTGAAAATCTGCTGGAATCCGAGCTTTTCGGCCACGTCAAGGGAGCGTTTACCGGCGCGAATAAAGATAAAGTGGGATACTTCGAAATTGCCGATAGCGGCACCATTTTTTTGGACGAAATCGCAAAATCCAGCGCTAATTTTCAAACCAAATTACTCGGGGTCTTGGAATACGGGGAGTTTCTTCGCATGGGCGAAGTGCGAACAAATTCGCACAAAACGGACGTCCGTGTCATTGCTGCGGCCAGCCCGAATCTTCGGGAGCTCATCGTGCAGGACCGTTTTTATCTGGATCTCTTTCATCGCCTCAAGGTTGTGGAAATCCAAGTTCCGCCCTTGCGCGAGCGTGGTGACGATATTCCAGAGCTCGCTGACTTTTTCCTTCGCCGATATGCCGAGAAATACCGAAAAACAATTCATGGCCTAAGCGCCGAGGCCGGCGGGTTGCTGTTGCGATACCACTGGCCTGGCAACGTGCGCGAGCTGCAGCACGCGATTGAGTACGCTGTCATTCATGCGGAGGGCGAAATCATTCAAACGGATGATCTACCGCGTGACGTATATCAACCTTCTCCGCATGTGACCATCGAGCGCGACGGACTTACTTATGCGGAAGGCAAGAAGAATTGGGAGAGAGGTTATTTCTGTGGACTTTTGCTTAAGACCAACGGCAATATCGCAGAAGCGGCGCGTCTCGCCGGTTTGGACAAGAGCAATTTGTGGAAAAAGCTGCGTGATCTTGACATAGACGCGAAAGATTTTGAGAAGTAAATTCTGCGGCTGTACGTTCCCGTATCTTGACTGGTAGTTGCATTTTTTACCCCGCGGTGGTTATTGACACCACGATTCCCTCCCGCATTTTCTCATAACTATTCCCCTCATTGTTCCGGCGACTAGACTTCACCTGTACAAAAACAATCAGTTGAATCAAGAAGCCATTCTGCCTTTTTCTCTGTTGTCGACGGCACGCTCCTTGTGTTGTCTAAAAACAACTCACACTGATCACAGCAGCGGTGCAAATCAATCGTGCGCTGCTTCAGAATCTCAAACCTTATTTCATTACCTCGCGCGGAATGGAGGTAAGTAACGATAGCGACCGGAACAAATTTGAAAAGAATGTCTGTAATCGCAATGGCCAAGACGGAATTTTTCACTACTCGAGTTCCAACAACACCTTTGGACCGGGGAATACCGCCAACTCCAACGAATACGGTATCAGATTTGACGGCAGCAACATCAAGGTGATTAAGAATGATTTTCACTGCAATACATTAGGCGACATTCTCGATGCTGGAACCGGCAGCACGGTCATCAAAAATTCCACCGGGCCGCTGCCTGGATGTCTATAATAGAAATGGGAAAACGGATTTGCACGCCGGGATTTTGATGTAAATCCGATTTTGCACGGATGAGAATGACAACACCATTGGAGATGTAAAAACGAATAAGGCCATAAAAAACGTTTGTGCAAACTCGTCGAATGGCGCTGCTGAGATAAGTTGTGGAGTATTGAATTGATGGAAGCTGTAACCTGCATCAATTCAATACTTTCGCAAAAAATTGCGAGAAAACGTGGGTTGGGATTGTCTTAAATATGGGGAGTAAGCCTGGCAACTAAACCAATAAGACTATTTTAGCAGGTGTGCTATGAAACTTGGAAAGTTTTTTTCAGCGCTTGAGGTTAGCATGCTGGTCGTCATTGGCAATCAAGGAGTGCTGGCGCAAACCGACTTCTGGCAGCAGACCAACGGGCCTTTAGGCGGTACGGTGAATGTTGTTGCCGTGAACAACACCAACGGCTATGTCTTTGCTTTCGTTGAGGGCGCCGGCATGGTTCGCTCCACGGATAGCGGCGAAAGTTGGACGCCAGCCAATTCAGGATTGTCGGATCGCGTCGTGCACGCGATTACCATCAACGCCGATGGCGAACTCTTCGCCGGTACGAACGGTCAAGGCGTTTTTCGTTCCACGAACCAGGGTGAAAGCTGGGCGCAGGTCAACAGCGGTATCGCCTCCACGCACCGGAATATTCGGGCGCTTGCCGTCAATTCGATCTCAGGCGATCTTTTTGCCGGCGCTTCGGCCTCTGGCCTTTACCGTTCTCGTGATAATGGCAATACCTGGACCCCACTGCCCACCGGATTGAACGGAGCAGTCACGATTCAGGCGCTCGCCCTCAATCAGGGCAGCGGAGTTGTTTTCGCGGGCACAGACAACCGCGGCGAGCAATCACACGACGGGAGTGATCGTTGCCGGATCACATTGCGGCGGCGTTTTCCGTTCGAGCGATAACGGAGAAAACTGGACCTGGGCGGGCTTGCCGGCTGCTTCGATACAAGCTCTTACCACTTTAGCCAATGGGTATTTCCTGGCAGGGACCGCACGTTTATTTCTTTTCGAAACCCAGGGCGATATCTATCGCTCCACGGATAATGGCATCACTTGGGAGCCGGTCACACCGGATAATGACGCTTATTTTTCTTTGGCTGTCGGCCCGAATGGGGAGATCTATGCCGGAACCGGATATTATCAGCTATGTGGCATCTTCAGTATTTGTGATTACGGCGATATCTATCGCTCAAACAACAACGGCAGCACTTGGACGAGAGTCGCTTCCAAACTTGATGATTTTGTCAATGCTTTGGCAGTCACTCATGATGGAATCGTAATCGCTGGAACCGGTGAAGGCATCTACCGTTCTTCCGGGGAGTTTTGGCATAAAGTGCGGAATGCAACCACACTATCCTTGATCATTCAGCCAACTACTAAGTATATTTTTGCGGGCACGACAGGTGGAATTCATCGCTCCAGCCCCGACGGAAATAGCTGGGGCATCGTTCTCCCTGGCTATGTTACGTGGTCGCTGGCCAGTACGAATAACGGGCGTCTTTATGCGGGCACTGAAACCAGCGTTCTGCAATCCACAGATGATGAAGGATTACAATGGGCGCCGCTCAATGAAGGATTAGGGGGCCAGGTCGTGCGTGCGCTGGCGATCGATCACGCCAGCGAAAGATTATTTGCTGGCACGAACGGCCGCGGGGTGTTTCGGCAGGTGCGAATAAAAGATAACGTGGCGGAGCGCGAATCAAGTTCCGGTGCGCCAAGTGCTTTTGTTTTATACGCCAACGCGCCCAACCCCTTCAATCCCTCAACCACCATTCGATTTGACCTGCCGCAAGCCGGCGAGGTTGAATTACGGATTTTTGATATGCTTGGCCGGCATGTGCGCACACTGGTCAATAAGAATCAGCCGGCCGGGCGTTATGCGATCGCGTGGGACGGCCGCAACGAACAGGGACAACCGGTGGCGAGCGGCACATTCATCTATCAGCTTCGCGCAGGAACTCTTGTGCAGTCGCGCAGGATGGCTATGGTGCGGTAAAAAATCGCGGCATTTTTTGGAATCTCACCGTCTATTCCTTGAAAGAGGGCTTGCCGTGGCTTGGGAACCATTCCAACGTTGGGCGAACAGTGCGAGTGCAAAAAATGGTGACAGGCTGATCACGATAACACCGCAAGCTTGCCGCCAGCCATGAAATGCCAGGAGCACATGATCTCTTGTGCGCACGGGCAATGGCTCTATCTGCGAGGGAAGGCCTCACCAATTAAATGACCGGGAGGTAGCATGGCAGCCGGGCTAGGGAAATCTTTACAGGCAGAATCCGAGCGCGTGCAGCAGGCGCTTGACCTGATCTTCGCGTTCTTCGACCAATGCAAAACTTACCAAGAGAATCCGCCACCAGAAGTTCAACAGGCGTTTGCTGTGATCGTGCCCTACTTCAACAAAAGGATATGTGGCTCGATTACACCGCGGCGCTGGGGTTATCTCTCCGGAGGCGCCAAGCCGCAAGATCTGCATCAGGAAGCCTGGGCAAAGTTTTGGAAGTGTGGTGCCGATATCAACATGCGCACGGTGGCCGGGGTGTTTTCCTGGTTGCGCAAAGTCATTCTCAATCGCATTCTGGATGAACTGCGCAAACATCTCCATCTGGAAATGATCGAGGAAGGTGAATATCAGAAGAGGAATTCGGGCGATAACCGGCTGGCGCACTTTCTGACGGACTTCGAGATCTTGGGCGGCGGCACGAGCGACGAAAAGCAATATCGCTTCGATTTATTGTGCAAATTCTTTGAGAAGGCGCTGCCAAAGCTGAGCGCCCGGCAGCGCGAAGTTATTTGCCTGAGCCAGGCCGGCAAGTCCGTGCCAGAAATCACCAAGCTCATGAGCTTTGCCACCAAAAATGCCCTGAGCAATTTCAAACGCCGCGCCTATCAGAAATTGGCGTATGAAATGTACCGCGGCTTCCTAAGCGAGCTGAAAAACCCACGCGCAGATTTTCTGCACAGACACGTTATCGAAACATGGCTCACGCGTTTTCAAAAAAGAGGAGCAAGGGAAAAATGTCTGATCGCGACCAGGTGAAACAGTTCCGGCAAGAAGCTGCAGCCTTGCATGACGGCGCAGAAGATTCCGCGCCGGGGGCATTGCCGGCTGCGATTCAAACCATCATCGATCAAAACTGGGAAACTTTGCGCCCAACGCTGGAAAAAGAAGAACTGCTGACGGCATTGGAATGTTTCAGCCAGTATATGTATCACCAGCAGCCAGTATTGCCTTCGCCTGATCCCGTTTTTGTCGCGCAGCCATGGTGGGAGATGATCCGACGGTTTTTCGAGCGCACGGAATTGGTGCGTATGTTGTACACCACGGATGAGGAAATTCGTTATCGCTACGAGCTTTTTGCCGGCCTTTTTGAACAGGCCTTTCGCGAGCTCGACGCCCGGCAGCGGCAAATCGTTCGTCTGAGCGCCAGCGCGGTTTATTCCGCTGCGGAAATCGCGAGCGCCATGCACTTCTCCAGCGTCGCAAAAATGCTGGTTTTTCAGCGCAGCGCTTTTCGCATGATCGCTAAGGCGTTATGTCTGATCTTAAGAAGCGAACTAAAAAAAGCAGAAATGGAAACCCGGCGCCGGGCCGTGATCACGGAGTGGCTCGAATGGTTTGCCAACCGGGCGGGAGTGTGCTTTGCCGCTTTCTTGTGGGGCATGCTCACGCAAGGCTCTTGAGTCGCGCTGCAGGCGTCGAAGCATAATGACGGTCAAAGTCAAGTACCTGGGCATCGCTCGAAGCCAAGTTAAGACCATGCAAACTCTCCTGAAAGATTTCGCTTCAACCCTCGAACAATTTGGCAATCGCATTCAGGACGCATTCTCAATACTCTGGGAAGGCTTGCTGGATGGTGCCGCAAGGCTTACAGCAGCAGCGAGAAATTTCTGCTCGCGGATCAAAGACTGGCTTGCACAGCTTTGGCATACGCTGTTTCATCTGGGAGTCGCCTTGGCAAAACTGAGCTTGTTTTATCTGCCGGGGTTGCTCGCCCTTTTGCTGGGCTGGGTCGGTTTTGCTATTTTCTGGCTTGCCGCAATCACCGCAATAGGACTATTGTATGGCAAGGGAAAAACGTCGAACCCCTCGGAGGATGGTTACCTCAAGCACTTGAAGCCGGTAAGACGATATTGAGAGCGACGGGCTTGCCGAGAAGCTCACGACTTTCGCTTTCCATTTTTCGAGACCACGGCAACATTGTTCAATTGCACCTGATTCCCAAAGTGATAAAAATCCAGCCAGCCAAGTGTCTTCGCTGCGGCCGGCGAAAATTTTTCCAAAACCGCGCTCGGCGAAATGCCGACGCCGAAATAGTATTGCGACTTGACGTCGGTGCGGCGCGCATTGACGACGCTATAGCCCAGGCCGAGGTGCAGTGGAATTTTCCAGCGGCGATTCAGATCGTACGTCAGCCAATGCGTGATACGATCGTAGCGCTTGACCGTGCTGCGCCGAAACGGATCGGCGAGCGTGCGGTAGCTGAGCCGCAGATCAAAGTCCTGTAGCCAGGAAGCGCGCGCGCGCGCCAATGCGAAACCCATCCCCATAAAATTGGCGGCGAGATCGGAATAACTCGCCTCGTCGTTTTTGCGGCGCCCGTCAATGTACTCCAAAGAAGTCATGATGAGTGCGCTGGTGCCAAAGCCGATCCAATCCGCCGCTCTCTGCGAGACTCCGGCCCAGCGGTACACCGAGGACACGGCTTGCGAGATGCGGTACCCACCCTGAAAATGCAGCAGCTCGTCGAAATGCAGCGTGTGATCCTTGTTCCAATCATTGCCGATTTTGAAGGCCTGGCCCACGTTTCCAAAAAGGCCGTTGTAATGCTGAAATCCATAGCCGCCGATCCCAAGAGTGAGCGATTGCACCAGCGCGAACCTGCCCCAATGCAGTTGCGGTCGGGATCGTAAAAACGCTTCCGGCTGCGGCACGTTTGCAGCAAGGCTGGCCTCGCCGTATGGGAGTCTTGGCAGCTTCGCGTGCACGCGCCCCGCCTCACGAATGCCGGTGTGAAACGCCGACATCTCGCTGCTGACCAGGTCTTTTTGCTTTGCGAAAGTGTAGAGATTCGTTTCCCGGGGATCTTCGAGGACCGGGTTGTTCTCATGCCGGGGAGCTTCAGAAGAGGAGGGAGCGTCTGATGAAGCAGAAACCCGAAACGACTCCCGCGAAATCTCCTTTTGCATCACTTCATGGGCCAGCGGCGTCGCAAGAAGCAGAACCAGCAGTGCAGTGAGTTTTGCGAAAAGTGATCTTCCGCCGGCCGATTTTGCCGTTTTGCTGTAGGCCTTGAGGGTTAGGCGCCGGCGTGTGGCCGTTGCAGGTTTGCGCGCACGCCCTTTGGTACGCGCAGGGCCAATTGTGGCGCGCCTGCGCGCACGTGGAGGTTCAGATTGCCGGTGTCTGAGCCGGTGCAGACGGCGGGCGCATTTTCTTTTTCTGTTGAATGAATGCGAAGGCATGGTCGCACGTGCAGGCTAGGTCGTGAAGTGGCGTCATCGCGGCAGCCGCGTGCATGAAAGAATTGAATTAGCTTGAGTCACATGGAATAAGAAGAGGTGATCGTTCATCCGCGATAAGTCGGCGCAAGCGCACGCGAATGTTTTGCCGGCAAGATGAACCCTTACCCACACTGCGCAAGAAAAGATGAGGAGGTGATCGGTTGAGATGACGCTCGAATATAAATCGTACAGGCAATTAAAAGCAAGCCGGACGTACAAAATATTTTTGTCACATCCGGCTTGTATACGTAAGGCAACATTCATGTTGCCGTCCTCTATTTTTAAAAGCCAGCCGGACGGACAAAACACTTTTGTCACATCCGGCTTACGTACGTAGGGCAACATTCATGTTGCCGCTCTATATGTTTTCATACAACTGCTGAGTTGGAAAAAATCTGCAAGCACGGGCTTACAAACTGATCGCCCCCTGCTGAATGGCCCAATCCATCAGATAAAGAGCAGCAGAAAGATTCTCCTCGAATGTGGGCTGAATTTGATTCTCGGGCAGCTCGAATCCGGGGAAGGTATTCACCGGTCGTAACTCGATCGTGAACGCGGGCACCGCCAACAAACTGTACAACCAGTCTGTGGTATCGCCGCTGGCAAGATAAAGATCGGAAGCTTGTTCCGGCGTGTAATTCTGTCCGTGCACCGTGCGTATGCGATCCGCGAGCGCGACCGCCAGATTGCGCAACAGGCTTTGGTCCGGCGCGGGATTGTGGGTGTAGCCCCAGGGATAGAGAATCAATTGCGAGAAGTTGTGATAACTGATGAGCGCCTTCGGCGCACGCGCCTGCAAGAAATCTCGCACTGCTTGCGTTTCCGGCTCGGAGAAAGCCGAGGTGCCGCGATAAATATCTGAGAAAGTATCCCCCGAAGATCCCGGCCCGCCCCATTGATAGCCATAATTGCGATTGAGATCGACGCCGAACGTGCCGTCGCCATTGTTCCGGCGATTCTTGCGCCACAATCTTTGCGTGGTGACGGAATATTGATGGCCGTCGGGGTTCACCATCGGTACCACCCATATTTCCGCGCTATTCACCAGGCGCGTGATCAGCGTATCATTGTTGTATTTTGCGAGCAAATGCTTGGCGATGAGAAAGGGCACATCCACGGAAATCCATTCACGCGCATGATGCCCACCCATTAAGACGATGACCGGCTCATGTTCATCCTGGCTCACGGCGTCACTGATTTTGATCGCCCATAGATCACGGAGCTCATTCGATCTGCCGATCGAGGACACCTGTGCGAGGCCGGCATAATCGGTATTCAACTGATGCAGGTCACGATCGATCTCGGCGTAGGTGTGGTAAAGCCCGGCGTCTGGCGGCGTCGGATCGCCGCCGTTATCGCAGCGCCCGCCCAGGATCAATGTAGAAGCCAAAAGCAACAGGGCGGCATATATGATGCTCCGGCCTGAAGAAAGAATTCTATCGAGAATACGCACGCGATTCCGCGAGCATCCAGTATCCAGCATCCAGGATCCAGCTCCCAGCTTTCTCATTCTTGCCCGCCTTTCATCTGATTGGCATCTTGCGCGATCACACGAAGCTCGAAACCCGATGCGCGCAAGCGCTGCAATTGAATATCAAAGGCACGCGCAACCGCGGTGTCGCCCGCCGCTTCCCATAAATCCACGCCCGCATCGACGATCTGTTGCACGGTGTGTGCCGAGTCAATTTTGATATGAACGAGGCGCTGCACCAAATCGCTCTCTTGCATCGGCTCAACCGGCACCGTTGCCAGCGCCGAGACGTTCGTGCTGTCCACGCGTACGATCACATAATCGGATTGCTGTACAATGATCTCCGCTCCGGCTGCGCGCAGTTTTTGCAGTTCTTCCGGTGTGCGGTAGCGAATTTTTTTCAAGCCGGTCGCGCTCGTAGCAGCCGGGGGTTGGGTTGTGCAGGCAAAGAACACCGCCACCAGGCCTCCGAGTAGAATGAGTTTTAGCATAACAGCTTCCTTCGAGTTTTTTGAGAATTTCCCGCAATAAATTTCCGACAATATAGCTCTCCCAAAGTCCACTGTCAACCCGGCAGATTGGCGAAGCCCGCACTTGACTTTTCAAAAAAACTTGGGTAGCTTTTTGGCCGAGTGGTGAGATTGTACGGGGAAAATCCATCAAATCGCCGGATATGGAAACGAGGTGTTTCGACGTGACGACGGCGCATTTACCTGTGATCATTGGTTTCTCACCAAACGAGGGAGCATTGCATGCGACGCAAAACGCTTCGCGACCCCGCCCTGATTCTTCTTCTCGGTTCATGCAGCCTTCTCTTTTCGCAAAAGTTACCCACCGGCAAGTACCACCCCAACCGCGAGCGCGATTTTGATTTGTTGCACTACAAAAGCGAGCTGCACTTTGATTTTGAAAACCGCAAAGTTTTTGGCAAGTCTTCGGTCAAGCTGACACCTTTGCGAACGATTTCCTCGTTCTCACTGGACGCCATTCATTTGGACGTGCGCAGCGTGGCGCCGCTCGGCGACAACGGCAAGCTTTTGCCGTTTCGCATGTCCGGCACCTCGCTCGACATTACTTTACTCGGCCCAAAAACACCGGCCGATACCTTCACCATCGCAATTGAATATGAAGCACAGCCCAGGGGTGGCATGTATTTTCGCCCCGACCCGGCGAATGCAAAAATGTATTTCGTGAGCACCTACGGCGAAGGTGGGTTGCATGCCAACTGGTTGCCGGTTTACAACGACGTCAACGACAAGTTTTCCACTGAAATGGTGGTGACCGTCCCTGCGGCTTACACCGTTGTCTCCAATGGCAAGCTGCTCAACACCACCACCACCGATGGCCAAAAAACCTTTCATTGGGCGCAACAACTGCCACATCCGAATTATTTGATTTCGGTCTACGTCGGTGACTTCGAGAAAGGCGACCTGGCGCCGGCGTTTGGCGCAATTCCCGTTGGTTATTGGGTACCGCGCGGCAGACTGAGCGAAGGCGCGTATGCGTTTCGCAATTCGACCAAGATGGTGGAGTTTTTTTCAAGGCGTTTCAACTATCGTTACCCCTGGGATAAATACGATCAAGTTGCGGTGCCGGACTATGCCATCGGCGCGATGGAACACACCGGTGTGACCGGTCATCGCGCCGCCATTTTGCGCGAGGCCGAGGCCCCGCTCGATTTCGAGCCCAATCTCGATGATTACTACGGCAATTGGAGCACGGAGGCGATCATCTCGCACGAGCTCGCGCATCATTGGTTCGGCGACAATCTCACCTGCCGCAACTTGAGCTTCATCTGGCTGAACGAAAGCTTTGCCAGCTATTTGATGATGCTGTGGGATGAAGAATCCGCGGGCAAGGATTTGTTGTACCTCGACGCCGCGTTCGCCAAAAAACAGTATTTCAGTTTTGTGCGCCGGCAAAACATGATTCGCGGACTGGAGCATCGTTATTTTGACGATGCCAACGCGATTTACAATCTCGAGCATACCTATCTCAAAGGCGCGGTGATTCTGCACATGCTGCGCCGCGTGCTCGGCGACGAATCTTTTTTTCGCGCCATGAGCTATTATTTGCACAAGCATGAATATGAAAACGTCGAAAGCCACGACTTGAAAATCGCGATCGAAGAAGCGACCGGACGAAATCTGGATTGGTTTTTCGATCAATGGATAACCGGCGCTGGCCATCCTATTTTTGCCGTGCATCAGGAGTATTTTCCCGAGCGCAAGCGGCTGGTCCTGAACGTCAGCCAGGTTCAGCCCCAGGTGGTGGGGCAGGGTATTTTCACCCTACCGGTGAAAATTTCCATCGCCACCTCGCAAAAGCGCTGGCAGGAAGAAGTTTGGATTAAGAATGAAAGCGAAAGCTTTGCATTCATCTGCGAGGAAAAACCTTTGCTCATCAGCGTTGACGGCGAGGGCGATCTGGTGGCCGAGCTGCGCCATGTGAAGAGCGTCGAGGAGTTGATCTATCAAGCAACTCACGATGAGCTGCCGGGTCGCATGTGGGCGATGAATGAGCTCATCACGCGCCATGCCGTGGAGCCGCGCACGGTGAAGACCTTGTCCGACGTTGTCACCGGCTCCAGCTTTTGGGGTGCACGCGCCGAAGCTGCGCAATTGCTTGGTGAAGTGCGTACGCCAGCCGCGGAGCAGGCGCTCGCCCAGGCCTTGAAAACCAGCGCCTATCAAGTGCGTAAAGGTGCGGTGCTCGCGCTGTCGAAATTTGGGACGGCCTCTGCCGAGCAGAAACTGCGCGAAACGGTCGTGAGCGACGCCAGCGCTGACGTTGTGGCCACGGCAATTGTAGCGTTGGCGAAGGCGAACCCCCGGCTTGAAAACAGCTTCATCAAAGCACAGCTTGGCCGCAAAGCCTGGTATGATGAAATCAAAATCGCATGCCTGCGCGCCATCAAATCCTCGGCCAAACCGGAATGGGTGGCGACGATCAAGCCTTTCGCCACGCCGGCCTACAATCAGAGCGTGGTGGAGGCGGCTTTGTCGGCCTGGGAAGCTTGTGCGCCGGACGACAAGGAATTGCACCGCACGCTGGTCGAGTTGACCTCTTCACCGGTTTATACCTTGCAACAATACGCCGTTAACGCCCTCGGCGGCTTGCACGTCGATGCGGCGCGCGAGCCTTTGCAGGCCATGCTGTTACAGCAGGCGGACGATAATCTGACCGTTGCTGCGAAACGTGCACTGCAGAAAATCGACCGCATGCAAAGCAACGCAAATTGAAAGCGGGCTTCATGAAAGCGCTGCTCTTGAATCGCGCCGAAATCAGGCAGCTTTTGCCCATGCGCGAGTGTCTGGAGGTGATGTCAGCAGTTCTCACCAGTTTGGCGCGTGCAGAAACGGTGGTGCCCCTACGTTCGATCATGTGGCTACCGGATAGCAGGGGCGCTTTGGGTATGATGCCGGCATATCTTTCGAAGCAGCAAGTCATGGGATTGAAAGCGCTGGCCATTTTCCCTCACAACCCATGCCAGGAGCACGATTCTCATCAAGGCGCGGTTTTGTTGTTTGAAGCGCAGCACGGCAGTTTGTTGGCGATCATGGACGCTGGCGCCATCACCGCCGTGCGCACCGCCGCAGTCAGTGGTGTCGCAACAGGTTTACTGGCACAAGGAAACGCACACGATCTGGCCATACTCGGTTCCGGCGTTCAAGCCGCGACCCATCTCGAGGCGATGATGTTGACGAGAAGAATTTCGCGCGTGCGCGTGTGGAGCCGGCATTTCGACCGCGCACAGGCATTTGCCGAGAGAAATTCCGCGGAGCACAATATACGCATCGAGATCGTTCGCGCAGCTCGGGACGCAGTCGAAAACGCGGACATTATTTGCACGGTGACGTCCTCAAAGGAACCTATTCTACTGGGCCAGTGGCTCGCCGCCGGCGCCCATGTCAATGCCGTAGGCTCCAGTACGCCGGTCGCGCGCGAGCTGGATACGGAAGCGGTCGTGCGCGCACGCCTGTTCGTCGATCGCCGCGAGTCAACACTCAACGAAGCCGGTGATTTTTTGATACCTCGAAAAGAAGGTGCCATTACGGATGCTCACATTCAAGGAGAGATTGGAGAAGTCCTGACGGGCGAAATCCGCGGGCGAACGACACAGGAGGAAATCACACTTTTCAAATCCTTGGGCCTGGCCGTAGAAGACGTAGCTGCGGCGCACCATCTGTACCAAAAAGCCACACGAGAAGGGAGTGGGAGCTGGATTGAGCTTTAGGTATTGAATGATTATTGGCATTTCGTAACTGTTCCGCTGATTTTCGAATAGCGATTTGAACCGGGGTGCATGCTTTGGCATTGCACGCTCTTTTGCTTGTTAGCGCAAAACTTTGCCTGCCGATTGAATATGAAACCAACTTCACAACCCCGCGTGAAAATCTGTTGCATCAGCAGCGTCGAAGAGGCCTGGTTGGCAATTCGCTACGGCGCTTCGGCGCTGGGTTTGGTTTCGGAAATGCCCAGTGGTCCAGGAGTGGTTCCGGAAGAATTGATCGCGGAAATTGCTGCACGAGTGCCGCCGGGGGTCTCTTCATTTTTGCTGACCAGCAAGCAAGATGGCCATGAAATCATCGCGCAACACCGGCGGTGCCGCACGAGTGTCATTCAAATTTGTGACCGCCTCGTCTCCGGCAGCCATGCCGACCTGCGCGCCGCTTTGCCGGGCATTGGCCTGGTGCAAGTCATTCACGTGAAAGGCGACGCTTCGGTGCACGAAGCGATCGCCGTTGCCCCTCTGGTGCATGCCCTGCTATTGGATTCCGGCAATCAATCCTTGCCAGTCAAGGCGCTTGGCGGCACGGGTCGGACGCATGATTGGAGCCTCAGCCGGACCATCCGCGATAAAGTGAACGTGCCTGTTTTTCTTGCGGGCGGATTGAAGGCAGAGAACGTCGCAGAGGCGCTCCAAAGGGTGGGGCCTTTCGGTCTTGATATTTGCAGCGGCGTACGGACGAATGGCAGGTTGGATGAGGGCAAGCTGGCAAGTTTTTTGGGTCAAGTGCATATTCACGGCGCTTGATTTTTGTGTCCTTGGAAGGAAATGGCTTAGGTTGAACGCCATTCTCAATTCAATAACTCCTTCTTGCGTGCAATGGGGAAATCTCATGATGTCTCTGAGTTTGGATCACTGCATACCGCGCGGCGCTCTTCTGGTGGTGAGTTTCATGTTCACTACGTGTGGTTCTTCACGCAAAGAGTACGTCCATCCCGCTGATATTTCATATCAAAATGTGCCTGGCTTCTATGCCGCGCCGGATAGACGCGTTAGTGAATGGAGCGCCGTTGATGACGACACCATCCTCGTTACGGCCTCGCTGCAGGCACCCGGCGGTTTGCGTTTGCGCTGGCTGGGCACGGCCGGGTTCGAGCTTAGTGATGACAGCACGACGATTCTGATCGACCCGTTCGTGTCACGGCCGAGCATGCCGGAACTGGCCCAGGCGCTGATCATCGATACGGCTGCGGTCAATCGCTACGTGCTTGCGCCGTTGCGCCTAAAACACCTCAAGGCTATTTTGATTTCGCACCCGCATCATGATCATTTTCAAGACGTGCCTTATATTCTGGCACAATTTCCAGACCCTGCTTCGCGGCCCGTGGTGATCGGCGGTCGCAACGTTTTCCAGCTTCTGCAGGGATATTCTCAGGATTGTAGCCTAGCTTGGGTGCGGAACGTTGGTGGCCTGCACAATACGCGTGTGGAGATCGTTGAGTTTACCGCTCAAAACAAGGATTGTTTGAAGCGCTCGCCTCAAATCCCTTGTCTGGCCGGAACTTACGGTGACTTCAGCATCACCGCTTTTGGCTCGGATCATCCCAGCTATGATTATTTGCCGGGAGTCGTGATCGATGGCGACGTCTCCGGCCGAGAGCCTTACCGCGCGACCGAATATAAGACCTGGTTGAACACCTCCATTGGTTTTTTAGTCGAATATCGCGATCTCCGTTTCTTCTTTTCCGAGTCCCCAATTGTACGGCATGCCGATCAAGTCGGCCGTGTCGACGTCTTGATCCAGGGCATCGCTTCGCGAAAGGACTGCGATTTCATCGCCAATACCATGGCGGCCGTGCAACCGCGCTACGTCATTCCTACGCATTACGACGATTTTTTCAAGCCTTTGACCGAATTCCAGAATTTCGACGCAAAAATCGGTGAAGGCCCCTTGGATTTCAGCCGTTTCGAAGATTTTGTCTACGGATATGAGGGCGGGTACGCTGCACAAGCGCGCGCCCTTGTCAAGCACGAGAATGGTTCCTTTGATCCCCAACTGCGATTATTGAAGCTTTTTTACTATTACTCTCTGGAAAAGCTGGTGCGGCTCAGATAATGTTTTGCAATACACCGGCGGGTGCGAACGTGAAAAGCCGCGTGTTTTGGCGGCGTGAATCCGTCTCAGGCAGCGCGCAAATAAAAAATGTCATCCCGCGCTTGCGGAATGACATTTGAAATAAATCAAACAACGAAAACTCTATTCTTGTTGCATACGTAAAACCGCAATCATCACCGTGACGCAATATCGCCCACATTGTGCGCTTCCAAGAACGCCAGCTCATCCTGGCCGATCATCTCTTTGTGTGCATCTAAAATGGTGCGATCGAAACGCACGGCGGCCCATAAAGCAAACGGGGCAAGATGCTTTTGGGTTTGCTTGTAATGAGTGAAGACGAGAAAGTACCCCTCGGCGAGATTACGGCGATCCTGCGGAGACAGCTTATCGAATGTGCCATAAAGAATCGGAAGCGACAAAATTTGTGCCGTCTCCAAAACATCAGGATCGCCGATCTTATCAGTGTTCACACGATATATATTCGGCCACAAATAGGGATCGACATAGTAATGCCCGGAGATGCCCCATAGATTATCGCCCCTTATCACCTGATGCGTGCCGCCCGCAAAGCCGAAAGTTCTGGTCGGTGCCGTAGCTGCTGGTGACGCCGGTGATGGCTGAGCACTATTGGTGTTCTGACTGACCTGCGGCTGCGACGTCTGTATTGTTTTACTCATGGCTGTTTTCCATGCCTCGGTCACCAGATGCCATTGCTCACGAACCGGTTTGGCCAAAAACAATAGCAACAGCAGCAGAACCGCAGCGAAACTGGCAAACCATTTTATCCGGCCGGGCCTGCGCTCGCGCTCCTGCATGAACGACGGTCGGCGCACGTGCGGCTCTACGCGCTGGGAGGAAACCGGCGCCGGCACGATCCCGTTTGGTCGCGTTCGAATCTCTCCCACGTAGGTTTCTTTTTTGCTCGACCCATCATTTTTGCCGAAGGTTTCTTTCGGGTTGAAAGCATACGCATTTGCGGGGGCGGGTTCTTCTTCCTCTTCCAATAGATCGAAGCGCATGCGCGACGGCGGCGGGCTCGCGGGCGACCATGAGATCGGAGGCCGGAGGTAAGTCGGTTGCACCGGTTCGTAAACCACTGCCTCTCCGGGCCCCTGCGGTCTCGCCGGTTCGTTAAACGCGTCTTCAATCTCGAACAATGAGATGGCAGCGGGTGCCGGTGCTGGCTCCGCTTCAGGAATAGATTCCACCTTGGGCCTACGCTCAATGGGGGGTTCTATCAACTCTGCCTTGAGGTGCGCGTAGGGCCAGTTGACGCGACTCTCCAACTTTGCGACCGGCCTGAAGCTCACGCGATATTGTCCGGGAATGAGGATGGGTTCGCCCGTACGCGGATTACGGCCTTGCCGTTCTTCAAGCCACTTGAGCTGAAACGTCCCGAATTCGTGAATCTTGACCACGCCGTCTCGCGCCAAGCCTTCTTCGATCAGGGCCGTTGCTTCTTCCACGAAGCGGCGGAGGAATACCGCACGATCCGCCAGCTTCCAGCCTTTGCGTGGCCGGTCCATGAGCTTGAGATATCTGGTCTTTGCGCTCATACTCGTCTTCTCCTCGACAGGCGCTTTTTAAGCGCGTCCGACGGCTTGAAAAATAGGACAATTTTCGGCGGGAGGATCATGTACCTTTTGGCGGCGGGGTTGTAGGATTTGCGGCTCTCGGCTTTGCGGGTGCCGAAGGTGCCGAAACCGCGCAGGCAAATAGATTGGTGCTTTTCCAGGTTTTTGGCGATAGTGTCGTGCATCAGGCGCACCAGTTCGCGCGCCTCGCGTTGTGTGATCTCCAATCGATTCGCGAGCGCTTTGATGAAGTCGGTGGTGTTCATGGCTTGTCTCGCGCGCTATATGCAGTGTGAACATCCATGTTCAACTTAAAAAAAAGCGCGGCGAATGTCAATAAAAACTTGCCGCGCACGAGGGCAGAGACCGGGATCCAAATGCTGGTGCAAACGATGCCATTCAACGGATGACTGCAAAAATTCTAGTCCACGGATCGAACTTCCTTGACAAAATACGAGGTTTCGCCGAAGCAAGAGGTCGGTACGCCCACATGTTGCTCATAAGTCAAAGCGACGCGGCGCCCGATTATTTTTTGGATAGTCGCCGCAACGCTATCATCATGCACGCTGAAATAAAAAATCTCGGGCATGGTGCCCGGCAGGTTGACCATCGCCAACTCCCCTTCCCACGTTTTACAAACCCAGCCTTTTTTGGAAAACTTCTGCACATAACCGGCGCGTTCGCCCGAGGCATACGTGTAGGAGAGCGTGGCCCAAGTCCATAACACGAATCCGAGCATTGCTACCAGTAAGAAAACCAAGGTTGCTTTCGCCAACCAACCGAGGGCTTTTGCCATGAAAGGTTGAACCTCCTCAATTTTGTACTACATGCTTGCAGAATTTTGCTTCTCAACGAAGTTTTTGATTGCGACCGCCCCGCGTTGTGCTCTGCGCCATCAGTTTATATGCTACATTTCCCCAACTCTGGGCAAGCCCAGGTGCAAAAACAGACTGCCGAGCGGCTCATGGTGACGCGCAACCGCTCGGCAGTGAAAGAACAAACTGCAGCTTCGCAAGCTGATGGCAGTGGCCAGTGAGCTTGCAAAGCCCTATGCACATCAGTGCGCTGTAGCCTTCGCCGGCTTGGCAAATCCGGAATACAATCCCCAAGCGCCGATGGCCAGGTTGGCAACCGTCGAGACAGCGCCTTCATTGAGCTGGATTCCAGCGAGATTATTGACGCCCAGAGCGCCCAAGACGCCTACGAGGCCATTGAGACCACCAATGACTTGCGCGCCCGTGCGCTGGGCCGGCGCCGAACCCTTGAAACCCAGGTAACTCAGCGCGGCGCCGGACAACATGTTAAAAATGTTGCCGCCGGAGCCAGCGTTCATCATGCCGCCGATTTGCGGCACGAATTGGCCCAATAAACCCAGCGCCAATTGAACAAGACCGGCGTATTTCGAGAACATTTGCGCCATAACGTTTCCTCCTCTTTCTGAAAAAGGATGAGGTTCATGAAACCACGAATGGGGTTTATCACTGCCATCATCACTTCTATGCCGGCGTGAGGCCTAACCCTTCAAGACAAAAGTCACTTTCAGGACTACGCGATGGTTCGTGATTTTACCGTTTTCAACATCGAGTTTCATGTCTTTGACCCAGGCACCTTTCACGTTTTCCAAAGTCTTATTGGCGCGCTCGATGCCGAGGCGAATGGCATCTTCAAAGCTCTGGGGTGATGAAGCTATGATTTCGGTGACGCGTGCAACGGACATGAGCTCCTCCTGTGTTTTGAGTTCGGGATACTTCCGGATTCACCATCTTGCCATCCCGCAAGGAGTGAAGTTTAAAGGCGCAATGTTTATTGGAAATTTGTCTACTGAAATGCTGTTGCCGACACTGAAGATGTAGATCAGGGGATGCAGTGCTGTATTCGATGAGGATTTATGTTCACCCGAAGTTCTCACTTGTATGCAGCCGGAAAAATGTTTCAATTTTGTCAATAATAGCATAACCAAACTTCTGCAACATATCAAGTGAAATCTTCGCGCTTGAGTCGCAGGCCTTAACCTGCCAAGCTTCTCTCAACTTCGTGTTGCACCGCGGCGCGAATTTCCTGGGCGGTTCGAAGCAGCTCATGCAATTTCCGGCCGGTCGCGGCGATGAAATCGGCATCCTTAGTATGGGGAAGATTGATGCGAACATTGTACGTCGCGCCTTCCAGGCCGGCGAAAGCCATCCCGGCGCCGACCCCGGTGTCGCTCATGACGTTCTTATTCCCGAGACGTGCGGCACGCAAGCATAGCTGCAAAGCTGCAAGGCACAATTCCGCCGTTTGCATGGGCACCGCTGCTGCGGACTTATAACCTGCGCGCATGGCCGAACTGCGGACTTCTTTCTGCTGTGGTGTATCCTTGGGCATGCGCATCGCATTCAGCACTTCATTGAATGCCTGCGTATCCGCATCGACGGATTGCACCAACTCGTCCTTCACGCGTTGCGCCGATTCCGCTATTTCACATAACTCTTCATACCTGGCGTCGAATTCGCTCTTACCGGCGCACAAGTTGGCAACCATGGAGGCCAGCGCTGCGCCCAGGGCACCAGCCAGGGCAGAGATCGAGCCGCCGCCGGGCGCAGGCGTGTCACGCGAGACTTCATCGACAAAGTCTTTGACCTTCAAATTCACCAGCGCGCCCTCGGCCTTGGGAGTACCGATGATTTTTTTGTCGAGGTCGAACTCCGCCACTTCGCGCAGGCCCATGGATTGCACGGCGGTTTCGAGAACGTCGAGGATGGGAAGGCCCGTGGACCTGCGCATGCGGTTCAAATAGAATTTGCCGGCCAGGAACATCGCGTCGAAAGGAACGACACCAACGATTTCTGAGCCGTTCATTAAAAGGCCGCGCGCTTGCGCCAGCCGGCGCGCTTCTTCCAAGACCAGATGCGCGGGCGAGACTTTGTAATTGGTGAGATTGATGGAGATTTGCGCACGCCGGTAAGCCTCCACCACCCAGCCCACGGCTTTCACGTGCTGAAATTTTCCATCCGCGTAAACCGGCAAGCCGCTGAGATTGTTCACGTCCATACCCAATGCCTGGTAGCGCGCATACAAATCACCGCCGTGGCTTTGGTGATAATGCTCTGCCAGCGCGGAGAAGGTTTTCCCGGTAAATTCGCAATTCCCGCAGGGAAATCTCTCCGAGCCGAAATAAACGACCTCACCTTTGTAGTAAAATGGCGAAATATTGCCTGTTCTTTTCCAGCGACCGCGCTCGCGCAATTCGTAGGCAATGTCTTCGGCATAACGCCGGTCCATGGAATTCAAATTGAGGTTATAGGCGATCAGAAACTCTCGTGCACCTATTGCCGTTGCGCCGCTTTTGGAGATGAATTGCGCCGGACCGAAATCCGGTTGCCAATTTGGATCCGCCAATTTCTGTGGCAGGCCTTCGTATTCGCCCGCTCGCACGGCGGCAAGATTGCGCCGTTCTGGCCGGGTCGCCGCGTATTCATACAAGAAAACCGGAATGCCCAGTTCCTCTCCGAGGCGTTTGCCCACCGCGCGCGCCATGGCGACGCACTCCTCCATGGTGACACCCGCCACCGGCACGAACGGCAAGACGTCGGTTGCGCCCATCCGTGCATGCTCGCCGTGATGCCTGGACATGTCGATCAATTCTGTCGCGACTTTTACCGCGTGCCATGCGGCTTCCTGGACTGCTTCGGGAGTGCCGATGAAAGTCACCACCGTACGATTTGTGCTCGCGCCGGGATCGACGTCGAGCAATTGCACTCCCGGCACAGCTTCAATCGCATCCGTGATTTTCTTGATGAGAAGTTTGTCCCGGCCTTCGGAAAAATTGGGAACACATTCGACGATTTTGAGCATGGGCACTCAGTATGGGTTGTTAGTATTTGCTGTTTTTGGACAAAGCTGTTCATTCGAGCTCACCGAAGGAATATTCCGATTTTGCCGCCACGCTTCGTTACTCTCAACATTTCCAGAATTGCAACTTTAGGTTGTGGAACAAAATTGAGAACAAGCCCAGACACTGTGGCATCAATGGAATTCGAACCCAGTTCCAGTGATTGGGCTAGCCCAACTTTGAAATGCACAGACGGATTGGTTATCGAACGTTGTGCGTGTGAAATAAAATCACGGGATGAATCAATTGAAATAATTTCTTTTGGCTGATGTGTCTCAAGAATGAGCTTGGTAAGAGAACCTGTGCCACAACCCACGTCTAGCCAACTGCGAGCATCGGGGATCGCAAGCCAACTCAAGAATTTCTGGGCAATGAGAGTACTCCAACGACCCATAAATCTTTCATAGGCAATTCCACTTACCCAAGAATCATTCATATATTGCAAAATTCTCCTATCTCATTATACCCATTGATCGGATAGCCTAACGCATTCGTCCGCAGCACGAAAAGTTAGCTGCTTTTTATTCGAGCATGACTTGTTCTACGGCAGCATTTTTTTAACTTCGCCAATATGTGGAGGCTGGCTGTTTTGATCGGTATAGTTGTAAACGCGAGTATCGTGTTTGCTCGGATACGATGGAATAGATAAGTCGTTTAAGATGAACTTATCCAAGAATTTATCGGATTCTAGGCTTCTTTTTATGTCAAAGCTCGGCTCTTTTTCAGCAAGAACTTCGATGCCAATCCGATTTATGAATGCTTCCAGCGAAAGTTGAGACATTATTACGATGGTAGCTCGTTCATCTCTTTGATGCTGAGATTGTTGAATACCGTCGAAGAATCGGCGAGCAATATCGTAATACATCTTCTCGTAAGGAAGATTGATTGAACTTAGAATTGCAATGTTTTGTCCTTGATGGGAAGATATGAAATGTTTCTGCTTATTCTCCCAAAGTTGCTGTGTTTTTTCCCTTCTCTTGCTCGTCATGTTTTGCCTCGGTAATCTCGATCAAAGCTAACTCTTGCCTCAGCTCAACGAAATCAAGGAAGCGGCGTGAGTTTTGACTGAGAAAATGGGCTATGCCATTTTTGCAATCCCACCATTCCATCTCACCCCACCCGCTCGAACGCGCCCATGCGGCCATATTTGGCAATTCGCATTTCAACCAGCTTGTCCGGCGCAATTCTGGCCAACTCGCGCAACTCCGCCAGAATTTGCTCTTTGAGGATTTTGGCGGTTTCGTCATAATTGCGGTGCGCGCCACCCAAAGGCTCTTTGATCACGCCGTCGATGATGCCCAATTTCAACAAATCACTACCCACGAGCTTCATCGCTTCCGCAGCCTGTTCGGCTTTGGTGCTGTCATGCCACAGAATCGCGGCGCAACCTTCGGGAGAGATCACGGAGTACCAGGTATTCTCCAGCATTAGCACACGATCGCCAACGCCGATGCCGAGCGCGCCGCCGCTGGCACCTTCACCGATGATGACGATGATGATGGGGACCGGCAAATGCGACATCTCGAACAGGTTCCGCGCGATGGCTTCTGCCTGGCCGCGTTCTTCGGCACCAATGCCCGGGTAAGCGCCGGGCGTGTCGATCAATGAAATAATCGGGCGCCGGAATTTTGCGGCGAGCTTCATCACGCGCAAGGCTTTGCGATAGCCCTCGGGATGGGGCATGCCGAAATTGCGATACAGTTTTTGTTTGGTGTCACGGCCCTTTTGATGGCCGAGGATGAAAACCTTTTGATCGCCGAGCCTGCCTGTGCCGCACACGATGGCGGGATCGTCTCCGAAGGCGCGGTCGCCGTGGAGCTCGACAAAATCGTCGACCATGCGCTCGATATAATCCTGAGTGTAAGGCCGCTGCGGATGCCGCGCCAATTGCACGCGCTGCCAGCGCGTCAGCTTCGCGTAGATTTCCTCGCGCAAACGCCGGGCCCGTTCTTCCAGTTTTGCAATCTCGGCTTCCAGGCCGGCATCCGCGGTCACATCGTATTCGCGCATTTCGGCGATACGCTTTTCCATTTCCAACAAAGGCTTCTCGAAATCCAACACGAATCCGTTCATGTTTTTTCCCTCAAATGCGAAAGGTCGCACGAAACAGGATTTCCACGTCCAACAACGGGCTGTAATGCGTGACGTAATACAGGTAGTACTTGTCTTTCTCTTCCGCCGACAACACGCCGGGCCGGTGCACTTGCGCCAATCCGGTGATCCCGGGCCGTAGACCGATTTGTTTCGAGCGTGATTGTTCCGTCGGTGCGGCGGTCAACTCCCTTCCCACCCAACTCAACCTGCCGCGGAGAATGGCCCAAAACCACAGCCATTTGCCGGCCCGACCTCCTGCAGGGAGATAACGTAAATGCAGGCGTGGCTGCATGCCGGCGACCTCCAAATTCTCGAACCGGCGCGCTTTCAGCCAATGCCACATAAACATGGGAAAAAATATGAGCAGCGCAACGACGGCGAGGCTGACGTCGAGGATTCTCTTGCTCAAGCGCGGCCAGAAAAGGCTCAAACGGTTTTTGATCTCGACCAAGGGCACGGCGGCAATGGCGTCGATGCTGGATTTACCGATGATCACGTCCAACTGGCTCGGCGCCAATTTGAAGCTGATGCGTTGTTTGCGCTGCCGGGACATCGCACCAATAATGCGATCGTACGTCACGCGATGCGTGGAGAAAATAACCTGCTCGATGCGGTGGCGCGCGGGCGAGTGCAACAACTCATCCAAATCGTCGAGCGCGGCAATCACCGGCACGCCCGCAAAGGATTGGCCGACGTGCGCGGCCTCGAGACAGACCAATCCCACCAGCTCATAGTTGCCATTCACGTTCATTTTCAAACGTTCAACCAATGAGCTGTCCGTATTGAAATCGCCGACCACGACCGTGCGCAACCCGCGCACGGTATGGCCGGCGACTTGAGCGAATTTTGCAACGCCGAGATAGTACAACGTTTTGACCGCAAGCCGCCACGCCGTGAGCAGAAACACATTGAGCACGCCCGCGATCAAGACCACCTGCCGAGAAAAGGCGTATTGCTTGAAAAAGAAAGTGAAGCTCGCGTTGATCAAAAACCCGGTGACCGTCGCGATCAGAGCCTGATAGGCCGAAAAGCGCGCGCGGCGATTGCAGCCGAACACCGCCAGGCACGCCAGCCAAACCGTGGAATAAACCGCATCGACGATCAGATACTTCGGCCACACCGTGTTGCTCTCGAAGCGCAGCCAAATCGCGACGCCGAGACTGAGCTGCATCAGGCTCAAGTCGACCAGGGGAATCGCCACGGCGGAAAACAGGGTCTTGGCAAAGGCAATCGCGGCGCGCACCCAGATCGCGAGATGCAAGAACCAATAGGACAACACGAACATCCGCCGGCGAAAATGCTTTTGGACGAACAGTCCCATGGATTGGTAGAAAAGCCGCAAGCTGTCAAAGCTGCTGCGCCGCGAGCTTTCGCCCTTGAAATGAACGATCTGCGTACCGGGATAATAGTGTATCTGCCAGCCTGCAGAACGGATACGATAACACCAATCCAGATCCTCGCCGTACATGAAGAAGTCTTCGTCGAGCAGCCCAACTTGTTCGACCGTTTCGCGCCGCGCCACCATGAACGAGCCGGAAATCGCTTCAACTTCACAGGTTTCATCTTCCGGCAAAAAAGTCAGATTGTAGCGGCCAAACCACCGGCTGCGCGGAAACAGGCGACTCAAACCGGAAAGCTTGGTAAACGCCACCCAGGGCGTGGGAAAGCTGCGGCGGCAAGCAAGCTGCAAGGTGCCGTCGGGATTCAGCACTCTGCAACCCGCCATGCCCGTATGCGGATGGTGATTCATGAACTCACGTAACGCCGTAAATGTATCCTCCTGCACGACGGTGTCGGGATTCAACAGAACGAGGTAGCGCCCGCGCGCGCGTCGGAGCGCGAGATTGTTCGCGGCCGCAAAGCCGAGGTTTTCTTCATTTGCGAGCACGGTGCATTCGGGAAATTGCGACTGTACCATGTCCACGCTGCCGTCATCGGAGGCATTATCCACGACGAAAATTTCTGCGCGCAGGGGGCGCAACGCCGGTCGCAACGACAACAGCATCTGCCGCAAGAACTCGCGCACGTTGTAGTTGACGATGACGATGGAAAAATCGCAGGCCAAATCCAGCGCGCCGTCAAAAACGCGTTTGCCGGCAAGCTCCTTCGAAATCCGGCGCTGCCAATCCGTATGCGCGCCGGAAGTTCTTGTTTCCCAAGGCATAGGAATCAAAACAGTTTCCCGAACAAGTCGCGAATTCTGAGGCGCCAGACCATTTTGGCGGCTTCGATTTGAACTTTGCGGGACATTTTGGAGCTACCGGTCAAACGTTCGGTGAACACGATGGGGATTTCAAGGATGCGGAAGCCTTTTCGCCACGCCTTATAATGCAATTCGATTTGAAAAGCATAGCCGTTTGATACGATTCTCTCCAGAGGAATGGCTTCGAGCACGCGGCGGTGAAAACATTTGAACCCGCTGGTGCAATCGTGAATCGGCATGCGAGTAATCGCGCGTGTATACCCATTTGCAAACAGACTCAACAGCAAGCGCGACAGCGGCCAGTTGGTGACGTTCACGCCGGTGAGATAGCGCGAACCGATGACGAGGTCGTAGTCATCCATTTTTTCCAAAAAGCGCGGAAGCTCTTTGGGATGATGTGAAAAATCGGCGTCCATTTCGAAGATGAGCTCATAACCGTTCTGCAGAGCAAATTGAAAGCCGGCAACGTAGGCCGTGCCCAGTCCCATTTTCCGCGATCGAGCCAGCAAATGCACGCGGCCATCTTGTGCGCTGCGCCGGTGCACGATTTCCGCTGTGCCGTCCGGGGAATTGTCATCGACGACCAATACCTCCAAGTGAGGAAGTTTGAGCCCAAAAATATGATCCAACAAGCTCTCAATGTTCCCGGCTTCGTTGTAGGTTGGAACGACGATCAATGCGTGTTTTGTATTCGTGGCTGCCAGAGGCGCGTTTCCTTGATGATGAACAAGAACAATGTCATTCCGGTGCGTGGCGGAATGACATCAATGAATTATTCCAAGCTCCTCTCGAAATTTTCTCAATCCTCCCGCGACATTCGACATCGAGAGGCCCAATTCACGCACAGCTTTGGAAATATCAAACCCGGAATTGGCGGGGCGCCTGGCGGCTTGCCCGAGCTCCGCCGTGGTGGCTGGCGTAATCAACTTTTCATCGAGCTCAAAAACATTTGCGATTTGTACGGCGAAAGCATATCGCGAAATCGTTTCCGCTCCGCAGATATGATAAACACCGTTGCGCCCGGATTCCGCCAATTGACGTAATGCGACGGCGAATTCGCTCGCCAGAGTCGGATTGCCGAATTGGTCCGTAACAATCCGTACCGGCCTGCCCATGCGCAACTCGGCGATCAGCCAGCCCACGAAATTGGGACGTATGTGTTTCCCGCTGCCATATAGCACCATCGTGCGTGCGATAGCATGCTGGGCGCCACTGCCGAGTAATGCATTTTCGCCTGCCAGTTTCGCCCGGCCATAATAACCCAATGGTTGCGGCCGGCTTTCCTCCGTATAAGGCGCTGCCGAGCCGTCAAAAACATAGTCGGTGCTGACATGAATCAAACGCGCGTCGATACGCAGCGCAGCCTCCGCCAGATAACCGACGGCCGTAGCGTTCACCTTCCAACACGCCTCTTTTTGAGTTTCGCTGCCATCGACGTCGGTGAAGGCGGCCGCATTGATGATGTAATTCGGGACGAAATTTTTCACCGCCTTCATCACCGCCTCGCGATCCCCAATGTCGCAGCGTATATAATGAATACCCGGCAATTCCGATACCAGATTCTCCTTGCTGCCCGCCGCCATGATCTCATAGTCACCATGCAAAACATGCAATACATTCTGGCCCAACAAACCATTCGCACCAAAAACAAGGGATTTTTTCGGCAACAATTTCAAGGCAAACGTCTCCAGGAATTACACCTTACACGTGTAACGTGTAAGGTGTAAGGTGTAACGTTTTTGAATCATGCGATTGTCCCATGAACCCATCACAAATACGGCGCAACATATGTCTGAAACTTCTCCGGCGTCAATGAGCCCAGGAAGCTGCAGTTCAGACCGGCCACGCGATTGGCAAAACGCGTGGCTTCGACATAATCGCAGGTGCGCAGGAATCGCGTGAGAAATGCAGCACCGAAGGCGTCGCCGCAGCCGATGATGTCCACCGTCTGCAAATCGCTTACGGGCGGCATGTATTCGTGCAGCACCTTGTCGCCGCTTCGATAAAACAATACCGATCCGCGGCTGCCTATGGTGAGATGGCACGCCGAGACGAATGCTCCCACGAGACTCTCGCCGAAGTCGATGAAATCCGCTTCGCGCGGCTCGGTTTTCCAACCGGCCAGGGTTGCAGCTTCTCTCTCATTGAGCTGCAAAATATCGGCCGCACGCACCCAGCTTTGCCAGGAAGCTGGCCGCCGATAAAAGCGCCGCCCGTGCGCATCAATGCCCAGCGCGAGAGAATGAAAATCGAGATATACCAAGGTGGCCGGCGATTGCTGCTTGAAATCCTGCAAGGCCTGCAAATCGATATCCTGCCCGGTGATCAAGTTGACCAACAATGCGTCCAGACCGGACAAGGCGCGCATCTGTTTGCTTGTAACCGGTGGCATCGGCGCCGTGGTAATCTCATCGCGGGTCTCGGCACTGCGATAAATGAGCGTCACCGCGGTGTTGTCCTGAGCTACCGGCAGCGTGGCTTCGAAACGAACGTCCGCGTCGAAAGCCCGCACGGCGCGCCGCACGTCCTCGTGAAATCCTTCACCCACGTGGCATAAGGGCCGGATCACCGTGCCCCCGGCAGCCAGGCTGGCGAGATACGCCAGCGCATGATAAATGCCGCCTATGCTTTCGACTTTGCGATTATCCAGCGTGATGATGGTGTCACGAATAAACGTGCCAACTACTCCGATTTCTTTGGGCATGGGTTGGGTGATCAAAGGAAAAGGTTTCAAGCAGGCACTGGCGCCGCCCGCTCTTTCAATTGCTTCTTATATACTTCGCGAATGCGCAGAAACGTTTGCTCATACAAGCCGCTGCGGAAATCCGGGAAGCTCCACGGCAGGGCAGTGAATTTTCCTTTTTCATAGTGCAGCGTCATGTCTGCCCATATGCCTTGCCCCAAATATATCTTATTCCCGTGATACTTTGCCGAGGCCAGCACGAGTTTATCGGTGTCAAGATAACCCGGATCGAGATTGACACGCCGTTTTCCTGCCACGGCTAATTCGTTCTCAAGAGCGTGCGTGCGCATCTTGATTCCCGGCAACGCCTCGGGTGAAATCAAGCCGGTAAATGCATAAAACTGGCGATAGAGGGGCTTGCCCATTTCCCGGACATAGTAATCGGTCGCTGCGAACGGAAAGCGCGCGCTGACAAAATCAATCTCCCCGAACGCCGTGCACAGCCGGGTGCGCGCCTGCGCCGCGACCGCTTCATCGCCGTCGAGCGTCGCCAGGATGAGTTTCACGGGCTTGGGAAACAGCGGACTGGCCATGCAGAAAAATAGAACGTTACCACCGTGAATGCAAGCGCTTTTTCACCTTGCAAGAGTGCGTCACGATTCCTACATTTTGCGCCTCAATGGTGTTGTGGCTTGGTACGGACTTCTTTTCGAAGCGAGATGTAAAGGACGAGTTCATGGAACAAGGGCCTAAGGCGGCAGGTGTGCGCTGGGAAATTTCCGATTTGTACGATGGTACAATCGATGCCCGGGTTGCCGCCGATCTGGAAACTTCTCTGCAAAAAGCTGAGCAATTTCAGGCACGGTTTTATGGAAATCTCGCACAGGGAGATTTGAGTCACGATACGCTGCTCGCGGCCATCGTGCAGTTGGAAGAGATTTACACGTTTGCCATGCGCCCCGAGATCTATGCCTTTCTGGCTTTTTCAGCGAACACGGCAGACGACGATTTCAAGGCGCTCTATGCGAAATGCCAGGAAGTAATGGCGCGGGTGCAGAATCTCGTGCTGTTCTTCGAGCTGGAGGTGCAAAAAATTGCGCCGGAAAAATTCGCGCAGTTTTTTGGCGAAGAGGAGATCGACCGGTACCGCCATTACCTCGAAGGCGTGAGGCTGTTCCAGCCGTTTTCGCTTTCTGAAAAAGAGGAACAGGTCATCAACAGGAAAGATTTGACCGGCAAAAATGCTTTCGTTAGTCTGTTCGACGAATATACTTCTTCCTTTGCCTGGCAGTTGGAGGTCGACGGTGCGATCCAGACGCTTACCGGGGAGGAGATGCGTAATTTGCTGCGGCGACCGGAGCCTAAATTGCGCGAACGCGCGAAACGCGCCTATGATGGCCGCTACGGTGAAAATGCGATCATCTTCTGCAACGTCGTCAACGCGATCGTTAAAGATCACGCCCTCGAAATGGAAATGCGCGGCTACGGGAGCCCGATCACCCCGTCACATTTGCGCAACCGGATCGCTCCGGAAATTGTCGAAACTATGATGGAGGTTACTGCCGCGCACAATCATCTTGCGCAAGCCTATTTTGTTTTGAAAGCCAAATTGATCAACATCCCCAAATTGCGAGGCTGTGATTTGCTGGCGCCGATCTCCGACAGACGCGAACACATTCCGTTTGCAGAAGGCCTCCGTCTGGTGCGCGAAGCTTTCGCCAGCTTCTCGCCGGAGATGGCCGGTTTAGCGCAGAAGATGTTTGATAATAAATGGATCGATGCCGAAGTGCGGCGCTACAAACGCGGCGGTGCGTATTGCCACGGCGCTTTACCGGGACATCATCCTTATATTCTCATGAGTTACAACGACGATATCGACAACGTCTATACGCTCGCGCATGAGCTCGGTCATGCGCTGCACGATTTTTATGCTGGCCGCAAGCAAACGCTTTTCAATTATCACCCGCCTCTGGTCGCGGCCGAAACCGCCTCCGTCTTTGCCGAAATGTTATTGACGCGCAAGCTGATGCAGGAAGTCGCAGACCGTGAGCTGCGTACCGCCATTTTGACCGGGGTGCTGGAAGATTGTTTTGCGACCATTCACACGCAAAATTATTACACTTTGTTCGAGCTCGAAGCACATCGCGCCGGCGCACGGCAACGGCTATCCGCCGAGCAGCTTTGCGAAATTTGGACGCGGCAGCGCACGGCGATGTACGGCGCGACGGTGGATTTTCTGCCGGAACAAAAATGGTACTGGGCGGCGATTCCACATTTCATTCACACCCGCTTCTACTGCTATGCCTACACCTTCGGTGCGCTGCTGGTGTTGTCGCTGTTCAGGCGCTATGAAGAGGAAGGCGACAGCTTCGTACCGCGTTACCTCCGCTTGTTGGAGGCCGGCGGCTCACAAGCTCCGGAAGATTTGACGCGACAAATGGGCTTCGACCTTCGCCAGCCGGCTTTTTGGGAAGGAGGGTTTGCAGTGATTGAGCAGCTATTAGACGATTTGCGGGAAGTGGCGCAATGAAACTGCTCTTTTCCGAAGCGCTGCCGGATTACGGCAACTATGTCTTTCCCTATGCGATTTGGGCGTTTCCGGAAAGAGATGAAGTCCCGGCAGATTTTTTCTCACGGGGCTTCCTGCCTTCTTCAAAGAACTTGGATCGTTTCTATCTCTGCCGGAGCTTGCGGGTGGCGCTGGCAGAATTCAAGCCCTCCTCGGAAAATCGGCGCATACTACGCAAAGGTGAAAATTTCCGGTTGGAAATTGTGCCGCGTCCGCAATTTGATTTTACGCCGGAGCGCAAGGAATTTTGTCTGACCTACGCGGCCCAGAAATTTGGCGCGGAGGTCATGACCGCCGGGCGTTTGGAGCAGCTCATTTCGGCGCCGATCACCTCGCATGTCATGGTTTTCGAAGAGGGCCCCGGCCATCGCGAAGTCGGCCTGGTGCTGATGCTTTTCCAGCCGCCGCGCCTCGCCCAATACTATTATGCTTTTTATGATTTGAATTACACGCAACAAAATCTCGGCATGTTCATGATGACCAGCGCGGTGCAGCATCTGGCCCAACAAGGACTTGAGCATATTTATTTGGGCAGTTGTTATTCGTCTCACGCCTTGTACAAGACCCAATTCGAAGGCGCAGAATTCTTCAACGGTGCTTGCTGGTCGTGGAATCTGGAAGAATTGAAATATCTCATTGCGCGCGGCGCGCAACCGCAAACGCAGCACCTCTTCGAGACGGAAGATTACGTCCACCGCTTTCACGACGGCGATCTCGGCCGCACCGTCGAGAAATCACAGTTCCGCCTGAAGGACTAGTGCAATAGCCAGGCCAAAATTCTTGCGCGAGAGCTCGTCCAGATGATTCTTGAAGGAACAGCGGGTGTGAGAACTCTCGTTGCATGAAAGCATGAGCAGCAGCCCGCATCGAGGCGGGGGACCAGTCCGGATTTTTCAAATTTGGGCAGCGTGGCGTTGCGTGTCGCCTCTCAAGAAATACCATTGTCGGGAAATGCCAAGACCTCCATTCATCGAGACCCTACTCACCCTCGTCCTCTGCCTGCCGCTGGCTTTCCATTTTCGCCTCGCCGCACAACCCAAAGACTTGCGCACGGAGATGGCCGCCGCGCAGCAAGCCGCACAAGCCGCGTCGCGCGCGGCGCTGCCGCTGGCCCAGTACGTGCGCCAGTGGCGCACTGAGATCGATTCCACCGGCAGAAGCTTGCTCAGCGGCAAGGAACAGGCGGAGTGGGCACGCTTAATGGCGGCACTCAATCGCAATCTGCAGAGCGTGATTGCGTTTTCAGATGATTATGAAGCCGCGCGCACGCTGGCAGCGAAAGATTTTGCCAAATGGATCGGTAACAACGACGAGGAAGAAGCCGCGCGCGACCAACTCCGGCTGCTGGTGCAGCTTCTTCGCTGTGACCGGGAAGCGTACACGCTCACGGATTCCTTGCAAACGGCTGCGGGCGGCTCAGCCACGATCATCCAGCGCTTGAACGAAGGCAATCGCGCTTTCGGCCTGCAGTACGGCCTGTTCGCGAAAATGCATGCGGATTTTTTTGACCTTACGCGCCGCCACCGCACCCGCTCCCGGCTGCTGCAGCTCGAGCGACAGAAGGACTTGTTGGAAACGATCAAAAACGTTGATCCGGAAGCCTACCGTGCGGCGCAGCAATTGCGCACGGAACCAGCCTTGCGAGAGATCGCGCAGCAAAGCGAGGTCTCCTTGATTTGGGAAAACGCCGTCGCCGCTCTGGCCGGGACGATCGATCTCACACGGGATTTGAGCGCGCGCACCTTTCACAACGCCTCGCAGTTTTTTGGCAACCTGGTAGGCGACAATTTGTTTCGCCTTGCGGATCTGGCAGGCATCGGCGAATCGCGCGGGCACGATTTGCCGGCGTTGCATCTATATTACCCGCATCCGCAGGGGCGGGAATTCGGCTTGCATCCGGCGCAGGCCGCCGAGATGGAGCAAAGCCTGATCACCGGAGATATCCTGTTCGAGAAAGCACGCTTTACGATCACGGACAAACTGATTCCCGGTTATTTTGGCCACGTCGCCATTTATTTGAAAAGCTACGCCAGTTTGCAAGCGCTCGGCGTATTTTCCACTGCAGACCTGCGGCAAGCGACGAACGGCATGACGCCTGCCGACGTCGATGCGCAGGTCGCAAGTTTTGCGCAGGAATTGGAAACGATTCCTGAAAACGAGGAATGGCTGAAGCTCGCGATTATGCGGCGACGATTGGCATCGCGGACTTTCAAGGGTGCGCCCATCAATCCCTTGCTTTTTGAAGCACTGTACCGCTTGAAATACAAGAAGAAAAACGTGCTCGAAGCTCTGCGCGACGGTCAGGCCATCGCGGCACACGCAGGCGGCGTGACGTTGAATACCTTCGAGCATTTCTTGTATGTGGATGATTTTGCCGCCATTCGCTTGAAGTGCGAGCCACAGGACACCTCGTATCAACAAAATCTCGCGCGCTTCCTGGCGTTGGG
>JBOHQX010000399.1:0-75399 GCA_050732395.1 bacterium
CGGCATGAACCATCCCATGGGACCCTTGACGCTCGCGGACTTTATCGGCCTGGACGTCTGTTTGCACATCATGGAGGTCTTGCAGCAACAGTTGGGCGATGACAAGTATCGCCCGTGCGCGTTACTGCGTAAGATGGTAGCCGCCGGCCATCTTGGCCGGAAAACGGGTAAAGGGTTTTATGCTTATTCTGGTTGATTCTGGATACTGGATGCTTGATGCTGGCTCAACCCCTCCAGAATCCAGGATCAAGTATCCAGAATCCAGTATCCAGTATCCATCTTCCCTATGAGGGTATAGCCATCATGGATTTCACCTTGACCGACGAACAAAAGCACATTCGCGATGAGGTTCGCCGCTTTGCTGAATCGGAAGTGGCGCGCGATGCCGCCGAGCGCGATCAGCAGGAAAAATTTGCCTGGTCTCACGTCAAAAAGCTCGGCGAGCTGGGTTACATGGGTATGATCGTGAGTCCACAGTATGGCGGCCAGGGTGCGGATGGCATCAGTTATGTGATCGTCGTGGAAGAGCTCGCGCGCGTCGATGCTGCCGTTGCGGTTGTGCTCTCAGTGAACAATTCCCTGGTGTGTTCCGGCCTTGAAAGATTTGGCAATGAACGGCAAAAGCAGAAATATCTCGTGCCGTTGGCTTCCGGAAAGGCGCTGGGCGCATATTGCCTTTCCGAGCCGGCCACGGGCAGTGACGCGGGCGCGATGCAAACGGTCGCGGTAAAAAAAAGCGGCCACTATCTCGTCAACGGCACTAAGAATTTTGTTACCAATGGTGTGAATGCCGACTACTACGTTGTTTTTGCCACCACGGACAAGAATTCCGGGACGAAAGGGGTATGCGCGTTTTTGATTGAAAAGAAATTTGCCGGCGTATCGGTCGGTAAGAAAGAAAAGAAGCTGGGCATTCGCAGCAGTGACACGGCGATGTTGAATTTCGACAACGTTAAAGTCCCGGTGGAGAACCTGCTGGGCAGTGAGGGCCAGGGTTTCAAAATCGCGCTGGCGATTCTGGACAATGGCCGCATCGGCATTGCGGCCCAAGCGTTGGGTATTGCGCAGGGCGCATTTGACCTTGCCAGAAAATATGCGCAAGAGCGCCAGCAATTCAACCAGCCTCTCGCTAACTTTCAAGCGATTCAGTTCATGCTCGCAGACATGACAACCGAGATCGAGGCGGCGCGCCTGCTCACCTATCGTGCTGCCTTCGCCAAAGAAGCGGGACAGGCATTTTCGGTTGAAGCCGCGCAGGCGAAGCTGTATGCTTCGCGTGTCGCCGTCGATTGCGCCAGCAAAGCGGTGCAGATTTTTGGAGGCGCAGGCTACGTGAAGGACTATCCCGTCGAGCGTTTCATGCGGGATTCTAAGATCACGGAAATCTATGAAGGCACTTCCGAAATACAAAAACTCGTGATTGCGCGCGGTATTTTCCGATAAAATTCAGGTTGTCTTCAACAGGCAAACTTGCGTATATTCTGGTTGAGTACAGTCCCGGTCGCCATTCAAAGCTTTGCGATTTGGAATTTCAAATGTTGTAGCCGAATTCAAACGAAGTAATCAAGAGCTGCTTTTGAAAGATATGCCTCCATCAACTGATCGCCGGCGCGCGCGCGAGCTGGCGTTGCAGGCCTGTTATGCGCATGAGCTTTCGGGCAATGATCCCAATTCGATCGTTGCCGATCTGATCGCGATTCAGGACGAGCCTCCGGCGACGTTGAAATTTGCCGAAGAATTGTTTCGTGTTGCCGTCGCCCACGCCGCGGCCTGCGATAACCTCATCAAGCAAAGAGCGGTAAACTGGGAATTCCATCGCATCGCGATTTTGGATAAACTCATCCTGCGCTTGGCGCTTTGCGAGTTTCTTTACTTCGAAGACATCCCGCCCAAAGTCTCAATCGACGAGGCCATCGAAATCGCGAAAAAATTCAGCACCGAAAAAAGCGGGCGGTTCGTCAACGGCATTCTCGATTCTATTTTGAACGATTTTCGGGTTTCGGGTCGTTTGCACAAAAAAGGGCGAGGATTAAGTGAAGGCGGGCGTAAGGAGGAATGAGATAATAATGAGATCTATAAAGATGCCAAAATGTTCTCTCAGGATGAATGGCATGGCACGCAAACGCCTTCTTGTTTTTTTGAGCGTTTTTACTTAATTTTGAGCGAAGATGTCGGTAAGTTCGGACCAACCCAGCTAATAATATATGAACGTTTTTATCAGCTACTCCCACGTTGACGAGCCTCTCGCCAGGAAGATGGCAGCCGCTTTGCAGAGTAATGGCTTGAAGGTGTGGGGTGATCAGGTTGAGATTCTGCCTGGCGACAACTGGGCCGAAAAAGTCGCGGAAGCGTTGCGATTGGTTTGTTGTCGTGCTTTCGCCGAATGCCGTCAGGTCAATATGGGTCAAAAGAGAGCTATTGTTTGCTTTGCAGCAAAATCGTCTTGAAAGCAGAATCGTACCCCTGATTCACCTGCCTTGTGACTTTGAACAGCTTTCCTGGACTCTTTCCGCCTGCCAGATGGTGGATTTTGCACCCTCGTTCCATGATGGTTGTCGCGATCTTTTGCGGGTGTGAGGCATAGGCTACAAGCCAGTTTAACCACATGAAAGCAATGGCAGGGTATCGCATACATGCACGTTTGCACGTGCAAGGCTGGCTCGGTTTCACTTGGCTTTTTTAGTTGATTGAACTATTATAAACCCCGATTCTTGCAAAGTTACCGGCTAGGAAGTTGGTGGAGCAAATTGGCAAATCAGCAAGAATGTTGATCAGGGAAACCTTGCTGGGTTGTCCTTGCAAGCGCTGGTGATCGCAAAACTGATCGGGGTTTGGCGTTTTGGAAAGGGAATTCATAGGTTAGAAATCATGAGCCTTCTCACCAAGTTTTTTGGCAGCAAACACGCGCGCGACCTCAAGCGCATCCAGCCGCTGGTGGCTGAAATCAACGCGATCTATGAAACGCTGCAGGCACTGACGGACGAGGCGCTGCGCAATAAATCTCTGGCCTTGCGCGATAAAATTGCTGAGGCCACTCGCGAAGTTGCGGCGGAAGTCGCCGCGCTGAATCAGCGCTTGCGCGGCGAAGAAAGCCTGCACGACGGCGCTGCAACGAATGGGCGCGAGACGGTCGTGTCCATGGAAGAATTGCGCGTGCAATTGGCGGATTTGGAGGATGCAGAACGGGAGATCATCAAGGCCACGCTGGATGAAATTTTGCCCGAAGCCTATGCCTTGGTAAAGGAAGCCTGTCGCCGCCTGTGCGGCAAGCGCTGGCCAGTGGTCGGACAAGACATCGAATGGAACATGGTTCCTTTTGACGTGCAGTTGATCGGCGGTACTGTCCTGCATGAAGGCAAAATTTCAGAAATGGCCACCGGCGAAGGCAAGACCCTCGTCGCGACCATGCCACTTTATCTCAACGCGCTCGCGGGCAAAGGCGTGCACTTGGTGACGGTCAACGATTATCTCGCACGCCGCGACTGCGAGTGGATGGGTAAAATTTTTGAAATACTCGGCCTGCATGCAGCTTTCATCACCAACGACATGAATCCGGCCCAGCGCCGGGAAGCCTACAATGCCGATATTACGTATGGCACCAACAACGAGTTCGGGTTCGACTACCTGCGCGACAACATGGCCGTGCGCCTGGATGACCAGGTGCAACGCGGGCATTATTTCGCCATCATCGACGAGGTGGATTCGGTCCTGGTCGATGAAGCGCGCACGCCTCTCATTATTTCCGGCCCGGTGGAACAGAATATCGACCAATACGCGCAGATGAAGCCGCGCGTGGAAAGATTGGTGCAGACGCAAGGCCAGATGGTGAGCCAGCTCGTGAACGAAGCTGAGAAAGACCTGGAAGGCGGCAAAGAATACGACGCCGGCATCAAATTTCTGAAAGCGGAACGCGCCGCCCCGAAGAACAAGCGCTTTCTGAAAGCGTTGCAGGAAGCCGGTGTGAAAAAACTCACTCGCTCCGTGGAAAGCGATTATCTGCGCGACAAAAAAATGCACGAGCTCGACGAAGAGCTGTATTTCGTCATTGACGAGAAGCATCATACCATCGATCTCACCGAAAAAGGGCGCGAGCATCTTTCACCCAACGATCCCGAAATGTTCACGCTGCCGGACTTAGGCGAAAAAATTCACGAGCTCAATATCGACGAAAGCTTGAGCGTTTCCGAAAAAGAGGAAGTGAAGGAAAAGCTCACTAAAGAATATGCGGACAAAAGCGACCGCGTGCACAGCATCTCACAATTGCTGCGCGCCTATTCGCTCTACGAAAAAGACGTTGAATACGTCGTCGACAACGGCAAAGTCCTGATCGTCGATGAATTCACCGGCCGGCTGATGCCGGGCCGGCGCTATTCTGACGGATTGCATCAGGCGCTGGAAGCGAAGGAGAACGTCAAGGTCGAAGGCGAAACCCAGACGCTGGCGACGATCACGCTGCAGAATTATTTCCGCATGTATCACAAGCTTGCGGGCATGACCGGCACGGCGGAGACCGAAGCGTCGGAATTCTGGGAAATCTATAAGCTCGACGTCGTCGTCATTCCGACCAACGAGCCAGTGCGCCGGCTGGACTATGAGGATCAAATCTTTCGGACGCGCCGCGAAAAGTACAATGCGGTGATCGACGAGATTGCCGCCATGTACGAGAAAAAGCGGCCGGTGCTGGTGGGCACGATTAGCGTGGAAGTATCCGAAACCTTGTCGCGCATGCTCAAGCGTAAGGGCATTCCGCACAAAGTGCTCAATGCCAAATACCATCAACAAGAAGCGGAAATCGTGACGCTGGCGGGGCAGCCGGGCGCGGTAACGATTGCCACAAATATGGCCGGCCGCGGCACGGATATCAAGCTGGGGAAGGGCGTGGTGCTGGCGCCGGCGAACCACCAATGCGCATTGATACAAAGCTCAAGCGATGCCCAGCCCTTGTGCCCGCTGCTCAGCGAACACAAGTGCCTCGAAGAGGTGCCGTGCGGATTGCACATCGTGGGCACGGAACGCCACGAAGCACGCCGCATCGATCGGCAATTGCGCGGCCGCTCCGGACGCCAGGGCGATCCCGGCTCGTCGCGTTTCTATCTTTCGCTCGAAGATGATCTGATGCGCCTTTTCGGTTCGGATCGCATTGCGGCGGTGATGGACCGCCTCGGTGTGGAAGAGGGCGAAGTGATCACGCATCGCATGGTGACGAAATCCATCGAGCGCGCCCAGAAGCGGGTCGAGGGCCACAATTTTCAGATTCGCAAGCACCTGCTGGAATACGACAACGTCATGAACCAGCAGCGCGAGGTGATTTATGACCGCCGCGGCAATGCGCTCAAAGGGCAGAGCCTGCGTGAAGAAATCGTGGAGATCATCCAGAGCTTCGTGCAGGACAAAGCCAATCTCTATTGCGCTGCCCAATACCCCGATGATTGGGATTGGGAAGGTCTGCAAAACGCGTTTCAACGCATTTTCCTGATCAGCATGCCGACGGAATTGCGCGAGCGCACCGCGATCGCGCGTGAAGATTTGCAGAATGAATTGGTGAAACGCGCCCACGCGGCATATGAAAACAAAGAGCAGCAGGTCAGCCCGAAGCTGATGCGCGAGATTGAACGGTTCGCCATGTTGCGCGTGATCGACGAGCGCTGGCGCGCGCATTTGTATGAAATGGATCAATTGAAAGAAGGCATCAACCTGCGCGCGTATGGGCAGAAAGACCCGTTGCTCGAATACAAAAGCGAAGGCTTTCGCATGTTCAAAGAGATGCTCGGCATGATTGATGAGCAAGTGGTCGAGCTGATCTTCAAGGCACAAATTGCGGAACCGCCGCCGGTGCGTCGGCGTATGCCTGTGCAGATGACGGCTTCGCATCAACCTTCGGAAGGCTTGGCATTCTTGTCGCAACGCAGCGGCGCAAGCACGCCGCCGCCGCAACCGGGCAAGCCACAACCGGTCGTCGTCGGGCAGAAAGTCGGGCGCAATGATCCGTGTCCGTGCGGCAGCGGGAAGAAATACAAGAAGTGCCACGGCGCGCTGGAGTGAAAAGTTGATCGATCCGCACACCGCGATCAACAAAGTGGCCAGCTATCAAGAAGCGTTGTATCTGGAACTGCAGTTGGTGCTGAGAGAGATCGTCGGAAATACGACCATTGACAGCCTGCTCGAGAACAGAGCAGAAATCTCAAAAAAATGCAGGAACTGAGCGAGAAAAAGGTCCAAGAACTGGGACTGCGGCTCATTTTCAAACAATCTCAGATATGAGTTTCACGTCTCCAATTTTTGTTTCGAATCGTTAAGATTTGCCGTCAACACACATTCACCACGAAGTATTTGTAAAAAATCTTGATTTTCGGGAATTCTTTCGTATATTGCGGCCAAATAAAGTCGAGCGCCTGATGACAGGAGAACTAGGATGAACGATCGCGTGGTCGAGATTCTGGCTTACATCATGACCGAAATTCGCGGCGAGAAATCGAATCCAGATAAACTCGAGTTGATTTCACGCGATCTCCTGCAACGCGGCTACTCGCAACATGAAATCAGTTTCGCATTTTCCTGGTTGTTCGAGCGCTATCGCGGTGAGTCGGAGGAAGTGTTCAGCATCAGTCCGGCTTCCCGCGGCTCGTTTCGTGTCCTGCATGAATTGGAAAAAGCGGTGATCGCGCCGGACGCCCACGGTTATCTTCTCCAGCTCAAGCAACTGCGCCTGGTCACCGACGTTGACGTGGAAAATATCATCGAACGGGCGATGATGTCCGGGGTCGTGCGCGTAACCGCAGCAGACGTTAAAGCTCTGGTGGCGTCGGTGTTGTCCAGCCCCGAAGGTATGCGTGACCGTGCACTGATCATGGAAGGCAATAGCGTCATTCATTGAATTCTATTCGCGTTCATTCTTAATCGATCTCCCCCTGCCTTGATTTCGGCTGTGAGGTGCGATGCAGCTCAAATGGTGGCATCGAACCTGGAAGGAATCGCGCATGAACTTCACGTCTTCCCGCTGGCACGGCCGCCCGCTCGTCTTCTCAAAGTCAGTCGTACGATCATAGGTTATATCATGGCAAAAGCATTGGTCATCGTTGAATCCGTTGCAAAAACAAAAACCATTGGGAAATTCTTAGGTAAAGATTTCACCGTAAAATCTTCCGTTGGTCACATCAAAGACCTTCCCAAGCAACGCTTGGGCATTGATCTCACCGACGGTTTCGAGCCGGAATACATCACCATTCGCGGTAAAGGCAAGGTGTTGAACGAGCTGCGCAAAACGGCGAATGCCGTCGAGCACGTGTACATCGCCACCGACCCCGATCGCGAGGGTGAAGCGATCGCACGCCATCTGGCGGATGAGATCGGCGAATACAACGAGAACATTTCGCGCGTGATGTTCAACGAGATCACTGAAAGCGCCGTGAAGCAGGCACTCGGCCATCCCCAGAAGATCGACGATCATCTGGTCGATGCGCAAAAGGCCCGGCGTGTGGTGGATCGTTTGGTGGGCTATCAGGTCAGCCCGTTGTTGTGGCGCACGATCTATCGCGGCCTGAGTGCCGGACGCGTGCAGTCCGTTGCGTTGCGCTTGATTTGCGAGCGCGAAGCCGCGATCGATGCTTTCATTCCAGAAGAATACTGGTCCATCGCGGCCGAGCTCAAGGGCAAAAATACCCCGCCGTTTCTGGCCAATTTGGTCAAAATCGGCGAGCAGAAGCTCGAGATTCACACTGAAAAAGAGGCCCAGGCAATTGCAACGGATTTGCGGCAACAATCGTTCAAAGTTGCCGACCTCAAAAAGAAGCAGGTGAATCGCCAGCCCCCGCCGCCATTTACCACCAGCACCATGCAACAGGAGGCTTCGAAACGCCTGGGCTACGCCGCCAAGCGCATCATGATTATCGCTCAGCACCTGTACGAAGGCATCGAGCTCGGTGAGGAGGGCAGCGTCGGATTGATCACGTACATGCGTACCGATTCGGTGCGCGTGGCCGAAGAAGCGCTCACCGCCGTACGCGAATTGATCGCGAAGGATTACGGCCTGGAATATTTGCCCAAGACGCCGCGCAAATTCAAAGTCAAGGCGGGCGCGCAGGATGCGCACGAAGCCATTCGTCCCACGTCCATGAAATATTCGCCGAAGAAGATCAAGCGGTATTTGACCCCGGAACAGTACAATCTCTACGAGTTGATCTGGCAGCGCTTTGTGGCGAGCCAGATGGAAGTTGCAGTGCTGGAGCAGACGTCCATTGATTTCGAAGCCGGAAAATACCTGTTACGCGTCACCGGATCGGTCACCGTTTTTCGCGGATTTCTGCAAGTGTATGATGATTTCAAGGAGAAGGACGAGGAAAGCGAAAACGGTGAGAGCGGCTCTGCCGTACCTACCGGCTTGGAAATCGGTGAGCTGGTGCAATTGCTCGATATTCATCCTGATCAGCATTTCACGAAGCCGCCGCCGCGTTACACCGAGAGCAGCCTGGTCAAAGAGTTGGACACGTTGAGCATCGGGCGACCGAGCACGTACGCCATGATCATCAGCACGTTGACGACCCGCAAGTACGTCGAAAAGCAAGCCCGCCAGCTTGCGCCCACGGAGCTGGGCAAAACCGTGAACCGGATTTTGATCCAGCAATTTCCGGATATCTTCAATGTCGAGTTCACCGCATATATGGAAGATGAGCTGGACAAAATTGAATCGGGTAACAAGAGATTTCTGGAAGTCATCAACGAGTTCTACCAGCCTTTCAATTCCGCCGTGGTGGCCGCCGAGGAGAAAAAAGACAGCATCAAAGATTCTTTGCTGGAAACGACTGAAGAACAATGCCCGAAATGCGGCAAGCCACTCATTATCCGCTGGGGGCGAAACGGTCGGTTCATGGCGTGTAGCGGTTATCCCGATTGCAAACACACCAAGCCGCTCGACGTGCAAGAAGTTGCGACCGGCGCCGTGTGTGAGAATTGCGGCAAAGAAATGGTGGTGAAAGTCGGCCGCTACGGTCGTTTCATCGCGTGCAGCGGTTATCCCGATTGTAAGAATGCGAAGCCGTTTCCGATCGGGGTGTCGTGCCCCAAGCCGGATTGCGGCGGGCAAGTGGTCGAGCGGCGCAGCAAGCGCGGGCGTACTTTCTACGGCTGCGGCCGCTATCCCGCGTGCGACTTCGTGAGTTGGAACAAGCCGGTCGCCATTCCCTGCCCGCAATGTGCCAACAACTATTTGGAAGAACGCTATACCGAAGCCAAGGGCGTGCATTTGCGCTGCCCGAAATGCAAGCATGAGTTGGAAGGAACTCCCGAGGAGTTCTATGAGCCAGCCCTTGCGAGTTGAGTCGTTTGGATCTTGGCTCGCGCAATTTCTGACCCACCTCGAAGCGGAGCGACGCTCCGCCGCACGTACGCTCGACACGCGGCGCGACGACTTGCGCCACTTCGCCGAGTTTTGGCTGAGCCAAAACGGCGGGGATTTCACCCGCGCCCTGGTTCGCCGATACCTCAGCGCTTTGTCACGTCAGGGGTACGCGCCGGCGACCATAAATCGTAAACTCGCCAGCCTGCGCATGTTTTGCAAATTCCTGTTGCAGGAAAACGCGCTGCCCAACAATCCCACCGCCAATCTCGTTTCTTTGAAACAACCGCGCAGGCTGCCACGTTTTTTGACCGTGGCGGAGCTGGCCAAAGCCATGCAAATGCCGGTAACCGGCACGCCGTCCGGTGTTCGAGATCTCGCGATTTTGGAGCTGTTATACGGCTGCGGCCTGCGGCGGCAAGAGCTCGTGCAATTGAACGTGGATGGGATTGATACCCGCAACATGCAGATTCGCGTGCTGGGCAAGCGCAATCGTGAGCGCATTGTGCCGCTCGGGCGTGTAGCCACTCGTGCCGTGCAAGACTGGCTCGCACTGCGTCCGGCCTTTGCGAAAGTGATTCAGGATCAAGCCGCATTGTTTTTGGACGCACACGGGCGCCGCTTGAGTGCAGGCATGGTTTATCACGCCGTGCGCCGATGTTTGCACAAAGTCGTGCCTCTGGAAAGGGCGCATCCGCACATTTTGCGCCACAGCTTTGCGACGCATTTACTCGACTCCGGCGCAGATTTGATGGCGGTGAAAGAACTGCTTGGGCACTCGAGCCTGGGCACAACCCAAATCTACACACATGTCACTCCACAACGCTTGAAAGCAGTGTATCAACTCGCCCATCCGCGGGCGGGAAAGGAGCCGTCGAAATAAAATCAGCCCCAGCACACGCCAAACGCAGGGAATGAATCGTCTTACTTATTGACGGGCGCCTTGCATGGCTCACATGGTGTCCGGGCTACCGAATGACCATGGCAACCAAGTGCATCAGGAGAGAGGAAGATCATGCCGAATTTGCCTGCGTTGTCCCTTAATTCAGGATGGCAGGGTTTACAATCCACCATAGCCGGGAGGCTATTCATGCACCTTGAACAACTTCATTCAAGGAGGAGGTCGCAATGAATCTCCACATCACCGCACGGCATTTCAAACTCACCAACGCACTCAGAACCTTTGCGGAAACGGAGGTGGTCCGACTCGAGAAGTATCATGATGGCATCATCGAAAGCGAAGTGATTCTATCTTCGGAAAAAATGACACAGATTGCGGAAATCCTTCTCAAGGTGTACGGCCAAAAACTCACCGCCACCGAAAGGAGCGAGAACATTCAGAAGTCGATCACTCTGGCGGTCGACAAGCTCGAGCGCCAGTTAAAAAAATACAAGGGAAAATTCTTGCAGAAGAAAGGCAATGTGAAAGCAGGCTTGGCGTTTGTCGAAGGCAAGGTTGCACAAGCCATGTAGTCGTTGAATTCGCGAAAGCTGCCCGCATTCCGGGCAGCTTTCTTTTTTTTGATCAGAGGATTTCGCTGCCATGGAAAACTTGACGGTCGGAACGCTGTACAACGAGATGCACACGTTGCTCGGGCTGGAGATCGTGAACGGCACATACAGTTTTCGTAAGATCATCAAAGAAGGCGATTTGCATCGGCCAGGCCTGGCGCTTTCAGGTTTTACCAAGGTTTTTACCTACGAGCGCGTGCAGATTCTCGGCAATACCGAGTTGCGTTACCTCGAGGACATGACTGCGGAAGAACGCCAAAAGGCGCTCAAACCCGTGCTCAATTTCGACATGCCGTGCTTGATCGTGACCAACGACAACAAAACACCAGCAGAATTGGTCGAACTGGCCAATAAGCGCGGCGTCACGATCTTTCGGAGCGCGCAAAGCACGACGCTGGTGACGCACCTGTTGAGCGAGTATTTGGATGAAAAATTTGCGCCTAAAATCACCGTGCACGGCTCGCTGGTGGACGTGCACGGCATCGGCATACTCTTCACCGGCCGCAGCGGCATCGGCAAGAGCGAGATCGCGCTGGACCTGGTGGAGCGCGGGCATCGTTTGGTGGCGGACGACGTCGTCGTGATTAGCCGCAAGGCCGCGGGCGTTCTGCTCGGCCAGGGTACCGAGATGTTGCAGAATCACATGGAAATTCGCGGCCTGGGTATCATCGACGTACGCGCCATGTTCGGTATTCGCGCCGTGCGCGCGCAAAAGCGCATCGAAGTTGAAGTACATCTCGAGGAGTGGGATTCCAAGGAAGACTACGAGCGCGTAGGTTTGGTCGAGACCAACACCAAAATCCTCGAAGTGGAAATTCCGTACGTGAAACTGCCGATTTTTCCCGGCAAGAACATCACCGTCATTGCCGAAGTCGTCGCCCTCAACCAACTGCTCAAGATTGCTGGCGTGCACCCGGCGCGTTCGTTCAACGAGCGTCTGGTGCGCAAGATTCAGGAAAGCACGGAGGATCATTTAGAATTGGAGAGGTATTTGCAGAGGGATTTTGAGTGATACGCTGTATTGACTATCTCGACAAACTTACGTATTTTCAACCTACAGAATCGATGAAAACGCTACCCCGTTGCGTATGTGGCGGGGTACTTCATTTTTTGGTCAAAAAGCAAAATGTCCGAAACGCGTAACAAAATCTTGTGGGTGGATGATGAAATCGAGCTGCTGCGGCCGCATATCTTGTTCCTGCAAGAAAAAGGCTATGCCGTGCGGCCGGTGACAAATGCGGATGATGCCGTCTCCCTCATTCGCGAAGAACAATTCGATCTCGTGCTGCTTGACGAAAGCATGCCGGGGAAGGACGGCTTGACCGCGCTCGCGGAAATGAAGGAAATCAATCCCGCCCTGCCGATCGTGATGGTGACGAAGAATGAGGAAGAGCGGCTGATGGAAGAGGCGATCGGCAGCCGCATCGACGATTATCTCACCAAGCCGGTCAACCCAAGCCAGATTCTTTCGACGTGCAAAAAAATTCTGGACCGGCGCAAGATTACCGGCGCACGTGTGTCGCGCGATTACATTGCTGAGTTCAACAAGATCTCGCGCAAGTTGTTCGAGCCGCTGTCGTGGCGCGATTGGATCGATATTTATATTCCATTGGCCGAGTGGGAGGTGGAATTGGATCGCCACGCCGATCTCGGCTTGCGCCAGACCCTGGCCGACCAAAAACGGGAATGCAACGCCGCTTTTGGCAAGTTCATCGAGCAGACCTACCCCGGCTGGTTGAACGGCAAAGACGGGCCCGTCTTGTCGCCCGCGATCGTGCAAAAGCATGTGGTTCCGCCTTTGCGCGAGGGCCGGAAAGTCGTGTTTATCGTTATCGACAATTTGCGCCTCGATCAATGGTTCACCATCGAGCCCCTGTTGCGCGCTTCTTTTTCGATTGAGCGCGAATACTATTACTCGATTTTGCCGACCGCCACGCCCTATGCGCGCAATGCGATATTTGCCGGCATGTTCCCGCGCGAAATCGAAAAAGAGTTTCCGAGCATGTGGGTTTTGGAAAAAGACGACGACAGCAGTCTCAATCGTCATGAACGCGAGTTTATGGAAGCGCAGTTGGCGCGCTTGAAGGTGAGTTTGAAGCCGGACTTGAAGTATCTCAAGATCATCGAACAGAACGAGGCTCGCGCCGTGGAGAAGCAGATCGGTTCCTACGCCGACTTGCCCTTGCTCGTGCTTGTCGTGAATTTCGTCGACATTCTCGCCCACAGCCGCAGCGATTCCGAGGTGTTGCGTGAAATTACGCCCGATGAAGCGGCGTATCGCTCCCTCACCAAATCCTGGTTCGAGCATTCGTGGCTGTTTCGCGTGCTGCAGCAACTGGCCACGCGTGATAACGTCATCATCGTTACCTCGGACCACGGCAGCATTCGCGGGCTGCGCGGCGCGAGGGTGATCGGCGACCGCGAAACTTCCACCAATTTGCGTTACAAATTCGGCCGCAGCCTGAAGGCTGATGCCAAGCAGGCCATCATCGTCAATGATCCCAAAACTTATCAATTGCCAGGCTTCGGCATCAACACCAACTATCTTTTTGCCAAGGAAGATTTTTATTTCGTGTATCCGACGAATTATCACTATTACCTCAATTACTACCGCGACAGCCTGCAGCATGGCGGCGTGTCCATGGAAGAAATCATTTTACCGGTGGTGCGGCTGGAATCATTGCAGACGCGCGGTCGATGAACGCGGCGACCGTCACCGAAGCGGAGTTGCGCGAGGCGCTGCTCGGGCAGAAAATTTTGCACTTACGCTCGGATTCGGCTGAAGAGACCCGCGGGCTCGCCACCAAACTCGCCGGACTGCTGGAACAAAGACAAATTGTCCTCTTATTCGGGAATCTGGGGTCCGGCAAAACCACGTTTGTCAAGGGCATTTGCGCGGCGTTGGGTGTGCCCGACAAAGTGACCAGCCCGACTTTTACGATCATGCACTTGTATCGCGGTGCAGAAATCACGATTTATCATTTTGATTTTTACCGGCTGGAATCGTGGCGGGATATCGCGGCGCTCGGCGTGGAAGAATATTTTGACGGCGACGGCATCTGCCTGATCGAATGGCCCGAGCGCGTCCTGCCGCTGTTGCCGTCCGCCTGGAGCTCACGCACGGCGACGCCAGTGGCCATGCAGCAGGTCGTGCGGGTGCAATTAACGCTGCCGGAGCAACTGCAGCAACCCGACGTTCGCTTGATTGAAATCTCTCGACGCGCGGCATGATATTGGGAATTGAGACAGCTTCGCCAATGTGCAGCGTGGGCATTGTGCACGACGGCCGCGTCCTCGCCGAAATCAGTTTTGATATCAAAAGCTTACATGACCGTGTCTTGACCGAAGCGATTCAACGACTGCTATATTGGAGCGGTATGGAGTTGCCGCAGGTCCATGCGATCGCGATTTCTGCCGGCCCCGGGTCGTTTACGGGCCTGCGTATCGGCATGGGTGTCGCGAAAGGCTTGGCTTTTGCACAAGACAAGCCGATCATTGCCGTCAATACCTTGCTGCTGCAAGCCGCGGCTGCTGCACCGCACGCCCGCGCTTTCGCACAAGGCCGCGGCGTTGATATTTCTGCCGTGCGCATTGTGCCCGTGCTGCAGTCGCGTCGCGGCGAAGTTTACACCGCGACGTATGCATGGCAAGCACCATTACCGGCACAACGCGAGCAGGACAAGGTCGTTGCGATTCCGGATTTTCCCGCTACGCTCACGGGGATGACCGTCTTGTGCGGAAACGGCGTTGCGGCGTTGCAGGAAACCGGAGCGCTCGGCCAGGTTGAGAATATGCTCGTAGTGACCGGACCGGAGGCGCGTTTGAGCGGCGGAGGGGCGGCGCGCCTGGGCGAGTTCAAATACCAACGGGGAGAAATCATGAATGCGGAGGAGTTAGAGCCGTTTTATGTGCAGGACTTCAATATTGAACCGCGCTCGAGGTAGCTCAAACACCCTCAATGCCTGAAATTGGGTCGTGTTGGTCGAATATGTTTGACCTTCAATCCAACAATTCGGAGACGGTTGAACATTTGGTTACGCACGGGGGTACGGAGAAGATTCTCCTGCGTGCCATGCACCCAGACGATCTTCCCCACGTCACTGCGATTGAAGCGCAAAGCCAGCTCGATCCCTGGTCGCAAACATCTTTTCGTGCAGAACTGGAAAATTCCCGCGTTTCACAGCCGCTGGTGGCGGTGCGGGAAAATGAGATCGTGGGCTACATCGTGTGCTGGTTCATAGCTGACGAGGCGCAGGTTGCGACGATTGCCGTGAAAGAAAGCCATCGCCGGCGAGGGTTGGGGCGTTTCATGTTGTCGCACGCGCTGCAACTGGCGCTTCGGCATCGTTGTCGCCGCGTTTTTCTGGAAGTACGGAAGTCGAATCTTGCAGCGCGACGCCTATACGAAAGTTTGGGCTTTGTCGTGGACGGGCTTCGACCGCGATACTACCTTCCCGGCCAGGAAGATGCGATTTTAATGAAAAAAGAATTGGTTTCGGAAAGCAACTGTTGACGGCAGAGGGAGCGATGGACTGGTTCAAGCGCGCGACCAAGGGCTTGATCTCGCAAAAAAAGAAAGACATGCCCGATCTCTGGATCAAGTGCACCTCATGCGGCGAAATTCTATATAAGCCTGATTTTGAGAAAAATTCCTCCGTGTGCATGAAATGCGGCTATCACTTTCGTGTGCCCGCGCGCACCTATTTACGCGTGCTGCTGGATGAAGCCAGCTTTATGGAGACGAACGGGAATATCGCGCCCATCGATGTTTTGAAATTCAAAGGCACCAAGCGTTATGCCGATCAGCTCAAGGAAGCGGCGCGCAAAACGGGCGTGAATGACGCGATCATCACCGGCGCCGGAGCCCTCGCCGGCCGGCCGGTGGTGATCGCGGTGATGGATTTTAGCTTCATCGGCGGCAGCATGGGTTCGGTCGTCGGCGAGAAAATCGCACTGGCGTGCGACCAGGCTTTGCTGCAGCGCGCGCCCTTGCTCATCATCAGCGCTTCCGGCGGCGCGCGCATGATGGAAGGTGCTTTGTCCTTGATGCAGATGGCCAAAACTTCCGCGCGCCTGGCACGCCTGGCGGATGCCGGGTTGCCTTACATTTCCATTCTCACCCATCCCACCACCGGCGGCGTCACCGCCAGTTACGCGATGTTGGGTGACGTCATCATCGCGGAGCCAGGTGCGCTCATCGGCTTCGCGGGACCGCGTGTCATCAAGCAAACCATTGGCCAGGATTTGCCAGAAGGCTTTCAAACCGCAGAATTTTTGTTGCAGCACGGCTTCATCGATCTCATCAGTCCGCGACCGCAACTGCGGACGAATCTCATCAAGCTGCTCGAAGTCTTCATGTCTGAAGCCGCAAGCGCCGAGACCAACAACGGTGTCATCCGGGAACAAGAGGTGAATCTCGGCTTGCCCGCCGGGGCGACAAGGACGCAAGGAAGTTGAGCATGATCAAACCTTATGTTCTATTGACCAACGACGACGGCATTTTTGCGCCCGGGCTGTATGCGCTCTATCTCGCGATGCGCGAAATTGCCGAAGTGACCGTGGTTGCGCCGGATAGTGAAAAAAGCGCGGTGGGGCACGCGATCACGATTTCTGATCCGCTGCGCGTCTCTGAATTTGAGAAGAACGGCGAGTTTTTCGGCCACGCCGTCAAAGGCACGCCCGCAGATTGCGTGAAACTGGCCTATTTCGCCTTGTTACCGCGAAAACCGGACATGGTGGTTTCAGGCATCAATTATGGCTCCAATACCGGCATCAACGTGATCTATTCCGGCACCGTGTCGGCTGCAACCGAAGGCATGATTCTGGGCCTGCCTTCATTTGCGATTTCGCTTACCACGTTCAAAGACGCTGATTTCAGCTACGCCGCGAAATTTGCAGCATATTTGACGAAAAAAATCCTGGAACACGGGCTGCCCCGCGGAGTTTTTCTGAATGTGAATGTGCCGCATGTGCCGGAAGCTGACATTCGCGGTGTGGCGATCACGCGCATGGGCAATGCCATGTACGACGACAAGTACGACAAGCGCGTCGATCCACGCCATCGCGTCTACTACTGGCTCACCGGCTCGAAAGCGGAGTTGGACGAAGGCCTCGAAACCGATGACGGCGCGATCGAGCAAAATCTGGTGAGTGTCACACCGTTGCATTTCGATTTGAGTAAGTATGAGTTCTTACAGAATCTGAAGGCTTGGCAGTTACAGAAGTGAAGGCAGGGATGGGGAGGGGAGAGTGTCGATGGTGGATGATAGATGGAGCACAGGGAATGTGAGGGCATCAAGAAGAGTTATTCTACCGGTAATACGAAGAACGCTCAACGATCCACAATAAACGATCAACAATCAACCAAGAACAATTACCAGCATGTCCGCACACGATCTCATCCTCATCCTCGATTTTGGTTCGCAATACACACAATTGATTGCACGCCGCATCCGTGAGCTCGGTGTGTACTCCGAAATTAGATCCGCCCTTACGCCGGTCGACGAGATTGCCGCATTGCGGCCGCGGGGTATTGTGCTCTCCGGCGGCCCGCGTTCGGTTTATCAGGAGCAAGCGCCGTCCGCAGAAAGGCGATTGTTTGAGCTTGGCATCCCGGTGCTCGGGCTCTGTTACGGGCAGCAATTGATCGCCCACCTGCTCGGCGGTGAAGTGCAAGCGGCCAAAGAGCGGGAATATGGCCTGGCGGAATTGGAAATCGTGAAGCGTGAGGGCATTTTCGAGGGCGTGGAGGCGCGCACGCGTGTATGGATGAGCCACGGCGATGCCGTGAAGGCCATGCCGGTGGGCTTCGTGGTCCTGGGCAAAACCAACAATGCGCCCTTTGCCGCCTTTGCGAATTCGGCGAAAAAAATCTTCGGCCTGCAATTTCACCCGGAAGTGACACATACCTCGCAAGGCCTTCAGATTTTAGAAAATTTTGCATTCAACATTTGTGGCTGTCGCGCCACCTGGTCGCCGCAGAATTTGATCGAATTGGCGGTGGAGTCCATACGCGCGCGCGCCGGGCATGAGCAGGTCATCTGTGCCCTGTCCGGCGGGGTCGATTCGGCGGTGGCGGCGGCATTGGTGCATCGCGCGATCGGCAAACAACTGCATTGCGTGTTCGTCGATCACGGCTTGTTGCGCAAGAATGAGGCGGCGCAGGTGCGCGCGACTTTCTCGAACTATTTTGGAGAAGGGTTTCATGCCGTTGACGCTTCCGCAATTTTCCTGCAGCGCTTGCGCGGTGTAATCGATCCCGAGCAAAAAAGAAAGATCATCGGCGAGAAGTTCATCCGTGTATTCGAAGCCGAGGCGCGGCGGCTGGCGGGCATTCGTTTTCTCGTGCAGGGTACATTATATCCTGACGTCATCGAAAGTCTCTCGCCGCGCGGAGGCCCTTCGGCAACGATCAAAACGCATCACAACGTCGGCGGCTTGCCGGCCGATCTGGGCCTGGAATTGATCGAGCCCTTGCGCGATTTGTTCAAAGATGAGGTACGCCGCCTCGGCCGGGCTTTGGCACTGGACGCGGATATCATCGGCCGGCATCCCTTTCCCGGGCCGGGGTTGGCGGTACGTATTCTCGGCGAAATCACGCCTGAGCGTTTGGACATTTTGCGCGAAGCCGACGCTATTTTTATCGAGGAATTGCGCGCGGCCAGGTGGTATGACAAAACCTGGCAGGCCTTTGCCGTGTTGCTGCCGGTGCAATCCGTGGGCGTGATGGGCGACTATCGCACCTATGAAATGACCATTGCTCTGCGCGCGGTTGCTTCGGTGGACGGGATGACCGCCGAATGGATGCAACTGCCGCACGATTTGCTCGCCAGGATCTCGTCGCGCATCACGAACGAAGTGCACGGCGTCAATCGCGTGGTGTACGACATCAGCAACAAGCCGCCGAGCACAATTGAGTGGGAGTGAGTTACAAACATTCACCTGGAGGGCATTTTAGCTTGCATTTTGGGATCGTGCATTGTTATTTTGGCATTTGACATATTTGGATACCAGCGTGGCTTGAATCATTTTGATGATTGAGCGCGACAACCCCACCCTGATGTCTCTCACTATTTGCAGGAGCTCCTATGTGCGGCATTGTAGGCTATGTCGGTTCAAAACCCATGGTTCCTCTTTTGCTGGAGGGCCTGAAACGCCTGGAATACCGCGGCTATGATTCCGCAGGCATCGCCGTGGTTTCCGAAGGGCGCTTGCAGATCGAAAAGCAACCGGGCAAGCTCGTGAATTTGGAAAAACGCGTGGTTGGTTACAAAGCGAACGGCAGCGTCGGCATCGCGCACACGCGCTGGGCCACGCACGGTGAGCCGAACGAAGTCAATGCCCACCCGCACACCGACAGCGGGAATCGTATCGCATTGATCCATAACGGCATCATCGAAAACTACGAAGCCATCAAGCGCGAGCTCACGAAGAAAGGTCACGAGTTTCGCAGCCAGACCGACACCGAAGTGCTGGTGCATTTGATCGAAGAATTCTGCAAAAACGGTCTGGCCTTCGAAGAAGCGGTGCGCGCGGCGCTGGCACAGGTCGAGGGTACTTACGGCATCGCCGTTATTTCGTGCGACCATCCCGGCGTGCTCATTGCCGCGCGCCGCGGCAGCCCATTGGTGGTGGGCCTCGGCAACGATGAAAATTTCGTCGCTTCAGACGCCGCGCCGATCATCGAGCATACCAAGAACGTCACTTATCTCGACGACGGCGAGATGGCGATCGTGCGGGGCCAAAGCATCGAAGTCAAGACCATCGACAATCAGCCCGTCAACAAGGTGATCGAGCAAATCGCCTACAACATCGACCGCATCGAAAAGGGTGGTTTCGATCACTTCATGATGAAGGAAATCATGGAGCAGCCGCAATCGATCAACGACGCGCTGCGGGGCCGTTTGCTGGGTGAAGAGGGCACGGCGCGCTTGGGCGGCATCCGCCATGAAATCGATTCGATGCTATATGCGCGGCGCATTCTCATCACGGCCTGCGGCACCTCCTGGCATGCGGCCTTAATCGGTGAATATATGCTCGAAGAATTCGTTCGCATTCCGGTCGAGATCGAATATGCCAGCGAGTTTCGGTATCGCGATCCGGTTATCGACCGGGACGTGGTGGTGATTGTCATCAGCCAATCGGGCGAAACTGCGGACACCCTTGCGGCGTTGCGCGAAGCCCGACGCAAAGGTGCGAAAGTGTTCGGCATCTGCAACGTCGTCGGCTCGAGTATAGCACGCGAGACCGATGGCGGCGTCTTTTTGCATGCCGGTCCGGAAATTGGCGTGGCTTCGACGAAAGCCTTTACCTCACAGTTGACCGTGCTTTCGCTGATCACGCTGCTGCTCGCGCGCATGCGCAGCATGTCGGCCGGCAAAGGGCGTGAGATCGTGCAGGAGATGCAAGCCTTGCCGAAAAAAATCGAAACAATTTTGGCGCAGCGCGAGCAAATCCGGCAAATTGCCGAAAACTATCACCGCGCCAGCAACTTTCTCTATCTCGGCCGCGGCTACAATTTTCCGGTCGCGCTCGAAGGCGCATTGAAGCTGAAGGAAATTTCGTACATTCACGCCGAAGGATATCCGGCAGCGGAAATGAAACACGGACCGATCGCGCTCATCGATGAAAATATGCCGGTGGTGTTCATCGCCACACAGGATTCCACCTACGACAAAATCGTCAGTAATATCGAAGAAGTGCGTGCGCGCAAAGGCCGGGTCATTGCCATCGCCACCGAGGGCGACCAGGATATCCGCAGGCGCAGCGATCACGTCATTTACATACCGCGCACGATCGAAATGCTCACGCCGATTCTGAACATCATTCCCCTGCAGCTTTTGGCTTATTATATCGCCATCATGCGCGGCTGTGACGTCGACCAACCTCGCAATCTCGCAAAGAGTGTAACCGTCGAATGATCAAATCTTGCAAAGCATCGCGTGCGACAGAATATGTGGCCGTGACCGTTGCCTTATGGCTGGGTCTGGCAGTTTGTGCATTCTCACAAGAGGCCGTCGAAACGAAACGGGCATTTCAACGCGGCGTTAAAGCGTTTCAAGAGCGCCGGTATACCGAGGCGCAGCAGGATTTCAGCCGCATTGCGGCGCTCGGCAAAGAAGAAAAATTGTACACGGCGGCGCTCTATCTGCAAGCGCGCTGTGATTTTCAATTGGACAATCTGGCCGCGGCGGCGGAAGGTTTGCGCGTGCTGCTCGAAGCGCATGCGAAAAGCCGGTATGCCGAGCATGCGCATTACTTGCTCGGCGTCATCGCGTTCAATGATGGCAATTATGTCGAGGCCGCGAATGAGTTTGTTTGGGTGGTGGACCGCGGGCAGACGACGGCCTTGAAAGAGACGGCCCTGGCGCATGCACAAACCCTTTTTGATGAGTACTTGCAGCCCGCGGATATGCGCCGCCGCTTGCGCCGTGACTACCTCGGGCCGGAAGGCCTGGCGTTGGTGGCGCTCAAGCTGGCGCGGGCGGAGCTGGCGCAAGGTCGCCGCGCCGAAGGTCAAAAACTTATTGACGAGTTTTTGCGTCTCTATCCCAACACCATGCAACGCAAACAGCTCGAGCAATGGTATGTTCAGCCGGAGAGTCTCGAGGCACGCACCGTGCGTATCGGGGTGATTTTACCCCTGAGCGGTGTGGATAGCGATGCCGGGCGCGCGCTATACCGGGGCATTCGATATGCCCAGTTGTCCTTCAAAAGTGAGGACGTCGCCGCCGTCCAGAATAGTCGCGGCGGCGCAAATGCGAATAGCATGCCCGCTTGCGATTTTGTCGTGCGCGATTCCGAGAGCAGCATCGTCGGCTCTCTCAAGGCCGCACAATTGCTGCTGGCGGATCCCACCATTGTGGCTGTGATCGGTGAAGTCGACGGTCCCGCGAGCGCCGCTATTGCGGCCTTGGCTCAGGAAAAGGGCAAGCCCATTTTAATCCCCGCGGCAACTCAGGACGGCCTCACCACGCTGGGCGAAAACGTTTTTCAAATGAACGCCAGCCACGAGATCAAAAGCCGGACTTTGGCCGAGTATGCTTTTCGCTATTTGAACTGCCGCACGTTCATCACGCTCGCGCCCCAGGACGGCTACGGCCATGAAATGACGGACGGTTTCAGTGCCGCCGTCGATAGCTTGGGTGGTGAGATTCTGGCGCAGAAATGGTATTATGGCCAGCCGGCGGATTTGAGCCGTATGTTCAAGGCGCTGCGAGAATCCACGTTACGCCGTAACATGGAAGACAGTCTGCGCGCCAGCGGCGTGAGCGTCGATGCCAGCAATCGCAACAGCCTCTGGCGGGAATACAACTATCGCATCGCCTCCAGCAACAAAGATCGTGCAGATGCGGTCGCATCGCTCTCCAATCCCGTGACCAATGTTTCTGCCGTGTTCCTGCCGCTGTACGTGGAGGATATTCGCCTGATCGTTTATCAACTGCATTCGTTCAACATTCAAGGACTGCGCTTGGGGGGTGAATATTGGCAGGAACTGGACGCGGAGGCACGGCGTGAGTTGCACCGCCTGCTCGAGGGCACCGTCTTCGCGAGCGACTATTTTGTCGATTGGGAGGGTGAGCGCGGCCGGCTATTTCGCAACGCCTATCGCAAAGCGATGGGCGCGACGCCGGAGCGCCACGACGTGCTCGGTTATGACGCGGCTTCGGTCTTGCTCGGTTGTGTACGCAAGGGCGCCAGGCAACCGTACCAAATCCGCCAGGCCTTGCGCGAGCTCTCAGGTTATCAAGGCATGAAAGGCCAGATCGATTTGAGCAACCCCAAGCGCGTCAATAGTGGTGTCAATATACTGCAATACTCGGGCAATGCACTGAGGAAGCTGAGATAATTGCACTCTACATGGCACTACCAACCCATTCATAGGAGAACAAGTGAATGATGTTCCGCCCCGCACGTTTGGTGCCCGGAGTACTAGCGCTCCTGGCTACCCTGGCCAATGCGCAAGACACGGCAGACAATGTCAATCTGTTTCAAACGTACTTTCAGGACGCCACCATTGCGAAAAGCATCAACGGTGAAGGTTTCTTTCAGTACGGAACCTACAATAACTTTTCCATCATAGACCTTGCGGCGCAATCTGCCTTCCCAGTGTCACCACGGTTCCAAGTGGGCGGCGCTTGGGCATTTGAAAGCGTCTCGCCCGATCAAGGCGACAGTCAAAATGGCGTCACGGATATCGCCGTTTCCGGGCGTTATCAGGTGGTACAGGGGAAGACGCCGGTTGCTATCGGCGCTTTGTTCACTCTGCCGGTAGGCAGTGAAGAAATTGGCGATGGAAACTTCAATTTCGGCTTTTTTGGGTCTCTGCGCCATGACGTTGAAAGCAGCCCGATTGTACTGGCCGGAACTTTCGGCTTGGACTTTGTCGAATCTGCGGGCCTGGGAGGAAACAGCGATCGCAACACCTCTGTGTTGATCGCAGGCAGCGTTATTTACCCTATGCGTAGCGGCCTGGGCCTGGTTTTTGAAATTAACATGCGGCCGGACGACGATTATGCCCTGCTCTCCGGCGGGTTGGATTATCCTTTGCGCGGCGGCGGACGGGTGCGCGGGGCCCTGGGCTTGGGTCTGGATGATGCTGCGCCGGATTTTGCTTTCCGGTTGGGCTATGCGCTCGGATTCTGATTCCGCAAGTAGATTCCTGCCAAGGCTCGCGCTCCAACCGCGAGCCTTTTTTGTTTCAGAAAAACTCTTGCAACAGTGATTGGTGCCCGCTATATTGATGACTCAAAATCGAGCCCAATGTATCGTTCATGAAATACCTTGAATTCTGCAACACGCTCAAGAGCGGCGCTTTGCGGTTGGTGTACTATTTCAGCGGGGAAGAAGCCGGCTTGATCGACGAAGGCGTGAATCTCCTGCTGGAAAAGCTGGTTACGGCGGACACGCGCGACTTCAATTACGATGTATGCTATGCGGGCGAAGTCAGCGCCAGACGCATAGTGGACATCGCCGCGAGTTATCCCATGATGGCCGCACACCGCACTGTGCTGGTGCGCGACCTGCAGAAAATGCCCGCGGGCGAGCTGAATTTGCTCGCCAATTACGCCCAAAAGCCGTGCCCGACGACGTATTTGATTCTCATCCAACGAGAAAAGGCTTCCGGCAAGAAGGCGCTCGACGCCTTGCAACGCGCCAGCGTCTTTGTCGAGTGTAAGCCGCTCTATGACAATCAAGTCGTGCCCTGGATTCAGGGTTATCTCCTGCGGCGAGGAAGGGAAATCGCGCCAGAAGCGGCGCAATGGCTCGCGACGGAAGTCGGCAACTCGATTCATGCCTTGCGGAGCGAGCTGGAAAAGATCTTCATCTTTACCGGTGATCAAAGCCGCCTGGCTCTCGAGCAGGTGCAAGAGGTGGCGGGTGTGCGGCGCGAGTTTTCCGTGTTTTCTCTGCAGGATGCCGTGGGCGACATGAATCTCGTGCAAGCGCTGCGTATTACCGAGCACTTGATTACCAATGCCAACAGTGGAGCAATTATCAGCACCATGGCGAGATATTTCAGCCATCTTTACCTAGCAAAAGCATTACCGCGCCGGCAGGATCTTGCACAATTGGCAGAAAAGACCGGCGTGCACACCTTTTTCGCCGAACGGCTACAAAGGGCCGCGCGCCAGTATGATCAAGCGGCAATTTTGAACGCATTCGAAGTTTTGCATCACGCTGATTATTTGGCCAAAAGCCAAAGTGTTTCACAGAATCTTTTGATGCGATTGGTGATGATTGCGATCATTAAGAAGCTGCCTGCGCGCTACTTGCCATTCCCGCGGCAAACCGCGCCGCAGAATTGATCGCGCTTTGACGCCTTGCGTCTTTCGACGAGGAACGTCACCGATCCCTCGAGGGAAGGAAGTGAATGGAGGACAACCAAAAGAAAGATTTGGAGCTACTGTCCGATGAAGACCTGATTGAACGCTTTCAGCAAGGCAATACCAATGCCTATGAATTGATCGTCAAACGATACAAAAACCAGTTGCTGAACTTTGTGTATCGTTTTTTGAGCAATCAGGAAGAGGCAGAAGACGTGGTACAGGAGACGTTTTTGAGGGTTTTTCGGAATCGTTTTGCCTATACCAGGGTGGCCAAATTTTCAACCTGGATTTATACCATAGCCGGTAACCTGGCGCGTACCGAGTTGCGCCGGCGCAAAAGGAGACGTTTGTTCTCCCTTACAGATATGGGTATAGAAGACCGCGATTATGAGATTGCGGATGACGTTTTGAACCCGGAGACCCAGGCCAACAGCACGTTGCAGGAAGAAATCATCCAGCGTGAGATCAGCAAGCTCTCACCCAAGTTCCGGGAAGTGATTATTTTGCGTGATGTGCAGGAACTTTCATATGAAGAGATTAGTAAGATTATTCGGGTTCCGATTGGAACAGTGAAGTCGCGCGTCAATCGTGCCCGTCTCCGCTTACAGAACCGCCTGAAAAGTCTTTTGGAAAAAAATAAACCCAAGCAGTAAAGCCGGCTTTTACACGAGGAGCTTCAAGAAGAAACTCGCTACAACGAAGGTTACACATGAATGCCTGTAAAAGGTTCTCCGAGTTATTCTCGGACTACGCCGAGAACACCATGCTGCCCGAGCAGCGGCACGCCGTGGAAGTGCACCTATCTGTTTGCGCCGATTGTCAAGCCGCTATCGCCCGCCTGCAACACCTGCGCAGCACATTGAGCCAATTGACCAAATTACAAACGCCGCCTGATTTTGAGGCGATTCTTCGCGCGCGCATGCGTCGTGAAAGCAAACGTACGGCCGCCCCGGGCCTGCGCCTGACGATGGCGCCCATGCCGCGCTTCGCCGTTTTTGCTCTGGTCGCTATGCTCGTGTTTTTTTCTGTGAATCTGGTATTGCGACAACAATCCGGTGCTGAGTTCGAAGGCGCCGGGATTTCCAGCTACCAACTGCTGCAATCGCCGCTGTCCCGCACCACCTCCTCCGTAATTCCCTTGACCGCACAAATCCTTTACACGTTGGATAAATTCTCTCCCAAGCAATGGCCACTGCCCAGGCAGAGAAAAGGCGCACGTAGCTCCTCCGCGGATTCCTTATCGGTCAATCCCGACGAGCTGCCGCATGGGCCGCAAAACAGCCGCGCTGCTCTTTTTTCCCTCTAAAGGCGATGATTGAAAAGTGAGGTCAGCAACTTTGAAAAGACAATGGCGCCGCGTAACGGCGACGGTTGGACGACAAGCGCCGAGTTCCAGCCGGCAGTGGCCGTGCCTTTCCGTGGGTGCGTGGTTGATCTTATCTATCCACATCTTGCAAGCCCAACCTTTGCTTTCGGCATTGGAGCAGGAAATATCAGGCGTGGTCAAGCTTGCCAAGCCGACGGTGGTAACAGTCATCAATATCACCAAAGCCGCGGCCGGAAAGCCGGGCGGAGGGTTGTTCGAATTTTTCCGCGACCGGCAGACCGCCGAGAATAAGGTCAAGGTAGGGACCGGGTTGATTATCAGCAGTGACGGTTTCATTGTGACGAAAGAATCCGTGATTCGTAATGCGGAGCGCATCGAGCTGTCGCTGGATGACGGGTCTCTTTATCCCGCCGAATGGGTGATGCAAGATTCTGCGCGCGGTATCGCGTTGCTCAAAATTCTCGGCCATGGTTTGCCGAATGCCACGATTGGCATGAAAAACGACATCAGTGCCGGCTCCTGGATAACTGTCATCGGCAACTCTTTGGGTGTGCCGCACGCCGTTTCCGTCGGCGTGATCAGCGCCGTCCAGCCGGACGGCATGATGCAAATATCCGCCAATGTCGATCCCGGCAGCAACGGTTCGCCGGTGTTCAATGTGAAAGCGGAAGCCATCGGTATCGTGGCCGGCCGCATTAGCGTCACTGAAAAAGAAAATGAACACGAGCATTACTTCGGCAGTACGGCGCTCGTTTACAGTTTGGCGGAATTGATGCCTTTCATACAGGACGCCATCCGAAGCTACTACAGCAAAGTCGGCTGGATCGGCGTGACGGTGCTGGCTGATTCCTCCTCCGGCGGGCATCCGCGCGTGCTGAACCTGCATGAGCAGGGGCCTGGACACCAGGCAGGGCTGCAGGTGGGCGACGTGATCACGCATTTCAACGACTACCCCGTGACTTCTTCCAATCGCTTGCGTGAATTGGTGATGGAAGTGCAGCCCGGCCAGGAGGCCCCGGTTAAAGTGTTGCGCGTGCATCAAGAGCTGGTACTGCGCGTGCGCGTGAGCCAAAAAACGCCGATTGCATTGCAAGAGCTGGCAGCGCATACGGAAATTGAATCGGCGTTCATGGCGCCTCCTCCAACCTCGCTGCCGAAAGGTGAGCCCGGCACCGATTCTTTGTGGCTGCAGCGCCGCCTGGATGCCTTAGAAAAAGAAATCCGGACGTTGCAATACTATTATCAACAGAATTTCTACAATAGAAAGAACTGATTTCTCACGGGCCTCTGCTGAATTCTTGGCCCGCTTCAAGTTGTTCAAAATCCTGCTGGGACCAACCAGGAGCCGCTGTGATTCTGGCACGAGTGATCGGCACCGTGTGGGCCACACGCAAAGACGAAAAAATGAACGGCTTGAAATTGCAGATCGTGCGGCCGGTCGATCTGAAATACAAAGATAAAGAGGGATTTTTTGTGGCAGTCGACGCCGTAGGTGCGGGCGTGGGTGAGATCGTATTGATCGTGCAGGGCAGCTCGGCGCGCCAAACCAAGCTGACGGAGAACAAGCCGGTCGACGCAACGATTATGGCTATTGTCGATAAGCTGGATGCTTCGTAAAAAACGGATGTTTTCGCTTCAAATAGTGGGTTCGCTCCCGCCATTCAGCCACAATTCTTGGGGCCCGCCAAATAGATTGACAATGCAGTAGCGAATTCCTATCTTTACCCGACGATTTCAGTAGTTGAATTATCCAGTGACAAAAATCATGACAACTATGCAAGCAGATCTATTAATCGCAGAGCCGTCGGTAACAGCTTCAGGGGACAAAGGCTTGATATTCAAGGAGGCCAATCGCCTGGCTCAGGGACAGCCTTTTGAATTGATTAATGGGAGGATGATGCTTAAAATGACGGATTACGAACATGCACGCACCCAATCATTACTCAATATAGAGTTGGGCCATTACTTCAAGACGAATCCCCTCGGCCAGGTGTTGCCGGAGCTGACGCATCGTTTTTGGCCCGAAAACCAGCGTGAATCTCACCAGCCTGACTTATCTGTGATTTTTAAAGCATCGCCATATTAACCAACTCTATCACCTCGCATGTTTCTCGCGCGCGTCATCGGCACCCTGTGGGCCACTTGTAAGGATGAAAGCCTGGAGGGAACCAAAATGCAAATCATCCAGCCGCTCGATCGTTTCTCCAAACCCAAAGGCACTCCTCTGATCGCCATCGATACCGTGGGTGCTGGGCCGGGAGAAACGGTGTTTTACATCACTGCGCGTGAGGCCACCATTCCTTTGCGCCACGGCCTTTCCCCGGTCGACGCATCCATTGTCGGCATTGTAGATGCCATCGAAAATTATTGAGAATTCCATGTCTGTTGAGCGGCTTCGACTGGTATTGGCAACGCGCAATCGCAACAAAGTTCTGGAGATTCAGGCGGCATTGGCAGAATCGGCGGTGCAAATTCTATCGCTCGAGGCTTTTCCGGAAGCATCCGAAGTGGTTGAAGATCGTGAAACGCTGGAGGGCAACGCCGGCAAGAAGGCGCTGATCATCCATCAGCACACCGGCCTCGCCGCGATGGCTGATGACACCGGTTTGTTCGTCGAGGCTTTAGACGGCGCCCCCGGTGTGCGCAGCAGTCGCTATGCCGGCGAAAGAGTCAGTTATCAAGAAAATCTTAACAAGCTATTGTTTGAAATGCGGAGCGTGCCGCTGGAGAAACGTGGTGCCCGATTCGTGACGGTGGTTGCCCTTGCGCAAAATGGCCGCGTGCACCTGGTGCGCGGCGAATGTACCGGCAGCATTGCTTTCGCGCCGCGTGGCGAAGGCCGGTTTGGATACGATCCGGTGTTCATCGTCGCCGGCCAGAATCGAACCTACGCGGAAATGCCATTGTCCGAGAAAAATCTGATCAGCCATCGTGGCCGCGCTCTGGCGGAATTCAAGAAATTATTGACACAGCTTGGGTTGGTTTAGCTCGAGGAGAAAGACCGATGTCGAGAACACGCGCGAAATTGTGTAAGTTTAGCCGTCCGAAGGCAACACTTCTCTCACGAAAATGGAACTGCCACGCGAGAGCGGGTTCCTATTCTGCGGGCGATTTTTTTCGTTCAGCTCTGATCTCGAGGGGTTTGACTTGTGCCGCGGGATTGCTATGGTGGAGTTGCAGCGAAAAAACTTCTCCCAATTTGACTGACCCTTTTCCGGATTTGCACGTGGTCAGCGTGGTCCCGGTAGATAACACGACCAACGTACCCGCCAATGCGAATATGGTGATCACCTTCAGCCAGCAGATGAACTTGGGCACGATCGGCATGGTGCTGGCGCCGGCGCCGGCGGATTTCTACACGAACTTGGAATTGAGTGATGACCGCCGGCAAGTGATTTCACGCGCGACGCTTGCGCCAAACACGTCCTATTCTTTGGTAGTCTATTCGGCGGTGGATCGCTACGCCGATGTTTTGCGCGTGCCATATGTCAGCCGGTTCCATACTGCGGCTGTCACGCCCACCGGCGGCGTCACCGGGAGCTCGGCCGCACCGTTCAATGCGCCGACGCAAAGCTTTGCCGGCTTGCTGCGCAAGTCGCTTCAAGCCGTTGCGGCATCCGATAATGCGGATCAAGAATTCAACGAGAATCTCGTCGCCGTATCCTCGATCAAAGATGCCGCCGGCGCTTATGAAATCGCCGCCATTGCTCCGGGCATATACTGGCCGTTTGCCGCGTTGGACGTAGATCGCAACGGCCGCCTCAGCCTGCAGAGTGGCGATCGTCTGCAAGGCTTCGACGCGAACGCTGATGGCCTCCCCGATAGCGTAACGATTGCCAGCGCAACGCTGAATGCGATTGCCTTGAATGCGCCGGTGGAATCATTTCGCGTGTTGAGCTATCTGCCGGCAAATGGCGCTAGAAATTTGGGGCTGCAGAGCGAATTTCGCCTCGCCTTCAGTGCTCCTTTAGACACCAGCAAATTCGGCTTGTTCATTTCGCCTGAACCTGCAGGCTTTTCGAAAGCGAGTCTCACCTTGAGCGCCGACGCCAAAATCGTGTCCAGTACCCTCACTTTGCAGTCGAATACTTCCTATTCTGCGTTGCTTTTTGCGGCGAACAGCACGCGCGGCCAGATAATGCGCCTTCCTCTATTGATTCAGTTCACTTCGGCAAACGATTTTCCGCGAGCCGAGGTCAGCGGTCAGGTTGTTTTTGGATTGAGCCCCGACTCGACAAGACATACCTTGGTGGGCTTGTTGCGCCAGGATGTACCTACGCTGCTCAATCGCGTCATCGTTGGTCGTGAAAATGTCAACAAGGTGCTGAGCAGCGCTCTGCAAGCCATGACGTCCGTGGCTGATGAAGCCGGAAATTTTGCCATTACGTACGTTGCGGACGGCACGTACTGGCCGGTCGCGGCGAAGGATTTCAACGGCAACGGCTCGTTCGATCTGGGGACCGATCCTATCGGCATTTTTGACAACGACGGTGACGGGGTCGCGAGTGTGGGCGATAGCTTACAGGTGCGCAACGGCGTTTCGGTGACGGGCGTACAGATGACACGGCTGTTTTAACTGCTTGAAATTCCGCTTGATTTTTATCGCCTGAATGATTTATTTTGATGAGTCTTGTGGAAATTGGATTCGGGGCATGGCGCAGTCCGGCTAGCGCGCCTGCTTTGGGAGCAGGAGGTCGCAGGTTCAATTCCTGCTGCCCCGACCCCCTCAGACTCGCATTATTGGATTGGTGGATTAATGGATTATTAGTGGTACGATGGATAGCTCGTAGCTCCATTGTTTTAGCAATCCAACAATCCAATAATCCATTCATCCAATTGTTCTGTCGGTGTTTGCGCCAGTAGCTCAAGCGGATAGAGCAACAGCCTTCTAAGCTGTGGGCTGGGGGTTCGATTCCCTCCTGGCGCACAGTGGGCTGAGCGCATGGGCGCGCCAAACGGTGGGTGTAGCTCAGTTGGTAGAGCGCCAGATTGTGGTTCTGGTGGCCGCGGGTTCGAATCCCGTCACTCACCCCCAAATTCAGCACGAAAGTTGTCCCCTTCGTCTAGTGGTTAGGACTCAGGATTTTCGATCCTGCAACACGGGTTCGAATCCCGTAGGGGACGCCAACCTTCTCGCCGGCGTTCTATATCTCCTTTCCGACGCTGATTTAGCTTGACTAAGTCAGATTACCCCCGTGTTCGGATAATTCAAAGCAAAAGCAGAGGCAGAAAGTCGCGAATGGTTTTGCATGGAATGATCTCGACTTTCATCGAACGGCTGAATCGTGCATATGGCAGAAAACAAAGCCCGTTTATTGTTCGATGGGGATTGCGGCCTCTGCACGGTTTTTGCAGATTGGGCGAGGCGCATGGATCGCACGAAGAAATTCGCAATCGTGCCTTATCAGTTTTTTTCCGAAGATGAATTGCGGCGTTTTGGAACTTCCCGGCAAAAATGCTCGCAGCGCATGTATGCCATTACTCCGCGTGGCCGGGTTTATGCGGGCGCTTTTGCCCTGAATTATTTCGGATGGCGGTTTTTTCCGTGGCGCCTGTTGGTGATGGTGATTTACCTCGTGCCGGTTTGCTTGTTGTGCGAGCTCGTCGTGTATGAGCTCGTCGCGCAGCATCGCCGCCGGCTTTCACAATGGCTGGGTATGCAGGCCTGCGTGACGCCCCGGCCATATTCTCAACCTTTCGAAAAAACTGAGTGAATCGAGACCAAAATGTTTATTTTTTACCTGGGTGCGGATGCGGCCACTCGCCACGATCTTGATAAAATTTTACAATTTGATGCCAGGCTTCGGCCGCAGTCTCCACGTAGGTCATCAGATTCAAATCTTGGTATGAAATCATGCCCTGCTCTGCCAGGAAGGGAAAATTGATCAAGCGCTGCCAGAAGCTCTTTCCAAAAAGCAAAATTGGTACCGGCTCCATTTTACTGGTTTGAATCAAGGTCAGGGTTTCGAATAACTCGTCGCAAGTGCCAAAACCGCCTGGAAAGGCCACGAGCGCTTTGGCTCGCAAACGAAAATGCATTTTGCGCAGGGCGAAGTATTTGAATTGGAAACACAGGCTCGGCGTGATGTACGGATTTGGCGCCTGTTCGTGCGGTAGGGTGATGTTCAAGCCAATCGATTTTGCCCCCACTTCGTATGCGCCGCGATTCGCGGCCTCCATGATCCCGGGCCCGCCGCCCGTCACAATCACGAATTCGCGATGGCTGTTCTGCTGGCACGTCGATGAAACCAGACGGCTGAACTCGCGCGCTTCTTCATAATAGTGGGCATTCTCCAGGAGCAGCCGTGCTTGCGCCAGTTGGCGTTGCTTGTCGCGATCTTGCGGATGCGCTTCGGCCTCACGCGCGAGGCGGTGATATTTTTTTTCCGCCTCTTCGCGGCAGAGTAAACGCGCGCTGCCAAAGACGACAATGGTGGATTCGATGTCATGTTCTGCGATGATTCTTTCGGGCTTGAGTAGTTCAAGTTGAAAGCGCACCGGGCGCAGATCTTCGCGTTTGAGGAAATCGACGTCTTCGAAAGCCAAACGATAGGAAGGGGAATCGATGATTTGGCGAATTTTTTCGGGATGGTTCATAAATCTCCATATTCATGATAACCTGGTACTATTCTTTTTTCCGCGTCCATTCTCCTGCCGGAGTCTGCAGCCATTCGCCGGACCTGGCATTGTCGCGGTTCAGCTTGGCGAAGACCCTTTCGACTTCGGCCGGATCGGCGGTTTGTACTTCAGGATTGATAGCGATAATGCGCTGCATGATAGTCTGGCGGTCGTGATTTTCCTCCCCCATGAGTTGCTCGACTAGGTTCTTGTAGGCCGCGTCTTTTTGCAGGCGCTCCAGCGGCCGCAATTCCAAATAACCGCGATTGTTCTCGCCTACCGCGCCCTCCCGTTTGAATTCATCAATATCGTCCTTATTGAATTCGCGATTCTGAATCGCACTCAAAACGGCGCGTTTTTCGTCGGATAGGGTGACCTGGCTGTCCGGATTCGCAGCACGCACGGAGGCCACCATCCAGACATCCTCCTTGACCTGGCTGTAAGTACCGAGAATTTGATTCTCCAGCGCGGTTTTTTCGCCAGTGAAGCGGACTTCCGGCGTTTGCACGGAACAGCCGCAGGCGAGCAGCACACCAAGCAACGTTGAAATCCGCTTGTTGAAGCCGGAGCGTAAGTTTAGACAGTGTGCTACAGCCAGACAAATGGAGTTCATATAGAATGCCCCGGATAAGAGAGCAGCTATAATGAGCTATTGAGCCGGCCATGTATGTGCCAGCGTTCACAGAATGATACTGCACCAAAAACTGCCAAGCAAGAGTTTTCATTGGCATCACATCCCAGATTTATTAAATTGCATTTTAAACACCGAGTCATTGATTACTGAACACTGATTACTGATTACTGGTCACTCCCCATGCCCCTCGATTCTGCCGACCCGCGTGTTTCCCTCTTCATTCCATGCCTGGTCGATCAGGTCTACCCCGAAATCGGCCTGGCGATGGCGAACGTTTTGCGGCGCCTCGGCGTGCAAGTGGAATATGATGGGCGCCAGACTTGCTGCGGGCAACCCGCTTTCAACGCGGGTTATCGTACGGAAGCCTTGCAGGTGGCGAATCATTTTTTGAATGTCTTTCGCGCCAAAGGCACTATAGTCGCACCATCGGGTTCGTGTGTGGCAATGGTGCGAAAATTTTACCCGATACTTTTCAAGAATCATCCCCGCGAGCAAGAAGCCGCACAACTCGGCCCACACGTTTTTGAGTTTTCGGAATTTGTCGTACGACGCCTGGGCGTGACCAGGCTCGGTGCGATATTTCCTCGCAGCGTAGGATTCCACAATTCCTGCCACAGTCATCGCGAGTTGCATCTGCAGGCCGAGCCCCTGGCGCTGTTGCGCGAAGTACAGGGGCTGCAATTAGTCGAGCTCGAGGGCGAGCCGGTCTGTTGCGGGTTTGGAGGCCTTTTCTCCGTGAAATTCATGCCGATCTCTTCTTCCATGGCCCAAAGCCGGTTGCAGGCTTTCGAGAGAGCCGGCGCAGAGGCGATCGTGTCCAACGATCCTGGTTGTCTCATGCAGATGCGCAAAGAAGCACAAGCGCGCCACAGTGCCGTGCAGATTTTGCATTTGGCAGAAGTGTTGGATCATACGATTTGAACGTACATTCGAAATTGGCAAAATGTCCGAGCACCAGCAATTTCTTCGACTCGCCGCAGCAAAAGCCGTAGACGACGAGCATCGGTACAAAATCGCGAAAGCCATTGCCATTTACGAGCACGCCGTTCACCAAACCAAATCCAATCAATTCAAAAACTGGCAGGAAGCGCGCACCCGAGCGGCTGCGATCAAAAAGGAGGCGCTCGCGCGTCTGCCGGAATTATTGGAACAATTTGAAAAAAACCTCACGGCGCGCGGCGGCAAAGTCTTTTGGGCGGACAATTCCGAGGACGCCGTCGACTATGTTCTGCGCATCGCACGGCGCCTGCAGGCCAAAAAAATCGTCAAGTCCAAATCCATGACAACGGAAGAAATTGCGCTCAACGACCATCTCGAAAAAGCCGGGATCGAAGTGTGGGAAAGCGATTTGGGGGAATTGATCGTGCAGCTCGCGGGTGAAAAACCATATCACATCGTCACACCGGCGATGCACAAGAGTAAGGAAGAAATCGTCCGGCTCTTTCAAGAAAAACTCAATGGGCCGGCCACCGCGAGTGCTGAAGAATTGACCATGATCGCACGGCGGCATTTGCGCCAGGCTTACGTCACAAGCGACATAGGCATTACCGGTTGCAATTTTCTCATCGCCGAAGCCGGCGCCGTGGTGGTGACGGAAAACGAAGGCAACGCGCGCCTGACTGTGTCCTGCCCGCCCGTACATATCGCCATTGCCGGTATTGAAAAAATCATCCCGCGGCTTGCAGATTTGAGCTTGTTCCTGCCCCTCTTGGCAACCAGCGGCACGGGCCAGCAAATCACCTGTTACAATTCGATCATGATGGGGCCGCGCCAGGCGCACGAACAAGACGGCCCGGTAGAAATGCACGTGGTTCTGTTGGACAATGGCCGCTCGCGGCTTTATGCGAAAGAGAATCTCCGCGCAGCGCTGCAGTGTATACGCTGCGGCGCTTGTTTGAATGCATGCCCTGTCTATCGCACGATCGGTGGTCACAGCTATCGCGTCACTTATCAAGGCCCGATCGGTTCCATTATCACTCCGCATTATAATGATTTTGATCGTTTTCAGCACTTGTCTTCGGCTTCATCATTGTGCGGCGCGTGCAGCGACGTGTGCCCGGTGCGCATCGATCTCCATCATTTGCTGCTGGAAAATCGTTGGCAAGCTGCGACTGCGGAGGCGTCGTTTTTTGAACGCATGGCCATGCGTGTCTATGCCTGGACGATGTCACGGCCAGGCCGCTTACAGGCCCTACGCGGTTTGGGGCGAATGCTGCAGGCACCAGCCCGTATTTTTCCAATCGTGCGCCGCACCGCGCCAACGTTGAGTAAAAAAGCCTTTCGAGAGTTGTGGCAGGAACATGAACGACAGTCGTGACAGAATTCTGCAGCGCTTGCGCAGCGCACGCCCGGTAAACGTGGAACGGTCTGCGGCGTGGCAGGACGTCGAGCTTTTTGCCGATTACCCCTCGTCAACGGAGCAACGCCTCGAGCATTTTATTGCAAGAATTGTTTCTTTAAGGGGGGAATTTTTTCGAGCTCGAGACGTGCATGAAGCTGCGGCGCGGCTCAAAGGGTTATTGCAAACTTCGTTGTTGAGGGAAAGCCTGCCACCTTTGAGGGCACTGCGTCACGCCTGCGGGCTGCTCGACGAGGTTTTTCAAAAAGAAGCATGGCTCGCTCAAAACTGTTTTCTCACGCAGAGTGAAATGGCGAACTTTGAGGTTGAGCAATTCGAGGCGGGTGTCACCACGGCAGACTTCCTCGTCGCACGCACGGGCAGCATCGTCTTGCTTGCGGGCAATTCAGGTGGGAGGCGGCTTTCTGTTCTGCCGCCGTTTCATATTGTCGTGGCCAAAATCGAGCAATTGGTCGATTCCCTGGATGAGGTGTTTGCTGCACTCGGAAAAAAAGATCAAAATGAAACGAGCTTCATGACCATCATCACCGGGCCGAGCCGGACTTCCGATATCGAAAAAACACTGGTATTGGGCGCGCACGGCCCCAAGCGGCTCGCCGTTATTCTCATCGGATAGTTTCTCAACAAGAATCACCGACCATTCGTAGCAACCGACGAGTTTTCGCGGGTTACGGCCTGGAGAGTGACCGGCTTGCCGGACGTGGCCGGTTTCTCCAGTTTTGCTTTTGCGATCGGTTTGATCGACTCCTGCCAGGGCAGCGTGACGGTGAACCGGCTGCCCGCTCCCGGCTCGCTTTGCACGGCTATACTCCCGCCGTGTAATTCAACCATACGGCGCACCAGCGCTAATCCCAAACCTGTGCCTGCATGCGGCCGAGCGAGCGTGGCATTGAGTTGGACAAACGGCTGAAACAACTGGTCCATATCTTTCTGTGGAATGCCGATGCCCGTATCCCAAACGGTGAAGTGTACCCAACCTTGCTCCGCCTCGCCATGCACCTCCAAGCCGACGGCGCCATGCTCCGGCGTAAACTTGACGGCATTGCTCAAGAGATTCATCAGGATTTGCTTCAGCCGCCGGCCGTCCGCTTGCACCGTCATCACCGCGCTATCAAATGTAGAAGAAACCTTGAGCTGTTTTCTGATGGCCATTTGCATGATGATCCTGAGACCCGCCTGACAGACCGACTCGACCGGGACCGGGCCGATTTCCAGCTCCAATTTGCCCGCCTCTATTTTGGAGAGATCAAGAATGTCATTGATCAAGGCGAGGAGATGGTGCCCGCTTTCCTCAATACTGAGCAAGGCCTTGAGTTGTTTTTCGTTGAGATCACCGTAAATCTGCTCCTGCAGAGCCTCGCTCAAGCCTAGAATGGCGTTCAAGGGCGTGCGCAGCTCGTGGCTCATGCTGGCCAGGAATTCGTCTTTCATTCGCGCCGCCCGGGCCAGTTCCGCATTCGCGACACTCAAAGCCTCGGTGCGCTCCTCCACCCGCTGCGCCAGCAAGCGGCGTTCTTCCACCAATGCTGTTTCGATGCGTTTACGCTCGGTGAGATCACGGATGATGCCCCCATACACTGCCCCCGCTTCCGTCTTCCACGTGGTCAGGGAAAGCTCCAAAGGAAATTCACCGCCGTCCTTTCTGAGTCCATGCAACTCGATCGTTTTGCCGATGACTTTGGAGTCGCCGGTCGCATGCTGCCGCTCCAGTGCTCTGCGATGGCGATCGCGGTAGGGTTCGGGCATCAAAAGGACCAGCGCTTTGCCCAGCACTTCTTCGCTCCGATAGCCAAAAATAACTTCTGCGCCTCTGTTCCAAGAGATGATGTTCCCGGCGCTATCGGCTAGAATAATACCTTCGATAGCTGACTGCACCACGGTACGGAATTTCATTTCGGAGTCGCGCAGCGCCGTTTCTACCTGCTTGCGTTTGGTGATGTCGCGTGAATTGACCACCAGGCTGGCTTCGCCGGCATCATCCAGGATGGTCTTGCCGATGGATTCGAGCGTGTGCCACGAGCCGTTTTTGTGCCGGAAGCAGAACTCTGCGGAACGTGTCGAGCCCGGATTTTGTATGGCGTCATTGAAAGTTTTCACAACTTGCGGCCGATCATCCGGATGCACGAAATCAAAGGCGAGCTGGCCCACCAATTCTTCCGGGCGATATCCCAGCAGCCGCTCGACGGAAGGACTTTCATAGCGGATCGTGCCATCCATATTCACGATCGTAATGATGTCGGAAGCGTGCTCAATCAACGATCGAAAGTATTCTTCACTGTGTCGCAACGCCTCTTGGGCGCGCTTCCGTGCCGTGATTTCGGATTCCAGGATTTCGATCGATTTTGCCAATGCTGCGGTACGCTGCTGAACGCGAAAGTCCAGCTCATTATTTGTTTTCCGCATTTCCTCTTCGCCCCGCTTACGTTGCGCAACAACCGCTGCCAGGGACAAAGCCAGCAGCGTCATGACGCCCATGAATCCCTGAAGTAACAGGAGCGATTCCTGTTTGTCTTCCCTCGCAAAAGGGCCAAACCCTCCAAGCGTGCCCCAGATCGCGGTTCCGGACAACAGAAATATGGCCGTTGCGGTTTCGCGCGGACCGAATCGAATAGCCGCCCAGAGCAGAATTGGGACGCAGAGATATTCGAGCGGGTAGTTTTTATTTTCGGACAAAAACAATCCACCGAACACGGTTTGGCCGATAAGAAAGAGAGACAACAACAAGATGGCGGCCTCCAGGATCTGAGCGCGGCTCCACTGGACGCGTGGGTTGGTAATCCAAAGAACCAGCAGGGGCGCGACGGTGAGTGCGCCTACCGCATTCCCCAGCCACCACGCCAACCAGATGGAGCCATAGTTTGCCCACGTGGCGAAGCCGCCCAGACAAAGGCTCGTGACGCCAAAGGTGGCGCTCACCATCGTGCTGAGCATGGCGGCAAGTACCGCGAATTTGAAAATGTCCCACGGCTGTGCGAAAAAGTGACGGCCGCTGTTGGCAAACCGGTTGACCAAATAAGCGCCCGCCAGGCCTTCAAGCGTATTGCCGGTTGCAATACCAAACGAGGTGGCAATGGAGCCTGCTGTCATTGCGTTCACCAGAAATGCTCCAATGAAGATTCCTGGCCACATGCGATACCCCAATGTCAGAAAAGCCGCCATTGTGATTCCGGTCGGCGGCCAGAGCGTTGTCGCACTTGGATGAACAAAGGCTAGCATCAGCCCAAGTTTGCCCGTGATGAAATAAGCCGCGGCGAGGGAAACCGTGAGCCAGACACATGCAATCTGGGAAGGAGGTGTAAGGGAAGGTTTCATGCTGCACTCTCCTCCTGAGAGTTACAATTCCTCAGCTATGAATTTGAGTGGAGAAATCGACAGGTGCTACTTCGCCTGACTTATTATATCTAACCGCAAGACCGGCGAAGTGCGTATAGAGTCAGCAGAAAAATCTGGAGGGATTACGGCGTCCGGTCGGCAGTTTGCACGCGCCGCACAATTTCCCCGGCCATTTCCTGAGTGCCATGCCTGGAGTCCTTTTTCAAGTCCGGAGTCACGCAGTTGCCTTCCCGAATCACCTCGCGTACGGCGGTTTCTACGCGACGCGCGGCCGATAACTCGCCCAAGTATTCCAACATCATTGCGCCTGACATGATCACTGCCGTAGGGTTCGCGATATTTTTTCCGGCAATGTCCGGCGCGCTGCCGTGCACGGCCTCGAATATTGCGGCATCTTTGCCAATGTTCGCACCCGCCGCCAGGCCCAGCCCTCCCACCAGGCCCGCGGCCAAATCCGAGAGAATGTCTCCGAACAAATTCGTGGTCACGATCACGTCATAGGCGGCAGGCTCCATCACCATCTGCATGGCGCAGGCGTCGATGATTTTCTCTTTAAATTCGATGGCTGGGTAGTGCCTCGCCATCTCACGGCCGATCTCCAAAAACATGCCAGTAGTGCATTTCAGGATATTGGCCTTGTGCACGAGTGTGACGCGCTTGCGACCGCGATGTTTGGCATATTCGAATGCGTAGCGAATGATTTTTTCCGAGCCGCTGCGCGTGACTACGGCAACGCTTTCTGCCGCGATATTGATGCCGTCTGCCCTGATGAAGTGTTCGATGCCGGAATACAAACCCTCGGTGTTTTCGCGAATCAAAACAATGTTCACGTTCTTATGAATGGCATTCACGCCTTCGAAAGACGTCGACGGGCGCACGTTGGCGTAAAGATCGAATTCCTGACGCAGCGCGACGTTCACGCTGCGATAACCGCCTCCCACGGGCGTGGTCAACGGACCTTTGAGCGCGAGGCAGGTACTGCGAATTGAGGCCAGCGTTTCCGCTGGTAGCGGATCTTCTTTCGCCTGGACCGCCGCCATTCCCCCGAGCTGGCGATCCCATTGAAATGAAATGCCCGTCGCTTCCAACACGCGCACGGTGGCATCGATGACCGAAGGGCCGATGCCATCGCCCGGGATCAGCGTGATCTTGTGCATGCTCGTTCCTCCTTGTTTGAGATTTTCCCTGCAGACATGCAAAGATACGATCCAGGCAGCGCGCGCGCAAGCTGTTTCTGTGTCCTTAAGATTCGAGAAAGATTCTTCTGTTGTCGGAATTTCGATCGTTCTGCTGGCGGGAAAAGGTTATGAAAGCGCGGATGATTGGGCCGCACTGCTGGCGTGCGGCGTAATCGGCTGGAACGGCTGGCGGTTGCTGCGCGCGGCGATTGCGGAGGTCATGGACACGCCGCCGCCGGAGCTGGAGTCCCAAATTCGCGCTGTGACAAAGGCATTGCCCGGCGTGATCAACGTTGAAAAACTGCGGGCACGTAAGAGCGGGTTATCTTATGATGGCAAAACTATTTTTCAGGCGAAATCATCCATGGCAAAATTATGTTTTGCAAAATTCCTTTGGACCATTATATTATATTCATAAGGAGAAAAACTCACCGGCGGATAAGGTGCACAACAACACTTTCTGGTAGCCGTATTATGGAGACACAATTCTACACTCTGGATATAGAGAAGGCCGTTGAGGTTATTCTCTATATAGCCAAGCGAGCTCCGCGCCCTGATATTTATCATGTGTGCAAAATCTTGTATTTTGCTGATAAGAAGCACCTTGAAAGGTATGGTCGTTTCATCTGCGGTGAGAGTTATGTCGCAATGAAAAATGGACCGGTCCCCAGTGGTGTTTATGACATTTTGAAATATGTGCGCGGCGACGGTAAAGTTCTTCAAAGCGAACATGCGCGTAATTCATTTGGAATTGAAGGGCGAAGAGTCTTTCCTTTTCGGGATGCGAATTTGGCTATGCTTAGCGAGTCCGACAGAGAATGCTTGGATGAATCCATCATCGAAAACGGCAATTTGCCTTTCGACGGGCTTTTGAAAAAAAGCCATGATGCGGCTTTCAATTCAGCCGATGAAAATGATTTCATTCCTATTCAAGCAATAGCCTCTACTTTAAGAGACGCTGATCTTATTATCGCGCATCTTCGCAACGGTTACTGAGAGTAAATGCATGGGCTTGGGGAATTTCTTTTCTCGTGAAGAGAGGCTCGAATCATTACAGAGACAGTTCGAACCGGGGCGTGTGCTTTACCTGCACTGCAATTTTACCAGACCTCAGCCAAAGAACAAATTTCTCGTTCTCTTGGCGATTTCTCCCAAGCCAGTCTTCTTCATCATCAATTCTGAAATATCTTCGTTTATTCGTGCAAGACAAAACCTCTTGAGCAGCCAGATTCTCTTGCGCGCCGGTGAGTATGAATTCTTGGAGCACGACTCCTATCTCGATTGCACAGTCGTGATCGACGCACTCAGCCTCGACGAAATCATCACTCAGCTTTTGATTGATCTCAGCAGAATCAAAGGGGTCCTAAACGAATCGAGCAGAGCTCAGATTCTGGATACGGTAGCGGTGTCAAAAACGTTGTCTGACGTACAAAAATTACTTATCGGAAATGGATTAGGACGACGTTAGTGTGCGTTCGACTAGGGCGACACTGCGGTCTTGGCGGGGTTGATCAATTCGGAGATTGCATCTATGACAGAAAAGTTTCCATCGTGCCAGCCATGTGCGATGAACACTCGCCCATTCGCCGAAATCGAGTACCCAATCTTCATCCTCCGGTTCTTCGCCACTTTGGTAGGCGGCATAGAAAGTTTCCGACCGCACGCCATATTTACGCTCGAAAGCCAGGAGTTCTTCTTCGAGCGCATGAATATCGGACAATATTTACAAAATAGATTTCCCCGCGACGAATAGCCATTATACCCCCTTTAAGCCATCTGTCCCCGTTAGTCCAAATTCCTGTTCGATCTTCTGCATTTCCGTTTGCACTTCGGGATCGTTGGCCATCGCTGTGAGTTGGAGCATGAAGTCACTGGCCGCGGTTGTGGCACTGCTGTTTGCATCTTCTCTCAAACGCTGAATAAGCTTCTCGATCAACCACAATCTTTCTTGAAGGGACAAGCGGTTGATTCTGTCTTCAATTTCGCTCAAGAGAATCGAGAGCATGAATCTCTCCACAAATGGTCAATGACCTATACCCGTGTAAAAATACAAATCTCAACGCGACAAGGCAAGCAATTGTTTTGCCCAAAATAGTTTTGCCTTCCGATACACCTGGACAGTTAGAAGGGAGAGCAAAACACAAAGCGCCCTTACAAGGGCGCTCTGCCGATCATCCATGATCGTATATAGCGGAAGTGGAAACCAGAAGCAAAAATCAACGCCGGCACCAATAACCCTCAGCCCAATACCACCCGCGGCGATAGCGTTCCCAGCGGCCCGGCACGTATACGTAACCGCGGCGGGAATTGACATATCTGCCGTCCACCCAAGAATGCCTTCTGCCATTCCAGGCCCAATAACCATCCACCCAAACGGCATCGCGGTAGCGTGGGCGCGGTTTCACGACGATCACTCTCGGCGGAGGCGGTCCGATCCGCACGTATACCCTGACTCCGGCATTCGCGTTATCCGCAACCAACAACGCGCCGAACAATGCTACAACCGCACACATTATCCTTAAATTCTTCATTGATCACTCCTTCTGCTACTATTTGGGTTCTTTTGCGATTTAGCACCCTTGCTGTATGATTTTGCAAGCCGCGTGCCGTGGATCTCGTTAATTTAACTAACCTCAACAATATCAATATAAAGCTGCCAGTCGATGCGGGAAGATTTTCAAATTTCTGTACATAGCGGGACATGGAATCGTGTAGGTTTGCAGCAACAGTGTAATGCGTTTTGCACTTGACAATCTAAGCAGGTTTTGCAAATATGAGCATGTGTACCGATAATCGTCGTGTGCCAACTTTGCGCCTCAATTCAAACGAGATTGTCTGTTGAAGCTGCCATCTTCTCAACGCCGTAGTACTTCGCGCGTTTTACTTCACCAATGGCTTTACGCACTCGAAGCTGGGCTGGCCCGGGCCCTGGCGAGACACGGCGTGCGCACGCTCGCCGACGTGCGTGACGCCCATATCGATATCCTTGCGCGAAACGCCGGCGCCTCACGCGAGCAATGGCAAAGCTGGCAGCAACAAGCATTGTTACAAACTGTATTTGCAGGTTTGGGCAAGCGCGAAGCCCATATTCTGGTACGAGCCGGCGTTGGGTCCATCGTCGATATGGCGAAGATCGAGCCTGACGGCATGCGCACAAAAATTTCACCCGCCAAATTACGAGCGTGGAAGTTCATCGCGCAGAAATTTCCACCGCATGGTACGCCCGAGCGTTTGCCGCTGGCACAGGAAATCGCGCCGCTTTCTCCACCGTATGCGGTGTCTTTTTTCGTGCTGGGCATCAAAGCCGTATCACACTTGTGCGAGATTTCCTGGGAAGACTTGCCGCGCGAGCTCTTACCGACGCTCAAGAAGCGTGATTTTGTGATTTGGCAGAAGCTCGCCGCGTTTCGACGCGATTTTGGCTGCGGCCCGCATTATGCCTTTCAGCTCTGGCAACGGTATCGCGGCGACGAAATCAAGATTCGCCTCGCACTTGCGCGCACGCTTCCCAGGGAAAAAAGTCGATCCTCGTCGCGAACTCGCGGCCTGCCGCAGGCGGAGTCCGGCCGGGATCGCACCGCCGTCGATGCTGCTTTGCGGCACTCTTATCGCGAGCTGGTGCAAAGCGCCATCGCCGCGCCGCGCAAGACTTCCGCCGCTTTGCGGCGCGTACAACAATGGCATTCCGCTGATGAGATTGCCGGCAACGTCCTGCACAGCGCTTCGCGTTCGACACAAGCTGAAAAGGCAAAGCTGCTTCCTTGGATGTTCGCACGCGGACTGGCCAGCAAGCGTGGGTTTCTCGATTTGCTGACGGAAGCGGTGTCCACGGCGCAACAGCAAAAAGGCTGGCTGAAGGCGCTGGTCGAGAATGTTCCAGTGGAAAACATCTTGCAGATGTTGCCGCAGGGCCATGCCAAAGAAAGTTTGCTGTCACTGCTCACCGACGCCAAGGGCGGGCGCGTCGTGGAATGGCAAACGCTGGTGGCAGGGGCGCTTAAAGTCAAAGAAGTTTTTGCCGAAACGGTCGACAAACTGCTGGACCACGTCCAGCTCGATCCCGCGGCTTTGATTAACACCGTTGTGCAAAACGAGGGTGCGGAAAAATCAGCCGGTTTGCAAACCGTGTTGCAGGCGCTGCACGCCAAGCAGCGTTACGAAAAAACCGCGCTGGTGCCGGCGCTTTATCAGCAAAGTGCGACGTTGCTGCAGCCGGTGGTGCAGCAGCTTTTTGCCGGCGGATTGGAAGCCTTCAACAAAATTGAAGAATTGCTGGATATTCCTTTGCAAATGGCGAAAGGCGAAGGGCAAGAAAATTTTTTTAGTCAATTGTTCAGCGCGATTAGCGGTAGTGGCGTGGCGAGCGAGAGTGGGCTGGACGAAATGATGCCGCGCCTGCTCGCCTGGGTGGGCGGTCACCAACAGCAAGAACAGGTATCGCTGGCAGATGCCGATCTCGGCCCGCAAAATGAAGCGGCGCTGGTGCCGCGACGCGTGCATTTGCTTGGCGCGGGCATACAGGCTTTTCTGCAAGACTATTTTCACGATTTGCCGGCGGTCGAGAAATTCACGACTAAGTTTTTCAACGCGCTGCAATTCCAGCACGACCTTGCCGAAGAAATTTGGCTGCATCTCGCCAAGGTGCCGGGCATGATCGTATTGCTGTTTCCCAAATTGGTGCACGCCCTCAAGACGCCGATGAAGGTGTTTCAATGGATCGGCCAGGAGGCCGACAAAATCGAGCAAAAGGACCGCCCTCTCAAGATTCATACTCTGCCGTCGCCAGTCAAAGACAAGTGCCAATACGTCATTTTCTCCGACGTGCACCGCGATGCGCCCGACGACCGTGTCGACGCGGATTTTTTCGATCTCTCGCATTTTTCGAAGAATCGTGACTTGTTTTTGCGTGCGCTGCATTATTATCGCGAGCGCGGCCATATCGTCATTGAAAACGGCGATTGCGAAGAATTGTGGGTGGTGCCCTCAGTGAAGAAACACGCGGGCGTGAAGGCACGCGCCGAGCGCATCATCGCGGCCGGCGGCATTCATCACGAAGTCTACACCATGCTCTCGGCGCTGCACGGCGAAGGCCGCTATTTTCGCACGCGCGGTAATCACGACGATTTTTGGACGTTGGCCCCGGAAAATGAGCGTCTCCTGCGCGAGGCGTGGTTCAACGCCGGACCGGTTCCGTTTCAAATTTGGGATGCGTTGATCATTCCGGAGGTGCTGACGATGGAGGACGATTACCTCGGGATCCTCAAGAGGATTCGCGCAGCCAGGAAACGCAAGGAACCGGTCGACGTTGGCGAGCTGGCCGACTTGATTCCGGTCGGCCTGAGCCCGGAGCGCTATCGCGAACGCAAGCCGCTCTTCATCATGCACGGCCATCAAACCGATTTTTGGAATTGCGACGAGCACAGTGAGATCGGCAAAATTCTGGCGAACTCCATCGGTGTGATCATGGACGGCATGACCACTTTTCCGTATCATTTGCGCGGCATCGACCTGGGCGGCAACCCCATTGTCAAATTCGAAGATTTATTGATCAAAATTCCCCAAGTGGAAAACTGGCTGCCGCCGGATTCGGCCAAGCGCCTGTCGCGCCAAATTGAGCAGGCGGAATGCGGCCGCAAGATCGTGGATACAATTTATTATTCCGAAACCCTGACTGCGGCGCTGACGCTCGCACTCAAATACCCCGGCGCCAAGGGTTTGTTGCAGGTGCAGATTCTTGTCGGCCATACGCACTGGCCGCAAAGCCGGCCGCATTTGTGTCTGGGAGAATTGGAGGTGCCGGGCCTGCAAAAAGAAGTAGCGATCAAGCTGCCAACGCCGTATTTTAACAGTGGCACCTGCGGATGGTGGGAAGGGGTGCTGTGGGGCATCGAAATCACGGCGTACGGCCAGCCGAAATTGTTCTATTGGGAGCAAAATTCGCGGGAGCCGAACTACATGCCCTGGGAATTGCACGGCTCCACGCCGATCCACGTCGAGCGCTTCCGGGAAAGGGTCAAGATTTTTCTGGCGAAATGTTTCAAACAAACCACGGCGTTGGAGGAAAGCACGCAAAATGTTGCAACGTGGGAGGAAATCGATGACTTCAGCAACGTGAAGCAAATCGATTTGCGCGCACTGGCGGCGGATTTACGCGGCCCGGCGTTGAGCACCGCGCAGGTGTGGGCGCTGCGCCATTTGGAAAACCGTACCAATACTTCGCCCAACCTGGAAATCATTCTGGATCTCAGCGATTTGTTGCGCGCAGTTTCTTCAGGGCAGAAGCTTTCGCTGGTCGAGCGCGCGCTTTCCAGCAAAGAAGTGGTGGCCACGATTTTGAAAGCCATGCGCCTCGGCACAGACTGGACGCGTGTGCACGCGCAGAGCAATCTCTATCACTACCTCGGCGCGCTGTTTTTCTACGCCGCCCATCTGTTGGAAAACGAGCGTTGCAATCAAATGGGGATGTTGCTGAATTTGTTCATTTCGAATGAGAGGGAGTTTTTTGTGCGCTTTGAGGCGGGGAAGAATGAACTGGCGTTCAAGCTGGGAAGCCAAATTGCGTAATGACAAAGACGTTCAGAAATTTAATCTATGTTTGATTCTTTAAACGCATAAATATGCCCGATCCCGAAATCAATATTTCCGAAGTGCACAACCGTTTTCCCGAGAAGCGGGAATACTTCATCAGCGCGGAAGAAGCGCTAGTCGTCATCGGGAAGGCCTTGGCGGAGGTTAAGGATTATCGCCAGAAAGATTTGCATGTCCTGAGGGACGTGTTGTGGCCGTTGTTGCCACCCCGCGCCCGCCGTTTTCTCCGTTGTGTGAAGCCGGATCAAGTTGCAATCTCATATCCGGATCTCGTGAACAGACTCGGCCGGATGGCGGCGTTGTTGACGCTCTGGAATATGCCGGCCGCCGTCGAAATTGTGCAGCAATACTACCGTTTCGTCGTCCTTCCTTTTATGGAATTGACGCTCCGCGAGAAATATCGCACCGTGGAAAATGCCAGGTCTCTCAAGCAGCGGCTATGGCGATCCGTTTATCGGCGTATTTTGGAGGGGTTGACCGGCGCGGTTGACAATCTGGTCAATCTCGCCGTGCTGGCGTGGACGTTTTCGCCGGGCATCGGTGAGCCGGATGAAGAGACCGGTTTTTACAACCGCTACGTGCTCGGTCGGTATTGCGGCATCTTGGATTTGGGACATTTCTTCAACTGCGCGGCTGTGGCGTATCTTTATGGAGAAGAAGAAGGCCAGAGGCGCGGTGAACAAATCGAGCGCCGGCAGCGCTGGTTGCGCAAGCAAAAGTGGCTCGTGGATTGGCGCAACCAGAAAGAAAGCAGGATGGGCCGGTGGCTTGCCGATTTTTTGTGGGGATTCGCTGCCAGCGCGGATACGATCGAAGATCGTTCCTCAGATTGGTTTGGCGTGCGGTTGGGCCAGCAGATGCGCGCCTTCAAGAAAAATGACAGGATCATCGAATACTTTATGCGCGTCTGGCCGCAGTTGGTGAAGAACAGGATTCTCGGCGAGAAAAGAGAATCGCCCGTGCGCGAATTCTGGTCCGATATTAAAATGATTGTTGCCGTGTGGCGGCATGTTTGGAACAACGGCGGCGTGTTCGATATTGCCGGCGAGATGCAGCAGTTTTTTCAGCAACAAGAGGCATTTGTTCCCGCAGAAATCGAAAAGCTCGCGCCCGGACTGCTGGTGGAAATCGTTGAAACGTATCGCCGGCATTACGACAGCGCGTCCTGGACGAGTTTCACCACCCAGAAATGGGAAATCATTTTCCCGCAGGACTTGTGGGAAAAAGTCGTGCGCGTGGGCTGGAATGGCAAAGCCACTGCCTTGCCGGTCAAGGTGCAACTCAAACACAACGGTGAAAAGGTCGACCCGTATTTTCGGGAAGAATCCGATTGATTGGTAATGCTCAGGTTTGACATACGGCGCATGGAGGAATTATGCGAAGAGTCGCACCGGCAGGAAGTATGCTACTGATTGCAACGCTCGTAATGTGCGATTTCAATCCTGTGCCCTCGTCTGTGCGCGCGGGTGATCAGAAGAATGCACGGGTTTCCAAGGGCGTTCAAGATGAAAGGGTGGGGCCGTTTATTCGCCCGCCCTGGGTGATGCAACAAGCGGAACAGCAGCAGTTATCCTTATATAGTAAGACCCACGCGACCTCTGCAGTGATGATTTTGTGGGAGGACGATTTCGAGGGCGGCAAAGAGCCGTGGACGCCGGTCGCGAGCTGGACGAATACGCCAGTGAATCCTGCCAATCCAGACGCCGGCTTTGTCTTCAGCGATCACAGCGGCTGGACGCGCGTCGACACCGTCACCCAGGAACCGCCGAGCCCCGCTCATGCCTGGCGCAATGACGACGACGAAAACACCGCCATTGACTTGCTGATTTCGCCCGTCATCCATCTGCCGCAAACCGTTGCCGGGGAGCCGCTGCGCGGAGCGCTGGTGAGATTTTTTCTTGATCTGCACACGCCGGACGCCGAATCCGAAGGCAATCTGCAAGATTTTTTCTACGTGCGCGCAGGCCGCGCCGACGCTTTGTGGAAACTCGATACGTCGGCGCCCTTCTCAGGACACAGCCATTGGTCCTTGCGCCAACATCCCGCCGATGCCAGCGGCGCTTTCAATGTGCAGTCCCTCACCAGCCCTGAAATCGACCTTGGCGGCGCCGTTAGTCCGGTGTTGACTTATGTGCAACAATACGCCACCGAGCCCAATTTTGATTACTGTGCCGTCGAGATTTCCACCGATCGCTTCAAGACCTACAAAACGCTCACGCGCCATTCCGGCATTCGCGCGACGTATGATCAGACGGCGCTGAATCTCAAAAATCATGCCGGCAAAAAAATCCGCCTGCGCTTTCGTTTTGTTTCGGATTTTGGTTTTTCGCAGCCGAACGCACGCTGGTTTCTCGACGATATTGTGGTGAAGGACAGCACCAGAATTATATTTTCCGACCAAGGCGGCGACAACGGTCGCACCAGGATGGTGAAATGGGGCTTCGTCGGCGGTGACAGATTCATCGGCTTGGATTATGACCAAGATTCCGCCAACCCCGCGGCCTGGTGGATCAAGAAAGACAGCACAAATATGGATCGCGGTTCGCTAAATGTCTTCGACAGCGCGGCCGGAGTTGCACCTGGTGATTCCATCCGGCTGGCGTTTCATTGGGTAACGAATGGCCGGGTCGCAAATGGCAACGGCCGTGGAATTTTCATCGATGACGTTGCCATTGAGGCGGTCACCGGCATCGCCGATGACGTGGCCATGCTCGATCTTGACGTTGCCTTTCCGAACGTCGAATCCTTTGCTGCTCAGCCGGCGGTCGTGCGCGTGCGCAATCGCGGCTTCAACAATCAAAACGCGGTGCCGGTGCGCTATCGCCTCAACGGCGGCCCGGTACTGTCACCTCTTCCCGGGTTGAATTTCGATCTTGCCGGCCAATCAGAGAAGGAGGGCCCTCTCAATTGGAAATCACCTGTGAACGGCATTTACACGCTGGCTGCTTTCGCCGATTTGGTGAATGACAGCGAGCGTGCCAACGACAGTTTGAGCGTTGCGCCGATCGCCGTCTATCCCCGCGGCATCGCTGAGCTGGGTTATGACGACCGTTTCAATCAGGATGCTTTCATCACCGCGAGCAAAAGCTTGGTGAGCTTCACGGTGAAACAGGACCTGCCTGGTCTGACGGAGAATTATACACTGCATCAAGTGAAACTGGACTTGTTCAACGGCAGCAACGTAAATGATCAAGTGCGTGTCGTGGTGGCTACTGCGAGCAATGACACTACTTTGCAAACGATTTTGTTTGAAAAACTCGAGCCGGTGCCGGCGCGCGATTTTTCTGCACATATTCTTTATGTGAACGCCAAAGATTTGAACGCCGAACGATTCGTGGTTTTAGTTGACTTCAGCGTAGGCAACGGAAATGCGCGGTTGAGGATGGGTGGCCAGACGCCCTTCACCGGCCGTAATTACTTCTTCGATGGCAGGCGCTGGTCGCCCTCGAATTTTGGGCGACAAATCCGGAGCCGCATTTCCTGGCTGGCTGCTCCCAAAATCGTTGCGGTGCGCGACGTGCCCGGGGATCAAGGCCGGCAGGCGCAGGTGAATTGGTTCCCATCCCCAAGCGAGACGTTCAGCCGCGGTATTTCAAGCTATATTTTGTGGCGTGCAGTGAAACAATCCGGCGTCGCCGATACAAATTTTCGCGTGGTCGAGGTACTCAGCATGCCTGCTTTGCATGAATATGGCATTCAAAGCGGCAGGCCCGGCGACCGCTTGGTCGTGGCCGGCAACCGTGCCTGGGATTTCCTCGCAAATGTGCCGGTCTCTCCCGGTTTCGATGCTTACGCCTACCTCGCGCCCACGCTGATCGATTCGAACACGACTGGCAGGAATTACACCACGTACATGATATCGGCTTACAATAAGAATGGCGTGTTTGTGGTGGCCAAAACGGACAGTGGCTATTCCGTCGACAACATCCCACCAACTGCCTCGCCCAGTTTCACTGCTACGCGTATTGCCGTGAATCAACGGCCGGCCGTGCAGTTAAAATGGCAAGCCGTCGCCGACAATGATCTGGCGCATTATGCGATCTACAAAAGCGGCGGTACGGCGCCGTTGGCAACGACAACCGGCCTGAGTTTCACCGATCTCGCGGTCGTGGTGGGCACAACCGTGAGTTACGGATTGGCGGCCGTAGACGTGAACGGGAATCAAAGTGTGCGCAAGAATGCTTCGTTATTGATCACTCGCGTCGAGGAACGGCCGCAAGCCGAGCTTCCGAGCGCTTACGAGTTGGGCAGCAACTATCCGAATCCCTTCAATCCCCAAACGACGATTGATTTCGCCTTGCCGGAGCGTGGCCACGTCAAATTGGTGGTCTTCAATTTTCTGGGGCAGGAGGTGGAGACCCTTGTGGATGCCGAAATGTCTGCCGGCATTCATAAAGCCATGTGGGATGCTAAGCAACAACCTTCGGGGATCTATTTTTATCGTCTCACGGTGAATGATTTCACTCAGATTAAGAAGATGGTGTTGATGCAATGATTGCATCAACCGGAGCCTTATAGCCCCTTCTGCAATACGCGGCACCGTTGCCGTTCCCAACGTTTTCTCAGCCTCTACGGACGCGATTGACAAAGGTAGTGGGTGACCAGTGGAGTTTGTTTCGACAAGCCGTCCACAGACATTAGAGTTGAGCGGAAGAAGATGTCATTGATTCCTTAGCAGTACATGATACAGTTTTCAATTTCGTGTCACAGAATCGCCGGGCTTCTTCGGAAACTGCGATTCTTGTTTATACATAGCCTCGTATAAAAATCGCATCTTACTGATTTCAAAGAGAAAAGACCCTCGGTCCAGCCGATAGATTGAAAGCCGTCAGCAGAAAACCTGAGCCACAAATTATGAAAACGTATGAGGCAAAGGCGAATACAATCTCGCCTCGCCAATAATTCCGCCCAGAAATTCTTCTTGCATTTCAATGAAAAGGATGTAAATTTCCTACTCCGTTGGGTATTGGACTTCTTCTCAGCCTTTTCTCCCCACCCAACAGATGCCCACATTGCCTATCGCAAAGACGCCGTGAGGAGTTTCTCAGAGGCGCAAGTCCTTTCGAGGTAACAAATCCGGCGCCGCCGTCCCAATGGTGACATCTTTCTCGTGGCTGAGGGGAGCGACCGCTGGTACTGTTTTTGCACAATTATTCGGCTCAATTCAAGTTTAGGCTTTTTTCGAGGTGAAAACCTCGCAGGGAGTAATTTTTACATTTTTTCCGGGAGTGCTTATGTAAAATCACCTAAGTCCATAATTTTCTGCTTTTCTCCTGCAAATCATCCTGCACTTGCATCCCCCTGACTAGAATTGTTGGCGGAGAAAGCGAGTTTCTTTGCCACGCATTTGGCTGTGCGTGTACGCGAGGAGTTGTGCGCGTTCACGGGGAGAATCCGTTCTCATTCCGAATTCGCAGCTTGCACGGAAGCCTTTAAGGATAAGCGTCGATGTGCAAGCATAGGGTATCTCTATGGATCAAACTCCTACAATTCTCGTGACGTCCAGTTTTTTTGCTCAGGGAAGATGCAAAAAAACAGCCAGAAACCGCCTGCTTCACCAACCACGTTATCCTGGCAAAATCGTATTGTACGCTCTGCTCATGTTCGGGGCCGCCCTTGCACCGCGAGCAGAAGCACAATCTTCCTGGCCGCGGTTCCGCTTTGATGCGGGTCTAAACGGCCGTGCCTCGGTCAATGGCCCAATCCTGCCTGAATTGCAGTGGACTGTTCAAATCGGCGCGGAAAAAATCGAATCGCCCGTCGTTGCGGCTGACGGCAGCATTGTCTTCATCAGCCGGGGCGATGAGTTTGTTTATGCGTTGAATCCGGACGGCTCACTCAAATGGAAATTTGCACTGGCCCGGAGAGGAGGCGGCGGCAACGAGACGTTTTCCGCACCGCCCGCGATCGGCAAAGACGGCAACATCTATGTCGGCACCCAACAGGGCAGCTTTTTTTCAATAGACCTCAACGGCGGATTGCGCTGGCGTGCGGCCGTTGGCGGCTTTGTGAGTTGCGCGGCGAACGTAGACGGCGACGGCAATCTTTACGTTCCGGTCGATGATGGCAGGCTCTATGTCTTCAAGCCCAATGGCGATTTGTTGTGTACGGCCAATTTTGACGGGGTGAAGCCGGGCAATACCCCGGCACTGGGCGCGAATGGCCGGGTATATGCGCCAGCCGGAAACAACGTCTACATTTTCGACTCAGCCTGCAACACCATCGCGAAGTGGAGTCATCCCGCTTTGGGGGAAGTGGCATGGGTGGTGTTGAATTCGAATGGCAGCACGCTCTACGCCGGCTCGCGCACGAATGCTGCCGTCGTCGCTTTCAATGCCAGCTCCGGCCAGGCGGCTTGGGTTCATACTTATGATCAGTCTTTCGGCCCTCCCAGCCCGGCGGCCATTGGTCCGGACGGGTCGATTTATTTCGCCAGCTTTGATCGCGGCATGTTGCAGGCGCTGACCCCCAGCGGCAGGCCCAGAACGGGCTGGCCCTTCGACCTGGGCAGCTCCCACTATAAAACCATGCCGGTGGTGGATCGGCAGGGCAATCTGTTTATCGTCAATGAGCGGCCGGATTTTGGTTTAGTTGCGCTTACGGCGAATGGCGAGATGCTGTGGCGCATGCCCGAGGTGCAATGCAAATATTCCATCGCCTTCGGGCCGAACGGCACGCTGTATATTCCCAGCTTGAAAAAAATCTACGCCGTTCGCCAGCATCCTCCCAAAATCGTTGCCCGGCCCAACCCCGTTGACTTCGGCCAGGTTTGTCTAAACAGCACTGCCGTTCTCACCGATACGATTTTCAATGAAGGCTCGTCGGATCTGATTCTTTCTGCTTTCGAGCTGAACAGCGCGGTGTTCGCATTCGAGGCCAGCCCCAGGCGCTTGCGGCCCGGCGAAAGCCTGGTCATCTCCCTCCGCTTCACGCCGAATGCAGCCGGGGTTTTTCAAGACACGCTTTTCGTTTCCAGCAATGACCCCGATCGAAATCCGTATTCCATTGTTTTGCGCGGCGAAGGGCTTGCCCCTCAAATTACCGGCCCGGCGAATGTGATCTTTCCCGTGACGGAAGTGGGCTTGACCAGCGTAGACACCGTGATTATTCGTGCAGCAGGATCCTGCTCGCTGCGCGTTGATTCGGTGCGGGTGGCGGGCGCAAACGCTGCCGATTTTTCATTCGTTCTCATCGATCCTCTCGGTGAGCTTGCTCCAAATGGCAGCCTGCGCGTGCGCGTGACCTTCGCGCCGCGAGCGGAAGGCGAGCGCAACGCGGCGCTACACGTTTTCAGCAACGATCCCGACACGCAACCGCTGGTCGTGCCTTTGCGAGGCATTGGCGCCACGGCGCAGCCGCGCTGGACGGTTTCGCCCTCCACGCTCACCTTTGTCGCCTGCTTGGATACCATTGATCGCGGCTATGTTCAAATCAATAATGTCGGCTTCGTCAATGTCATTATCAGCAGTGCGAGCATCTCCAATTCCGCCTTTGCGATTGACACGACGGGCTTGATCTTTCCGTTCACGTTGCCGCCGGGCCAATCATTGTTTGTGCCGCTGCGCTTTACGCCGGTGGATACCAACACCACGGCCGGCGTCTTGAACTTCCAGAGCAACGCCGGTCTCGCGACCGTCTCGCTGAACGGGAAAGGCGAAGGGCCACGAATTTTACTGGCCGCCCGTCCGCCCCGGCTCGAGATTTGCCGCGGGCAGTCGACGCGAACGCAGATCGTGGTAGTCAATCCGAGCGCCTCGTGCGAGCTGCGCGTGGATTCTTTCAAGGTGGCAATTGCGTTCTTTGGACCAGGTTTGGCGGCCTCATCATCATTCTTGTCGCATCAGGCTTCCGCGCCGATCATCATCGCGCCGGGCGACAGTACGGTGATTCCATTCGAGGTCACGCAGCCACCGCGCGATTTCGAGCTGCGCGTTACATTCTGGTCCAACGCCAGCGGTAGCCCGCATGTGATCGCCGTGCCGGGCAGGGTTCTTGTGCCCGCAATCGCCGCGGTGGACACGGTAGAATTCGGCCTGGTGCCGGTGCAGCAATTCGTGCAAATGGATCCGCTGCTGGTTTGGAATACTGGCAGGTGTGATTTGCGCATCACTTCCGCGCGTATCACGGGCAGAGACTCCTCCTCTTTTTCCGTCGATCTCTCACGGCTTCCTTCTTTGCTTTCTGCTGGCGACAGTCTTTTTCTACCTCTCACCTTCAGTCCCCGGCGCGCCGGGGACCACCTGGCGACGTTGCTGCTTGCAAACGACGATCCGGATTTGAATCCGGTGCGCATCGTGCTGCACGGCACAGCCAGAGATGTTTCTGTTTTTCCGCAACCCAGCCAGATTGTTTTTGGGGGCGTGTGTTTGGGAAGTGATAGCACCTTAGTAGTGGAAATCGTCAACAATGGTTCGGATACAGTGGTAGCGGCCTCCATCAGCTTTGTCTTGGGCCGTCCCGAATTCAGTGTTGAACCGAGGACTGATTTCCTGGTGCCTGCAGGCGCACGCAGGGCATTGACGATCGGTTTTACGCCCCAAACACTGGAACGGGTGGCGGACACGCTGCGCATCGTCTGGGTGAATCCCAGCGTGCCAACGGTGCTTATTCCGGTTTCAGGCGAAGCGGTCTCCGGTCAAATCGCTGGTCCGGAAGAACACGTTTTCCCGCCGACGATCGTGAATCAAACCGAGATCGACACGATTTATGTACGCAATATCGGTGCCTGCGATCTGGTGGTGGACTCCACGGTCATCGTCAAAGATCTTGCGGCAACGGCAAGCCAAGCGAGAACGGCAGCGCAAGATCCCCCGTTTACAGTTATCGGCGATTTCACCGCTCGGAGCATTCTTCCGGGCGACAGTCTGGGCATCCCCGTAGCGTTCACCCCGCACGCCGCGGGCTTGTTCGTGGCCAGCTTATTGGTCTACAACAGTGATCCCGATCGCGAACAGGACAATCCTCTGAGCGTGCGTCTGATCGGCAATGGCCAGCCGGTTCCCCCGAAAGCGCCTGATATTGCCGTCGCGCAGGACACCTTGGGCTTCGGCACTGCCTGTGAAGTGGTGGTGCGAAATTTTGAAATCTCCAACACCGGCGACACGACGCTCACTATTGTAGCCCTCACTTTTTCCAATCCGGCGTACTCGACTACGCAGAGTGTGCCGTTCGTCTTGCTGCCGGGGGAGAAAAAAGCACTGCTGATTACTTTCAATCCGGCGGCAGCGCGGTCCGCGCAAGATACGTTGACCATCGCCAGCAATGATCCTGATGAAGACCCATACCGGGTCGTGTTGCTCGGCAGTAAAAGCCAGCCGAGCATTGCGGGTGCAAGCTTGCAGCTCTTCCCGCCAACTTCGATCGGCAATTTCAGCCAAAGAGTTTATGTTTTCTACAACACCGGCGTTTGTTCCCTGCGCGTGAATGCGTTGGTGATTTCAGGGCAACATCCCGATGATTTTATCATCATCGCGGCGCCGGCCACGCCTTTCGATGTTGAGGCCGGCGACAGCGCGAGGGTGACGATCAATTTCGCGCCCAAGGATTCATTGGCGCGCAGCGCCACTTTGAGTATCTCCAACAACGATGGTGATGAAAATCCCAAAATCGTCCAATTGCAGGGCAATGGCTCGGCGCCCGCAATCAGCGTCTGGCCGAACCCCTTCGATTTCGGCAAAGTGCGCGTCGGGCAGGATAGCTGTGCATTTGTCTTCATCGAAAACAACTCCCTTGACAGTCTGGCCACCACTTCGGCCGTGTTACGCACGGGCGTTCCGTTTCACGTCGAAGGGCAAGGGTTGGATCTGTTGATTTCACCCGGTGGCAAAGCTGCGATCGCGGTCTGTTTTACGCCGCTCGCGCCGGGGGTGTTCAGCGACATTTTAGACGTACCAATTGCAAAAGTCTTCAACGGTATAGCTGGCAAGGACTCGCTTTTCAGCATCGCATTGAAAGGCGAAGGCACGACGGCGGCCATTTACGCGCAGTCGCCGATCAGCGTTGGCGCGGAGCGCCTGGGCAGGTTCATTAACGTGACGGCCTATGGTGGGATCAAAAATACCGGTACTGCACCTTTGACGATCTTGACCCTCCAGCAGCCTGGCAGCGATTTCACAGTTACATTGCTCCCGTTCTTGCCGCTGCGCTTGCAGCCGGGTGAATCCAAGGACGTGCACGTCACCTTCCGGCCGAGCCGTGACGGGGATCTGCGTGGCTCTTTCGTGATCATCAGCGACGCTTTTGAGGATACGCTGCGCCGGGTCGAATTGGTGGGCAGAGGATTTGTTGATCTGGAGGCAGCGCTGACCGTATATCCTGAGGTGTTGGATTTTGGAGCCTTGTTCATTCAAAGAGAAAGCAAGGACAGCTCCTTCTACGTCATTAATAACGGCCCACTGGAGTTACATGACGTGAGAGTGAGATTGGGCGATAGCCGCGAGTATGAAATTCTCTCGCCAAGCTTTCCTTATGCTTCGCTGCCGAGCAAGGATTCGATCCTGGTCATGGTTAAATTCAGGCCCGTCGTTTCCGGCATAAAAAATATTCAGGCACTGGCCGACAGCAGGGAGACGCTGCTCGCACCGCGCATTGTCGATCTCACCGGCGAAGGCAGAAGCCGTCCCAATCAGGGCGTTCGCGTCAGGCCGGAAGTGTTCACACCGAACCACGACGGATACAATGATGTGGCCAGATTCGAATTTCCGGACCTCACGGGAGAAGTGTTCGAGCCCGTCATCAAGATCTTCAATATGCGTGGCCAATTGATCGGCATCTTGAATCTGCTGGAGGAACAGGGCGTTATCGCTTGGGACGGCCGCGACGATCGAGGCAATCTGGTTGCCCCGCATACGTATTTGTGGTATTTGCAGGACGGGGACAAGGTATTCGGGAGCGGCCACGTGGGCGTGGTGAGGTAACAGGAAACGGCCTCCCCTGTTCCGGCCCTACAGGATTCATCCTGGTCAAATGCACCAGCATGCCAGGGGCGGAAGAGCAGTTCCCTGCGGGACAAAACCGGGATTGATATCGAAAAACGAGGGGTTCAAAATAACTCTCGAGAGGAAGATTCGCAAGTAGGAAGAGCATATGAGCCTGAAGACACGGTTGAGCAAGTGCCGCGAGGGATTTTCCAGCCTTGTGGCCGCAGCGGGTGTTTGTGTGTGGGTTGCAGTTGTGCCCGCGCAAACACTGGTCACGCCGAATCCGGCTGACGTGCTGGACGCGCGTTTGAATCTCGTCAATCCGGCGGCTGTGCCGTTTCAGGATGCCATCTTCAGCGCCGGTTTGCAAGCCTTGCACACCGGAGTCGGCGAGAATACCTTTTCCTTCCGCAATAATTTTTTCGGCATCACCACGACGGATCGGGAGTTGTTCGGCCTGAAAAATCTCGGCTGGGGCGTGCAGGGCCAGGTGCTCAACACGCCGGTCATGAACGATCTCTCCTTCAACGCGATCGCGAGCACGAAATTCGGCGAGCACGTCGGCTTCGGTGTGAGCCTGGGTGCGCTCAATCGTTCGTTCTCGAATTTCGAGGGCGCAGATATGAACGACCCGTTGCTGCAAAAAACCTCGGAGTGGGCGCCGATCAGCCTTGGAGCGGGCTTGTTCGTGAACGTGAATCGCTATCTCAAGCTCGGGGCCAGTGCGAACAAGATCAACCGGCCGAACCTCGCTTTTCAAGAGAACACCGACGTTCGCCTCGATCGTTCCCTCGGCGCGGGTGCGATCGTGGGCTTTGATCATTTTTCCGCCGGCCTGTCCTTTTTCCACGAAAACAAAACGCTGTCTTCACAGATTTTCCTGCAAGCGTTTGCGCTCGAGCGCGGCTATCTCAAAGTCGGCTACAGCTCCGAGGCCATGGCCTTCGAGGGGCAATTGCACGTGGTCAGCGGTGTGAGCCTGAATTATCGCTACAATTACCCGATCAACGATCTCGGAGCGGCCAGCAACGGCTCGCACGAGCTGGGGTTGATTTTTAATTTCAAAAAGCGCGCGCTGCCTTACGAGCCGGAATGGGTGACTGCCAACGTGCCGTTGCCGCCCGCCATCAGTCTGGCCGATGCTTTCACGGTTCATTCTTCGGTTGACACTGTTGCGATCGTCGATACCTATATTTCGCGCCAGATTGATACCCGCATCAGCGTGAAGGAACGCGCCGATTTGCCGCGTGCGATTTTTTATTCCGCCGGCAGCCCCCGTCCGGAGACACCGGATAAAGTTTTTCTGACCTCGCAACAAGTCTCCACGTACCGCGGCCGCATGAGCGCCGCCCGGCTGTTGGACAAGCTCGTCGCGGAAGAAAAGCAAAACGGCCGCGTCAGTGTGCCGCGCGACAGTGTCGCGATCATCAAAGAGATGGAAAAAAATCACACCAGGAATTACATGAGCGCGTTTCGTAATCTGGCCGGGCGCTTGCGCGACCCGAATTTCAGCACGACGGTGATCGTGCCGCCAGACGCGCGGCGCGCGCATTTGCTCTTGCGTTACCTCGGTCTGTACGGCCCGGTTACGGACAATTTGCTCGTGGCCGTGGCTGATTCCGCCAAGGCACAGCAACAGAACTATCTCGGCGCCGATTCGGTACGTACGCAAGATTTCGAGCGCAAATTCAGCGCTCCGGCCACGGTTTTTGATTTCAATTTGAATTTGGACGAAACCATCCGCTGGGGGCCGGTTTCCGGCACCCTCTTGATCGAAGATGCTTCCGGTAAAGTCTGGTTCGATTCGACCGTGGCAAAACGCAGAAGCAAAAAAGATCAGCCGCAAATATTACAGCAGCTTGTGTGGGACTGGAAAGTGAAAGATGGTGGCTACCCCGACGCCGGCAATTATTATTACTACCTGGTATGGAAATCGGCGGATGGAAATACCTATCGTTCGCCGAAACGGAAAATCGTGATTGACCGCCGGCCTGAGCGCATTTATCAGAAAGTACTGAAGCAATTGCCTGAGCAAATGCCTTCCGCCGGCGTGCAGGCAACGGTGCACTTGAATCAATGACCACTCTTGAGGACGATCATTTCTTGCATCCGGACGTGCAAATGAAAATACCTCCGCATTCTTCTCCTGCGCGCCGCATGGTTTTTCATCATGCGCAACGTCGCTTAATGAGAAACTTTTTTTCCTGGTTCGGCGGGCGCCGATCGTCGCGAGCGGCTGCGCCGGAGTCGCGACCTCGAGGCCGCTCACGCGAAGATCAAATCACCATCGAAGTTCTGCGGTTTCGCCTCGCCGATCCGCAGGGCGTAACCAAAAAAGACGGCGCGATCACGTACAGCGCAGCTTTTCGCGATTTCATCGTCCAACGTTACGAGCCCGAGCAACACAAGCTCACCCGCAGTGAATTCGCGCATGCGGCGGAAATTCCGTTCGATACGTTGTGTGACTGGCTGGCCGCGGCGGCGCAAGCATTCGAACCTCTCGCACCCCCGGGAGCGACGATCATTTCCGCTGCTGCCGCAGAACGTTTGCAGCATGAGCTGGAGAATGCCCAACCGGCTCCACGTTTTTCGTGGGCAATGTTCAGCGGATGGGTGCGGGCGCAATTCAGCCCCGAGGCTTTCACGTCCTTTTATTATCTGACCGACTATGGCCGGAAAGAGCTTCACCGCGTGTACCAGGAAAATATTTCACGCGGCCTGGTCATTGCCGCGGTGTTGCACGTTGCGGGAATTATGATTTATTGGTCGACCCTGGAACAAGGAGAGGATCCAAAGACGGTAACGATTTTCAAGTACGTGGAGATCGAGCCCAAAGTCGTTCCGGAGGAAAAGCGCTCGGCTCGCAGAAGAGTCGGTGGCGGTTCCTCCGCAGAAGCCGCTGCCCCCGGCGCCCCTGCACCCGGCCAGCCCGGTCCCGCAAGCGTTCCCGATAACTTCGTTCCCATGGCGGCAATAGAGCAATTGAAAGAAATCGCACAACTGGGCAGACCTTCGACGCCGGGTTTGGCGCCGCCGCAACGCATCACCTCCTCGTTGCATGCCTCCACGCTTCCCGAGCTCGACATTGGCAGCATAGGCTTTGCCGATATGAGCGCTCCGGACTATCAAAGTCCAGCCGGGATCGGATTGCCGAGTGCCTCGTCGCTGGGCAGAACGAATGGTCTTGGTGCAGATTTACCCGCAGCAAAAGTCGGTTATGGCGGCGGCGGAGTGCCAGGGGGTACTGGAGTCGGTGGCTCGGGCGGCGGTGGCGGCTATGGTTATGGCCCCGGGCGAGGAGCGAGAGGATCGGGGTATGGGCCTGCCAGTGGCACGGGGCTTAAGTCGGCAGTCGATCGCAAGGGCCAGGCGCCGCCGGCAAACAAAGTCGAAGTCAAAGAGAAGAATTTGGAGACCGTCGATCTCAATACCGTGTTCCTGGAATTGATTGAATGGTTGAAATCACATCAATCCGAGCTCTCTCCCGTCTTAAAGCACTATCTGCGCTACCGCCCCGGTGATCTCACCGCTGACATTAAAATAGAGACGGCGCCCGTAGATTACGATCTGTTTATTTTGTGCAACGAGCATTCTCAGGACATTGGCATCCTGCTGGTTGAACAAGAGAGCGGTAACGCTATCATGCTGCGGGATACCGGCTTTCGCAAGAAGAGTTTCTATCTCAGCAAAGGCAGGGCGTCGCGCGATGAAGTGGACCACATTGTGTCATCGCTCACGATGCTCGAGAACAGCCCGACCCGAGCCGAAACTTCTCAGTTTTATAATATTTTCCTGTCATGGTGGGACAACAATAAGAACAAATGAAAGCACTCACCCTTGGCAGAATCATCCCGTTCTTATATAGCGGGGGGATGGGATTATGGGTATTGGGGTGCGCGGGCCCGAAGATGAGCTCGAGTGCACGCGGGGTCTCGACGGCTGTGTTGGCGCGCGCAGATTCCATCGCGGCCCGCATGTTCGTGGCCAGGAAACAAGAACGCCAGGCGGAGACGCTGGGCCAGCAAGGTCTGCGGCATTTTCAAGCCTGTGATTCACTGTTGGCACTTTTGAAGAAAGAAACCAAGCAGCAGCTGCCACCTGAGCTTGACACACTCCACACGAACGGCGCGACCACTGCTCCGCCTGAGCACGCGACAAGCGCAGATAACGTGCGCCAGCGCCAGCTCGAGATCCAGTTCAGTTATCACCTGCAGGAGGCGCGACAGAATTTGGAGAAATCCCTCCGCCTCAATCCCTTCCAGCTCCGCACCAAGCATTTTTTGGCTGCTTCATATAAACAACTCGCCGAACGCTTTCCGCGCAGCATGTCTTATGAACAACCGGCGCGCCTTTGGACCGAATTGGCGCGGGTAGAGCCCGGGGAATATCTCCATTTTTACAATTTGGGTGAATGCAACTACGCCCAACACCAATGGGAAGAAGCTTGGAGAAACTTCAAGCAGTCGGAAGAAATTCTTCTGGCCTCGACTGAGGTCAATGACCGGCGCCTGTGGAATCCTCAACTGTTGCCCGCGGCAACTTTGGACAGTCTCACGCTATTTTATGCAATTTACTATCAAGGGCAATGTGCCATCAAGCGCTTTGACGACAAGCAGGCCCTGTTCAATCTCGAGCGCGCCAAGAATTTTGTGAATACGCCCGTGATCTTAGCCAGCATCGCCGAAGATATCCGTTGGATCAAATGGGATGAGGGCAATATCCTGGCCTCGGTCTACCGTGACTCCGCTTACGCGCTCACCGCGCAAGGCCGCTATGCGGACGCCGTCCAGGTTCATCAGAAACTATTGAACGAAATTCTGAAAACCAAACGAGCCCGGGATGAGATCATCTGGGACTATGCTGAAATTGAATACCACCAGCTTCATCGCAAGGAGCCAGCCATCGCACGGCTGGATGCAGCCTTGAAAACCATTGCCAAGGATGCAGAAGGCGCACCGCTGGATACCACCTACAACCAGGATTTTTCCAACTATGGGGTGATGTGCTATAACCTGGGTATCGACACGCTGCGCGTCAACCGGCGCGTCGCGTATGACTACTTTGCGCGCGCCTCCGCGATTAAATGGAAGGACCGCGGCAAGAGCTATTTGCAAATGGCTGAGCTTTCCCACTCCAATGCCGATCTCTCCATCCGCGACGGCGAGCACGCGCTGGCTTTGGCCGACCAACTGAATACCGAACAGTTGAGAAAGCTCTACCGGCTCTTGATCGACAGCTATCGCCGCCGGAATCAAATGGACAAAGCCAAGGCGTATTTCGACAAACTTCGAAGTATGCCGTGAATGTAAGCGAGTTAGATTTGGCATTTACTGAATTTTATGCCCTACACGTTTAGACGCACATGCGTAACGTGTAAGGTGTAACGTGTAAAAAGTGTACTTAAAGGTTCCGAGAGTATACTCCAAAAAAGAGATCTGGAGCAGATGAACCATTATTCCCATGTCTCGTTGAGAATGCGTCTGGCAGCGCTGGTTCTGGCTGCCGGCCTGCTGGGCACGGCTATGGCGCAGACCGACAAAGAAGTAATTGTTTCGCGCAAAGCCCTGCCCGTCGCCGTGATCAAGGATCATGGCACCATTCAGTTTTTTGTCGAACAATACTTCATCAGCGAAGACCGTATCGACAGCATGGAAGTCTTCGACATGAACGAGAACGGTTTTGACGACAAGGATATCCTCAAGATTTATCCCTCCGACCGGCTGGTGAATTTGAGCCAGGCCGAGACCGCGTTGGACGTGATGCGCAACTGGAAGCGCACCGGCTTCATCGAAGTGATCGGCGCCAAGAACCGATACGGCCAGATCGAAGTGCGCGAAAAAGAGTTTCCGGTGGCGCGGGAGATGCACGCCGGCCTGGTGCGCATGATTGAAGAGGTCTATCAGATTCGCGGCAAAAGGCTCAGCTTGTTCTTCGAGTTTGACGACGTGAAGGGCATTGCGGCCTTGAAGATCTGGGGATTCGGCGACAAAAGGGCGTTGCAAGATACGACGCGCGCATTCAAATTCCGCCATGATCTGCTTTTTTATACGCGCACGGATACCGTATACGTCAATAAGCCGGTTTATGACGTGATTTACATCGAACAGACCAAGCGCGACACCGTTTACGTCAAGGAAGGCGAATGATCGCAAAACATTTGACCCCGAGCATTGCGGTCGCAGCCAGCTTGGGTTTGGCGGCGATTCTGCTTTCAAGCTGCAGCTCCTCCCGCCCGGTCGCCCGCAACTTCGAGGCCGTGCGCGTGCCGCCGGGTATAACCCCATTGACCGCCGCGCACGCGGATTCTCTTGCGCTTCAGCTTTTCGTCTCACTGGAGGAAGAACGGCAGGCGCAAACTTTGACCGCACAAGCCGAACAAAAGCGGGCCTACGCCGATTCTTTGCTGTCTGTTCTAGATCGCGCGGCGCGCGAACAAATGAAAATCTCCCCGGCGGATTCGGCGGAGGCGATAAAGGCGACACGCGCAGCCTATCAAAAAGTGCAGCAAGGTACACCCTTTGTGCAGACTTTTGTAACCACACAAGATCAGCGCGCCCGGCAACAAGCGCTTGCGCACTTGCAGGAAGCCGAAGCCGCGCTGACAAAAGCCTTACAATTGAATCCCTATAGCGTGCAGACGCGCGCGCTGCTGGCCGCGGTCTATCGCGTTTTGGGCGATCGCCTGACCGACAAATCCAACTACGGGCGCGCAGTCGCGATTTGGGAAACCTTGGTACGTCTTGAGCCCGGCGAATACGGCCACTACTTCCGGCTGGGCGAGAACTATTTTGCCAGCGAGGCGTGGCAGCCCGCGTTCGAAAATTTTGAAAAATGTGAACAAAAGCTGCTGGCTTCTGCAGAGGTGAAGGACAGCCGTATTCAGAATCCCGCCCAGCCGCCCGCCGCGGCCGTCGATTCGAGTACCCTGTTTCTTTCGGTCTACTTCCAAGGCCTGAGCGCCATCAAGCTGTTCAACGAAGAAAAGGCATACGCCGGTTTTCGCCGCGCGCTTGCGCTGACCAACGCCCCGGAAAATCGCGAGGCCGTTCAAAATAATCTCAATTGGCTGGATTGGGATGACGGGTACATCACGGGAGCGGTACTGCGTGATACCGCGGCCGCGCGCTCGTCGCGCGGACAATTCGAATCGGCTTCCGCCGTGTATCAAGATTTGCTGCCCAAGTTGCGCAGCGACCGTGCGCGTTTTGAGGTCGGCCGCAACCTCGCCATTCTCGATTTTTCCCAGCTCCATCACAAAGAAGCAGCAAGCGAGCGTATGCTCAAAATCGTGGAGAGCATACCGCGCGACGGCAGTGGCGCGCCGGTCAACAAGGCCAACCAGGTTTACCTCGATACCTACGGCACGATGTGCCTGCATTTGGGAAACGAAAAGATCGAAGTCGACCGCAAATTGGCCTACACTTACTATATGCAATCGGCGACGATCCCGTGGTCGGGCCGGGGCAAAAGCTACTTCGCCATGGCCACTCTTGCTGACGCCGATCCGAAACAAGCCGTCCAAGACGCCGAGCAGGCTTACCGGCTCGTGAACCAGCTCGAACCGGAAGAGGTCGCCAATCTGCACAAGCTGCTCATTCGCAACTATCGCCGCTTGGGAGAATTTGCCAAAGCCAAAATGCATTTTGACGAGCTGCTGCGACTGCAAGGAGCGGCGGCTCAAGCTGCGCCAGGTTTGGACTGATAAATTCTCCTTGCCTCTTGTCTCAATTGTTTTGATATTTTACCAATCCAGTTTGCCCAAGGTATCGGAACGTATTTAATGAGGCCTGGTTCGACATTGTCAAGCCAGGTGGTGCTGATGTTGTCACGTTCGCCGGTCGAGGCAAAGAAATGCGACCGTTCTATGATATGAGTTCTGGTCTCACGCTCGCCGCCCTCGATTTAGTGCTCCTGTTCTCATTCTTCTCGCTCGTTCAGGCAAATAATCATCCTTTTTATTCTACTTCCGATTCCGCCGCGATTACCGTTGCCGTTTTGGATTTCCAAAACAACAGTGGCGCGTTTAGCCTTGACGCGTTGGAGAGGAGCGTGCCGGAGATGCTAAAAACCGAGCTTTCCCAGAACAGCGCCGGCATACTGGTGGTGGAACGCCGGAAGTTGGAGTTGATTTTGCAGGAACAAGCCCTGGCCCAGAGCGGCGTGATCGATGAAAAAACGGCTCAAACGGTCGGCCGGTTGGCGGGTGCGCAGTATCTTTTGTCCGGTGAAATCAGCTCGAGCGGGGACTCGCGTTTGCGGATCGATTGCCACATTCTCAAAGTTGAAACCGGGCGCGTGCGCGGTGAAAAAGTGATCGGTCAGGATCGCCAGGTGCTCGATGACATGGTGCACTTGCTGGCCTCGAATGTTCTATACAATCTCACGGGCGAAGGTGGACACCAGCAGAATTTGCGCGTGAAAAACTATCCCACCTCGTGGTTCTTGCTGGCGACTGCGGTGACCGCGACGGCCGCCGGAGTGACCCATGTGATTTCGCATGACGCCTACCAGCAATATCAATCTACCACCGACTTGGAGGAATTTGATAAGTATTACAACCGCGCCACCAACTTTCGCACAGCCCGCAATGTCCTGGCCGTTGCCTCTGGCGCATTGGCAGTGGCGAGCGTCCACCTTTGGCTGAAGGCGCGCTCGGAAAAGAATCAAGTTTTTGCTGCCAGGGAACCGGATAGGCAGTGGCGCTTGCAAGAAGTGGCTTTCTGCGCCGGCGCAGACGGAATTCAGATTGGCGTGCGCATGCATTTTTGAAGCAAACAGTCATGATTCGAAAACGAACGCTAGGGCTGTGGGGTTTTTTCCTGATCCTTTGTGCCTGCGAAGGATTGGAGAGAAACAATCCCCTCGATCCCAGGAATCCGCGCAGCGAACAACGGCGCGTGACTTTCGTGGAGGCATTTGTCAACGACGTAACGCCCTTTAGTCCCTATGCCCTGCACGCCTTGGACAGTCTGTCCTCCACTTTTCCCCGCAATCACTTCATCATCGTGGAACATCATGTGTCGAGCCCGAGTCTTGTCGACGCGCACGCCGTTCCGGAAAGCGCCGACCGCTACGCCATCCTGGCGACCACGGCTCGCGGTGTTCCAGACGTCATTTTCAATGGCTCACAATTTCGTTTGCAGGGAGCCTCGAGCACACGCACCGCGTCCCTGCGTTATCGCGCTGCGCTACAAACGACGAGCAGCGCCATCACTCACTTTACTATCGCTGCCAACAAGAGTGTTTCTGCGACGGGCATTGAAATCAACGCTGCCATCGCGCGACTTGGCAGCACCCGGTTCTCACAATTTGCCGTTCTGGCGGTGGTGTGGGAGGATTTGACCACAGCCGGCCATCACCGCGTGGTGCGCAAAACGTTTTCTCCGGAAATTTTCGGCGGTATTGAAGCCGGCGAAACCAAGTTCGTCCGGTTCGCGGCGGGTGTTCCGGGCGTGCGCGAGGCGGCACGCCTGCAGGCCGCGGTTATTATCGAACAAGACAACCAGACTGGCAAGGAAGTGTTACAGGCAGCACTCGCGGAATGAATCATGCAAACGAGGATAGTATTCACACACAAGCTGGCCGGCCCGGCGCTCATTGCGCTCACTGCCCTCATGGGTTGTGAGGAGCTCCAGAAGCTGATTGAAGCCGATCAGGCTCCGGTTATCGATCGGGTTTCCGCTTCGCGCCATCAGCTTTTTCCGCAGGAAAAGACGATGTTAACGGTGGAAGCCCGCGATCCCGAAGGCGGCGTGCTATCCTTTACCTGGAGTGGTTCCGGCGGCACGCTCTCCTCCACAAACGGAAGCCAGGTGGAGTGGACAGCACCGCCACTTGCTGGAAATTACAAAGTTTCCGTGAAGGTTCGGGACGACAAAAATGCAGAAACGGAGGGCTCGGTTACGCTCTCCGTTATCGCGATCGAAAAACCCACAGTCATGATTACCCAACCCACTCAGGATGCCTTTATACCCGGTCTCGGCGTGATCATGATGCAGGCGCTGGCCAGCCATCCCAATGGCATCGATAGCGTACAGTTCTACCAGGGGGAGCACTTGTTGGGAACGGACAATTCTGCGCGTGCTCAGAATTACGAGCAACCCTGGCGAATTGAAGGTCTGTCAGGACCGGCGACAATTATTGTAAGGGCTTTTACCGCTTCATCACGAGATCCAGGGGTGGATTCAGTGCAAGTAAGCATTGAAGGGGTAACGCGGCTGTGATCATTTGGTGCATGATTATGCCCTCAACAGCTTGAAAGCATGCGTCCAACTGTTCTGCAGAAATCCCGGAATGCACCAGAGCATGCATAACGGCTCAATCGCGCGCGCGGCTTCCGCGCTTCCCATGTCCTCCACCTCATAGCCGAACTGATCCAGGATCTCGCTCACCTGTTTTTTCGCGTTATCCTCATTGCCACAGATGAACATGGTTGGCTTGATCCCGCCGAAATCGGGATTGACCATCATGGCGTTGCCGACGCTATTGAATGCCTTGACAAAGTGGGCCGCGGGAAAGGCGGTTTGCAATTGCTCCATGAGAGAGTCATTGAGCGAGGTAAAGAACTTCAGGACGCCCTTAACCGGCGGCGCGTCGGCAATGGGATTGGTCGCATCAATAACGGTTTTGCCCTTGAAATTTTCGGCGCCAGCCATTTTCAGCGTGCTTTGGGCGGCTGTACCCTTGGCAGCCAGCGCCAGGGCGTCGCCAAAAGTCGCGGCCTCGGCGAAGCTTCCCACCCGGCCGCTTTTACCCGCTTGGGCTTGCCATACGGCCAGCTTTTCCGGGCTGCGCGTTCCGATCATGACTTGGTAGCCGTGCTTGATAAAGCCGTTGCCCAACACCTGTCCAACGACTCCGGATCCAAGGATTCCGATCTTCATCTTGTCCTCCATCGTTTTGAGGTAAGAACTTAGCCGCTTGAAGTCCGGAGCGCAAAACTTTAGTTTTGCAGGTCTGTGATCATTGTGCGTGCAAGGTCAACAAACAAAATGGCATGCAATGCTAAAGCATTGCACTCCGGTGCAAATCGTTAGATTCATAAGTAAGGAAATTTGTTTGGATATGCAAGCACCGTCGCCTCTTGGGCCAGCCCTGCACTTGCTGCAGAAGTTCGATCTGGCTCGAGGACGCATGAAACCGCTTGAGGAATTCCAGCCAGTCTCATATCTTCCTGACAAATTCAATACAGAGGAAATGCGGCACACTAGCCCAAGACACTTCGGGGGAGATGAAAGCGGGGCTCGTCTCGCTTTGGCGTAAGCGAACGCCGGCACAGAAGCTGAGCAGCATCGTGAGTTTGCGAGATCTGTCGAGACAGTTAGTGTTCGGCAATATCCGTGCGTTGTATCCCGATGCGAATGAGCTTGAAGTCACTCACCAATTGCTGGTGCGTTTTTTGGACGGGAGATTGTGGGCGATAGTTTTGCAAATCGATCTCTATCCCACTGCTTTGTTGGCGCGAGCGCGTGAAGATGCCGGGAGCGTATGAGCGCACTACAAAAGCTTCGGTAAGCCCTGAGTTTTGACCTCTGCCCTCAAATGAATGCCGAGGCTTCATAGTGCGCTACTGTTGGCTCGAGCTCGAGCAGAAACTCTTTATCCTCTGGATAGTATCTCGCCTTGTCGATCTCAGCGCCGGCAAATTTCTTTATGGCATCATAGGAATTCCAAAGTGAGATGAATAGAAAATGTGCAGTATTCCCCTCGATCCGGCTGAGCACGTACACGCCTTGATTGCCCTCCGTGGCGCGGCATTCTAAAACGCCCGTCCCATTCAAATAGTCGAGATATTTTTTCGCATCGGCGGCGGTCGTGGCGCCATGCCAGATTCTTGCGATCATAGCAATCTCCTCAGGATAGATATTGTTATAACGCCCGTTACCATTGCTGACAGCACACTTTTCGTGCGAACCGCAACAACGGCTGTGATTGCACCGGCGACGAGCGTCGTAATGCCGCCGTTGAATACCTCCGGTGCGATGAGAGCCGTGATGACGGCGGCGGGGATTTGTTTCAGCCATTGTTCGACGCGAAGCGAGACGGGCACGTGCCCCATCAACAAGACCCCGCCTGCGCGTGTGGCATAGGTGACGACTGCCATGCCGAGAATCGTCACGAAGGTTGCAGTATCAGGTACCATCGCGCCACGCTCCCGTTAAACTGCCGGCCAGGCCTCCAATCAGAATATACCATTTGCCTTCCAATGCGTGCCCAGCAATGAGCGACGTGACCGCCGCGACAATCACCGGCAGCAGGCTTGTCCTGCCCTTCCACGTGCCCACGAGCAGGGCAAGGAACACCGCGGTAAACGCAAAGTCGAGACCGAAGCTTGCCGGATCGGGTATCGCGCTCGCGGCAAGATAGCCGGCGACGGTCGAGCTCACCCATGCGGCCAGGCTGAGCGCGCCGCTCCCCAGAAAGAAACCTGAATCGCGCCCGCCCTGCTCGAATTCGCGCATGGTCAACGCCCAATTTTCGTCGCCCATGACATACAGCATCGAGTACCGCAAGCGCGCCGGGAGTGCAGCGAGATACGGGCGGATTGCCGCACCCATGAGCACGTTACGCAAATTGACGACCAGCGTGGTCACAAGAATTGAGACCACCGGCAACGGCGCATGCCACATGCCAATGGCGACGAATTGAGATGAACCGGCGGCGACGAGCAGGCTCATGGCTGCCGACGCTGTAAGACTCAATCCGGCCTGCCTTGCAAGCATGCCGAACACCATGCCGTAGGCAAACACGCTCACCGCCAGCGGCGCAAAGCGTTGCGCGCCGGCGCGTACGCCTGCGAGAGTAAAATTCATAAGCAATGGTGCGGGGAGTTTGATGTTAGGCGTTTAGCGAAATAAACTCAGAATAAAATTCTAAAAGTTTTTGACCTAAAAATTTCCCACGGATTGAAGAATCCCACCGATGAAGCTATGATCGGTGGGGTTCTTCAATCCGCGGGTAAAATTTGATGCTGCACGAAGTGCTTCAGCTTTCAGCTTGTCTGAAAGGCTGGTGTAGGCCTTAGTAGTCAAATCTGTGCAAAGAAAGCAAAAACTTTCACGCAACGACGCAGAGATTTCGCAAAGAAAGACCTTCAGCAGGTCAAACTGTTTATTACTTGGCCTACAGTTACGTTTTCTCGCTGTGAAACAATGCTCGCTCTGGTTTGTAACCTATAAAATATCATTTTGAGGGTTACAGGATTTATAACGAATACCTCGAAAGAAAGTTGCACGCCATTCATTTCGGTGCTTGCTTTCAGCCTCGAGCTTCGCCATTTAGTCGTTGGTTTTCCGGCCTGCGCTGTTTATATTTCGTACATTCACGCCACTGACTCTGGTTTTATTTGAATTAGGATGGGCCTATGTTGCAACCCTCTCACAGGACCTCGTTGATCATTGCACTCCTGTTCGTGGCGCATGGCTGCTCGTGGTCACAAGAAGTTTCGCTGCCCATGCTGCCGCGCAAAGCATATCAAAAAATCGGTAGATTACAAACGACTTTCTATAGCATGGTTGATGAGCGCAAGCCGGCTTTTGCAAATGCTCCGAAGGCCAGCGCGTTGGCGAATGAAGACGGCAAGCAGATTGCCATGGTTTCCGCTTCGTTCAAAGCTAAATTAGAAATTGAAGGCGTGGGCAAGCTCGCCGATGGCCGCGTCGTGAGTTTTGCAGGTTTCAGAAGCGCGAACGGCGCCGGCGCGGCGAACAACGGCCGCGAAGCCTACTACCAAATCGCCGAAAACGCACCGTTCGGCTTCGGTGTGGAAAACTACAGGCTCATACCCTATCGGACGGCCGCTGTGAATCCGAGGCAGGTTTTGATCGGCAGCGTGCTCTATATTCCGCAAGCGCATGGCGCCTTGTTGCCCTCGGGCGAGACGCATGACGGCTTTTTTTTCGCACACGATACCGGCCGTGCGATCAAGCGCGATCGCATCGACTTGTTCGTCGGCAGTGAAGAAGATGTCGACAACAGCTTTTCGCGCGCGGTGCGCATGCGCAATGCGAATGAGATCGAGGTGTACCTCGTGCAGGAACCGATTGCCGGAGCCATGCGCAAACGTTACCGCGAAGATTATGAATACCTGCCGCGGCCGGCGCTGAACGAAATGCTCGCGAAACCGATCGATAGCTTCCTGCGCGAAGTGAGTGGCCGCGAGAAGGATTTGAATCGCCGCCTGGCGATTTATTCCGAACGCGCCAGGGGAACTCCCTATGCGTTGTTCTGTTTGGGCGAAGGTGCGGACGGGAAATACGATCGCGATCCGCTGGTGGATTTTGCGCGCGCGGACTGTATGACGTTTTGCGAGCAGATTCTCGCGATGACTATTTCCGGCAGTTTTGAAGAAATGTTTGCAAATTTATTGCGCCTGCGCTATCGTCAGGGCGAAATCGGATTTACCACGCGCAATCACTATACGCACGCGGATTGGGTGCCGAACAATGCCTGGCTGCTCACCGAGGCGACGGTGGAAATCGGCGCACAATACTGTGCCGACATGAGCAAAGTCATCGACCGGCCCGCGTTCTTTCACAAATTCGGCCTGCCGGACAGCGAGCTCACCGGAGTGCCGCCGGCACAAACCATGACCATTAAGTACATTCCGGTCGAGTATTTGCCTGCGATCAAAAACAATCTGCGCGGCGGGGAGATTGCGAGCATCATACAAAAAATGCCGGGGATATTTTCGGCACACATGGGCTTCATCATCCGCGATCGTTACGATAACGTCTTGTTCCGGCATGCTTCTTCGCGGCCGGAAGCCAATCAAGTCGTCGATCAGTTCTTTGACGAGGTCGTAGCGCAAATCAAGCAGAGCGAGAATCGCGTGGGTATGGCGTTTATCCGATTGCGGCCGGATTTCGTCGCGCTGGAACGAGCCGGAGAGCCCTGATGTCTCGAGCGCGCAGACTCGCACTGATTCCGCTCCTGGGGTTCTCCCTTTGTACGCGTGCGCAAGACCTCTACGTGCGCCAGCCAGGCTTCGATGTTTTGCAGTATGAGCTTGCCGTCGCCGTGAATGATAGCAACAATTACATTCACGGGGAGGCGACCATCATTGCGAAGCTGGGCCCGGCGGCCCCTGCCGAGCTGCGATTGGATCTGAAGCAGATGTCCGTCGCCAGCGTCTGGATTGGGCAGCACATGGCTCCTTTTGAACATGATCGCCATGCCCTCAACATTGCGCTGCCTGCAAGCCATGCGCTTGGTGATACGCTGCAATTGCGCATTGCCTATTCCGGCGAGCCGAACGACGGGCTGATCATGCGCGACAACAAATTCGGACGGCGCACCATTTTTGCGGATAACTGGCCGGATCGCGCCAGCTTCTGGTTTCCTGGCATCGATCATCCTTCGGATAAAGCCAAGATTGATTTTCGTATCTCGGTTCCGGCGCACTATACCGTCGTGGCGAACGGCCAAATGCTAGAAGTGCAAGAATTGCGTCAGAATCGCAAGTCCTGGCACTGGCGGGAAAGCACGCCCATACCGACGTATTGCATGGTCTTCGGTGCGGCGGAATTTTCGACCGGTACTTTTGCCGCCGAGGCTGCGCCGGCGGTCGACTATTACGTCTATCCCGAAGAGGCGCCACACGCGCAAGAGAACTTTGGCCGTGTACCAGAGATGATGAGGTTTTTCACGAAGAAGATCGGCGACTTTCCTTATCAAAAGCTGGCATTGGTGCAATCGGCCACGCGTTTCGGCGGCATGGAGAACGCCAGCGTGATTTTCTTTTCGGAAAACAGCTTCGGCAAAGCACGCGGTCTCGAAGGTACGACGGCGCATGAAATCGCGCATCAATGGTTCGGCGACGCGGTCACGCCCGCGAACTGGCGGCATCTCTGGTTGAGCGAAGGCTTTGCCACCTACGGCGAAGCCTTGTTCTATGAACACGTCGAAGGCCAGGAAAAACTCCGTGAGAAAATGGCGGCCTGCCGCGAGACTTATTTGCGGTTCGCGCAACAACAGCCGCGGGGCCCGATTCTCGACTCGACCATCAGCAATTATATGGAGTTGCTCAATGCCAACAACTATTCCAAAGCCGCGTGGGTTTTGCACATGCTGCGTCAAGTGGTTGGCGACGAGGAATTCTGGCAGGGCCTGCGCACCTATTATGACCGCTATCGCCATGGCAATGCGACCACGGCGGGCTTTCTCGCCGTGATGGAGGAAGTGAGCGGTGCGTCATTGGGGTGGTTCTTCAAGCAATGGCTGGAACAGCCCGGCCACCCGCACGTACAAACCGGCTGGCAATGGGAGCCCGGCCTCGGCAGCGTTGCCATGAGCTTGAAGCAGACGCAGAAGCAATACTTTTTTCGCTTGCCTCTCGAAATCGGCTGGCAAGCCGGCGAAGAGAAAGGACTGGTGAGGGTAGAGATGACGCAGCGTGAGCACGAAATTTTCATCAAAATGCCGCGCATTCCGGATCGGGTGACGCTCGATCCAAACGTGACGGCATTGCTGACGCATGAGTTGATCCTTGATGGGCAGCCCGCACGACGTGAAGGACTTTAGTTTCCGCATGGACGAACAAGTTCGAACCCTCGCTCCCGGAGGAACAATGCAGCTCACCGGTCACATCAATGAAGACCAGGTGATGGCGTTGTATCTCGGCAACTTGTCGTCGGAAGATGAACAGCGCCTTCATCATCACGTCTCCGACTGTTCCGCCTGCAGCCGCGAGCTGGCGTTATATCGCGAGATGCTGTCGGGCGTGGAAACGCTGGTGCAAGAAATGGGCGGCGCGGAGCATGCCCCGCTCTTGCGTACGGCCATTCAAAAGCAATTGCGGCGGCGGCAGATTTATTATGATCTGCTCTATCATGCACTCGTCGGACCGGTGTGGGTGGCCATGAGCCTGCAGGGCGTCTGCATGATTCATTTTTCCGACCGCACGCCTTTTGAAATCGAGGAGGAATTGCGTGAGCTGCGGCCGGAGGCCTGGATCGTGCGCGACCGTCAGGCCACGGCGAAACTGGTGGCAGAGCTGCGTGAGTATTTACAGCGCCGTCGCGATCATTTTATGATTCCGATTGATTGGCGTTTTATCACGCCAGGTTTTCAACGGCAAGTCCTGGAGTTTGTCGGCAGGATTCCGTATGGGCAGGTTTATACCTACGGCGAAGTCGCCGAGTTTTTGCGACAGCCCAAGGCTGCGCGTGCCGTGGGCCAGGCCCTGGGCAACAATCCTATTCCAATGGTTATTCCTTGCCATCGCGTCGTCGCCGCCGGTGGCAAGCTCGGCGGTTTTTCTGCCGGCACAAATATCAAGCGGCGCTTGCTGGAATTGGAAGGCGTGCGCTGGCCGAATTTCTCGAGGCAGATGGACTTGTTTGCACAATTGCGGTGAAGTCTCACGACATTGAACGAAAGGGAAACTTCTCAGGCCCAACAATCAAGGCCAAAACGATTTCGGTTTGAATCAATTGAAATAAAGCAAGATCGCAGCAAGACGCTCCACACATGGGATGATGATTACAACCATGCCATTTACCTGCCAATGAATTGGGGTAATAGCAATACTCTCTCCCGGTAGAAACGTTGAAGTGAGCTGTACTAGCCTGCTTACCAAAACCTTTCTCATGCTGTGTAACTTTTTGCTACAAGGCTTGGAATAACAACAAAATTCCAGAGCAGCCAGCTCAGCAAAGTGCTGTAAGTTCAATGTTTTCAATTAATCAAAATGTAGCTTGTCTGTTTCTCTTTGGCAAGTACTTTGCTTAGAATCTATCCGAAAAGCTCATTCTGTCATGCAGAAGGCATCT
>JBOHQX010000400.1:0-6072 GCA_050732395.1 bacterium
CGTAACCAGTCAGCTCCTATCTCTTGTAAGCGGATTGAACGGATAACGCGGATTTCTAAAACTTGTTTTGCAGAATCACTATCCGTTCAATCCGCTCTATCCGTTTACTCTTCTTTTTTGAGCTGAATAGTCACCAATTTTGAAGCTTTTTTGTTGCGATTCTCTTTTCGTTGCAAAATTTGGGTAAAAAGAAGCCATGTGCGGAATTTGCGGGCTCGCCGGCACGGCGAATGTGCGTGTGATCGAGGCCATGACCAAAATCCTGGCGCATCGCGGCCCGGATGATTCGGGCATCGAGATATTTGCAGAAGGCCGTGCCGCCTTAGGTCATACCAGATTGAGCATCCTCGATCTCTCCCCGCGCGGTCACCAGCCCATGCCCGATGCCTCGAGACGTTTATGGATAACGTACAATGGTGAAATCTACAACTATCGGGAGATCCGAAGGGAGCTCATGGCCAAAGGGCATCGCTTCACCACGGAAACGGACACGGAAGTAGCGCTTTGCGCTTATCAGCAGTGGGGAGACGATTTTCTAAAAAGACTGAATGGCATGTTCGCCCTGGCCATTTGGGACAGCAAGCGCAAGAGAGTCTTCCTGGCACGGGATCGGCTCGGCGTAAAACCACTTTATTATTTTTGCAGAAACGGCGTGCTGGTCTTTGCATCGGAAATCAAGAGCATTTTGGCAAGCGGTCTCGCGCCGCGACAAATCGATTACAGTGCCCTCCATACACCCGCCATGCATCAGGTCTCGCCCTTGACCGGCTTCCGGGACATTTACAAGCTCCAGCCGGCAAGCTCTTTGGCTTTTGACGGCGAAAGAATAGAAGTACAGCGCTATTGGCAAATATCACCGCAGGAGACCAATATCAACGAAGACCAGGCCGCGAACGAGCTGGATCATTTATTGAATCTCTCCGTCCGTGGCCAAATGATCTCGGATCGGCCCGTCGGCGCGTTCTTGAGTGGCGGGCTGGATTCGTCCCTGATCGTGGCCTTGATGTCGAAAAATGCTACTGAAAAAATCAGCACTTTCACCATCAAATACGCTGAAGAAGACCGGCGCTTCGAGCAAACTCCCGACGATGGCAAGTTCGCCGGTAAAGCCGCCAGCTTGTTCCAGTGCCAACATCATGAATTGACGATCAGGCCCGATATGGTCGAGCTCCTTCCTAGGGTGCTCTGGCATTTGGATGAACCTCTCGCCGATCCTGCTGCCATTAACACCTACTTGATCGCGAAAACGGCAAAAGAAAACGGCATCGTGGTTTTGTTGAATGGCATGGGGGGCGATGAGATCTTTGGAGGATATCGCCATCAGTTGGCGTGCCTTTGGGCTGATTTGTATCAAGCTTACGTGCCGGCGTTCGCACAAGAATTGATCAAAAAAATTGTCCGGCACGTTCCGGCTGCGACCAGGCAGCGGGGCCTAAGAAGGGCGCGCTGGGTTAAAAGATTCGTGTCATTTGGTTCCCTTCCATCTGTGTCGAGATATTTCGCCTCGCGCACGTTCGGCCCGGAGGAATTTGCCGGCCTCTTTACCCCGGCTCAGTGCAATGGCCGCGATTACTGGATGACTCATTTCGTTCGTTCACAAATTCAAACTCTGGAAAGAGACGATATCTCTTATTTGACCAGAATATGTTTGAATGACACCCAAGTGTTTTTGCCCGATCACAACCTGACCTATATCGACAAGTGCACCATGGCCGCCGGCGTGGAGAGCCGGCCTCCTTTCACGGATCATCGCCTCGTGGAATTCATGTTCTCGGTACCCCCTCGGCTCAGGATAAACGGAACGTCTCAAAAATATCTGCTCAAGAAAGTAGCGGCCGGCTACCTTCCCCGGGACCTCGTGCATCGCCGGAAGGCACCTTTTGGAGCTCCGTTGAGATCGTGGATCAGAGGGCCTCTGGCCGAAATGATCGGTGACTATTTGTCGCCGGGTTCATTACAAAGAAGAGACATTTACAATCCGCAAACGGTTTGGAGAAAAATTCAAAACGACCGCAAGGGGACGGAAGACAATGCGCACCTCATTTGGACTTTGCTCTGTAACGAGATTTGGTTGAGAACGTTTTTTGATTAGATGAAACAGGTCATTCAAAGCTACCGTACCGGCCAGCTCGAGGTCATGGAGGCACCGGCGCCTCTGTTACGCAAGGGTAGAGTATTGGTGCAAACGGCCTATTCGCTGATTTCCGCTGGCACCGAAAGAGCCAAGCTCGATATCGCCAAGAAGAGTCTGCTGGCCAAAGCCCGATCGCGGCCGGATTTGGTGAAAAAAGTTCTGCAAAAGGCCAGGCAAGACGGGCCGTGGCGGACCTGGCTGAGTGTATGGCAACGATTGAACACGCCGGTTTCTCTGGGATATTCAAGTGCCGGTGTGATTTTGGAGGTTGCTGAAGACGTCGTGGGCTTGAAGCGGGGCGATCAAGTGGCTTGTGCTGGCGAGTACGCCAACCATGCCGAGACTATTGCTGTTCCGCAAAATCTGGTGGCCCGGGTTCCAGAAAGCGTCGGTCTGGATCGTGCTGCTTTCGCGGCCGTGGGCGCCATCGCGCTGCAAGGCGTGCGGCAGGCGGGTTTGCAGATTGGCGAACGAGTTGCCGTAATCGGGCTAGGATTGATCGGGCTATTGACCGTTCAGATCCTGAAGGCCAGCGGTTGCCAAACCATTGGACTGGACGTTGCGCCGAACCACCTGATGCTGGGCAAACAACTTGGCTGCCTTGAGGTCATTTCTATCGATGACCGCGATCTCCTCGACAAGGTTCAGGCTTTCACCGGAGGACACGGCGTCGATGCCACGATCATTGCCGCTGCCACTCGTTCCAGCCGTCCTATCGAGCAAGCGGGGGCGATCACGCGTGAGAAAGGACGTGTGGTCGTTGTCGGCGCCGTGGGCATGAACATGTCACGTGATGCTTATTACCGCAAAGAGCTCGATCTGCGTTTCTCTCGCTCATATGGCCCGGGCCGGTATGATCCCAAATATGAGGAAAAAGGCCTTGACTATCCCTTTGCGTACGTTCGCTTCACAGCCCGGCGCAACATGCAATGTTTCTTGGAGCTGATTCGAAATCAACAAGTTGAATTGCACGCGATCATCACGCATCGCTTCCCGATCGCGCAAGCAGCGCAAGCCTACGCTCTCGTTCAGGCCAGGCCTCGGGTATATCATCTCGGCGTTTTGCTTGAATACAGGCACGAAGCCTCGAGGTCACCCACGCGAATCGACTTGAAGCCCAAGCCGAATAGTCACCCAATCGTCGTCGGTGTCATCGGCGCTGGCAATTATGCAACGGCGCATCTATTGCCCTATCTCCAACAGAATGCCGGCGTGACTCTGGGAACTCTTTGCACGGCGACGGGAACGACCGCTCTTCATATCGCCAAGGAATTCGGATTCCGATCCGTCGACTCTGATTGCGGGAAGATCATTTCCGGGTCCGACGCCATCGTGATCGCGACCCGGCATCAGGACCACGCCTCTTATGCGATGCGGGCATTGCAGCAAGGGAAATCCGTGTTCGTGGAAAAGCCTCTGGTCATGAATCTTGAAGAGTTAGAAAAGATTACTGCGATTGCGACCCATAGTTGTCACGGTTCCATCATGGCAGGCTTCAATCGCCGGTTCTCCCCCGCCATTGAGATGGTCAAAGCACATTTTGCTTCCCGGCGCGGGCCGAAACAGGTCCTGATTCGTGTGAATGCCGGGCCCTTGCCGCACGACCATTGGATTCACGATCCGGAAGCAGGCGGCGGGCGCCTGCTTGGGGAAGCCTGTCATTTCATAGACTTGATCGTCGCCTTGACCGAGGCCACGATCGAAACGGTGGGTGCCCTGGCCATTCCCCGGCCAGATCGTTTGCCCGCATTGTGGGAAGATTTTTCCATAACGTTGAGAATGAGTGAGGGCTCGGTCGGTACGCTGGTTTACACCAGTAAAGGCGATACCGGCCTTTCGAAAGAACATATCGAGGTCTTCAGTGAAGGAAAAATCGGTGTGATCAACGATTTCAAAAGTATTGAGCTTTGGTCTGGTGGAAGAAAAGTAAAAAGGAAATGGCTGGTGCAGGACAAAGGACAGAAGAACCAGGTGGAGGCATGGATCAGAGGACTGCAAAGCGGAGAAAGCCCGATGCCCTTTCATGAAATCGCCAACGTACACCAGGCCTGCCTGGCTGCGGTGCGCGCGCTGCGTCAAGGAGACACCATCAGGCTATGATCGAACAGGCGACAATCAAATTGCTCGAGTATTGCGCTCGCAATGATTGGTCCGGGTATGATCCTTATGATGGCCTGAATAGTCCTGTTTTTGCCGGTCTGCTTCGCCACCGGAGCAAACTGGCGAGATTGATTCTCATCCAATGTATGAAACACTCGCCGGTGAATTGCCGCCCATTCTTGCGTGTACCCAAGGAGTCCAACCCCAAGGGTCTCGCGCTTTTTGTATCCGCGCTTCTGAAACTTTCCCATGCCGGAGTGTGTGTTGGGCGCGATACCATCGTATTACTGTTGAACAGGCTGTGCGCGTCGAAAGCGCCGGGCTGTCCCCATTTTTGTTGGGGCTACAATTTTGACTGGCAAGCCCGACATTTTCTGGCCTGCAAGGGCACTCCCAATATAATCTGCACGACTTTCGTTGGCAACGCGTTCCTCGACGCGTATAGCCGCTATCATGACCGCTTTTATCTGGATATTGCCATGAGCGCAGGCCATTTTCTGCTGTATGGCTTGCAGAGGACACAGGATAATCATGGCATATGCTTTAGCTATACTCCGTCTGATTTCGAGCAGGTGCATAATGCCAACCTCCTGGGCTCCACTTTTTTGGCGAGGTTGCATCAGATGACCGCGGAAGAAATTTTTCTTGAATGCTCCATTGCCGCGGCGCGGTTCTCCATCGCCCGGCAACGAGGCGATGGCTCCTGGCGCTACGGCGAAGGCCGGAAGCAAACGTGGATCGACAACTTTCACACCGGATACAATTTGGTTGCTCTGCACCACCTCTGCCGCTATACCGGAAGGCGTGACTGGTGGGAAAACATTCGAAGGGGATTTGATTTTTACCGCAGCCACTTCTTTACCCGGGAGGGTCTCCCCAGGTATTATCATAATCGCCTGTATCCAATCGACACTCATGCACTCGCTCAGAGCCTGGTGACGCTGATTGAGCTCAAACATCTGAACGAGAGCAACCTTGATTTGGCGCTCACCGTGTGCCAATGGGCCATCCGCCACATGCAGAATTTCCAGGGCTATTTTTACTATCAGAAAGGCAGGTTGATCAAAAACCGCATCCCCTATATGCGGTGGTCGCAGGCCTGGATGTTATATGCCCTGGCACATTTGAGGGAAGCGTTAATCGCGCGCGATTCAAACGAATGAGAGTTTCGTACCGTGTCCAGACCCTTACGCGTCCTTCATTGCCTTTGGCATGGACAAATGGGAGGTGCAGAACGCGCCGTTTATCAACTCGTGCGCGAGCAATTGCGGGACCCGGAGTTAAAGCCGGCGGTACTCTTCGCACAAGGGGGTGGAGTATACGAGACGCGGATGCGAGCGCTCGCATGCGAAGTAATAGCCCTCGACTTGCCGCATGGCCACGCCTTGAGTCATTTCGGGAAGATTGTTGAGACCATGCGGCCATTTGACATACATCACTTCCACGCCGGCGAATTGTTACTGTTCCTGGCCAGCCTCAGATGCGTGCAGGCGCGTCGTGTTTACACGCACAGAGCAGGACTGATCGATTATCCTCTGAAAAAACGCGTACTGCACGGGATTCTCGCCATTCTGCTTCGTTGCTTTTTCCAGGGTTTTTCAGGCAACACCAGGTACGGCGCACGGTGCGGCGCGAAACTATATCACATTCCGGAAGAATCCTTCAAGGTAACCTACAATGCACTATCAACGGATTTAATGCAGCCCATGCGCCCGCCCGAGGTCGTCTACGCTGAGCTTGGTCTCCGCTCTTCCCTCTATATACTTGGGACTGCCGCAAACTTAAAGGCATGGAAACGCATTGACCGATTGCTGTATGCGGTGGCGGCCCTGGCCGAC
>JBOHQX010000401.1:0-19617 GCA_050732395.1 bacterium
CCTCATTCTGTCATGCAGAAGGCATCTTGGTAGATTCGGCACCTAGGCCTGAAATCGGCACTGTGCCCGAGTCAACCAAGATCCCTGCGGGATGACATTTCAGGGTTTTCGGACAGGCTCTAAGCTCGTTAACCCCGTCATTCAGAAGGAATATTGGTGAGTTTTGCCGAAGCAATCTAAAAACACCATCCTTATAAAAACCAAACGCTGTTGGTGACGCTGACCAAGATTCCTTCTAAATGACAATCAACAATGTTACCATTATTTTTGAACCGAGTCGCTGGCCGTATTCACCGGCGCCGCGCGCAGGGAATCGGCGCGCGCGAAGGTACGCAATTGCGCCAACAATGTTTGTGCGTTTCTGTCTTCCGGCCGTTTCGCCAGCCATCGATTCACGACTTCGACGCCTGCGTCATAGCGGCGTTGTTTGTCGTAGTATTTTCCCAGCCACAAATAGCCTTCGCCAAAATCCGGTTTTTGCTCGATCAAGTCCTGTACCAGCGATTCGGCCAACACGCTTTGCCCGCGATAGTCGAAGTAATCCGCAAATTGCAGCTTTTGTTGCTCGTCCAAGTTGGTAAATTCGCGTGTCACGATTTGGCGATATCGCTTGTCCAACTCCTGGGGCCGTCCGGCCTGGCTGTACATCAGGCCGATGGCTTCGCTGATGCGGAAATCGTTCGTCGGAATCACGGTTTCTGGCATCACTTGACTCATGCGATCGAGTGCGCGCAACGCTAGATCGTTTTCCCGGCGCGAGAGATGGAATTGCGTCAAGTGCAAAAAGGCCGAGCGGTAGTTTTGCAAGAGGCTGGTGATGTTGTCGTCGTTATAAACTTCGGGATTGTCCAGATTGCGATACAAAAACTTCTCGTTCACATTCGTCCACATCAGATCCGGCTCGACCAGACGGCGGTCGACCTTTACGCCCGGCATGACGCGAAACGCGAGGCCGTCCATGCGCATGTACGGATCCAGGTTGATTTTATTATCCGGTGAGACCGTGACCGCAAAATAAACCGGCCGGCGGAATTGGTTGTCCTGCAAAATTTTGAGAATCATCAAGTCCTGCACGCGCAGCGCCGATCCGTAAGGCGTATTCAGCGTGGGCTTTAATTCGAAACGGAGGGCAGGCGAGGCTTCCCGCTTCAGCGCGCTGTCGAGCTTCGCCATTTCCTGGTAGGCTACATCATAAATTGCCGGCGGCACGGGAATATTGAAATTGGCGGCCTGAAATAACCTGGGCTGAACGTTTTCAATTTCCTCGTCGGACATGCGAATCGCGACCTTGGGCTCGTCGTCACGCAGTTGCTTGATGTACCAATTGGTGTTCAACAAGCTCAAGTTGACCACGCGCACGTCGGTGCGGATGTTGTTGACGTATTGCAAGAACCAGAGAGGGAAGGTATCGTTGTCGCCGTTCGTGAACAGGATGGCGTTGGGGGCGCACGATTGTAAGATATTGTAGGAATAATCGTAGGCAACATAGTTGCCGGTGCGGTCGTGCGATTCGTAGTTGAAAATCGCCATGCGTACGGGCACCGCCGCCAGGACCAGGCCAGCCACCGCCGTGGCAAAAATGTTATTGGCGGCCTGAGCGCCCGCAGGCGCAGGGACGATCCCGCCGGCGCGATCGACCGCAATGCGGCCGTTCGCCTGCTTGGCGCCGGCTCGCGCCAAGACTTGTTGTATCAAATCCATGATCGCGGTCAGGCCGATCCCAATCCACAAAGCGAAGACGAAGAAGGAACCGGTGTAGGAATAGTCGCGCTCGCGGGGTTGCGGATCGGGCTGGTTCAAGTAAACGATGATGGCCAGGCCGGTGAGGATGAACAGAGCGAAAATGGGCCACGCGCGCCGCCAGTCTTTGTAAAAATGATAAAACATTCCAATCACCCCCAGCAGAAACGGCAATCCGAGCAAGCCGCGCAGCGTGAGGGTTTCGGTGATGCGGCCTTGCTCGTCGAGCGTCGTGCCCTTACCGATGAATTGCCAGCCGAAATAGCGAATATACATCTTCTTGATCTGGTATTCCCACAACGGCGCGCTACGCTGCGCGATCGACCAATCGCCGTATTGCTCGCGATTGAGATAGCTCACCAGGCGTTCGCCGGTATCAGGATTGTTTTCGTCGATCTTAGGATCGAGCGTCGAGCGAATAAAGAGCGCCGTGTACGTCGAATAACCGACGACGACCAGAATTCCCGACATGAGCACCAGGGCCGCGAGCCGGCGCTGGTTGCGGATCGCCCAGACTGCGATGCCGAACAGCACAAGCATGACAATCACCAGCGCTTCCCAGCCGAAGCTTTTCATCAATGCCGGAAAGCCGCGTACGACGCCGGAGTTGATCAGACCCACGCTCGCCAGGCCCAGCCCGGACGCGACCAGCATCAGAAAGAATTCCTGGAAAACATCTTCTTTCTTAGCTTGATAGCGGCGTGCAAAAATGATCATGGCGATGGCCGGCAGCGCTAGCAGATTCAATAAGTGCACGCCGATGGCCAGGCCCATCAGATAAAAGATGATCAGGATGTACCGATCGGCTTGCGAGCTGTCCGCGTAATCCATCCATTTCAAAATGAGCCAAATGACGATGGCCGTGAAAAACATTGAGCCAGCGTACACTTCGGCTTCCACGGAGTTGAACCACTGGCTGTCTGAAAATGCAAAAGCCAGCGCACCGATCACACCCGCGCCATATACGCCGAGCTTGTCCATCCACGTGCGTGGTGTTTCCTTCCAGATCAAAACCAGGCGCACAATGATCAAATAAGACAGCATGGCCGTCAGCGCGCTCAGCAGCGGCGACATGATATTGACGCGCAGGCCGACGTCCTTGATCAGTGCTTCCGGAATCATGGTGAACAAACGGCCCAGGAGAATGAACAGCGGCGCACCCGGCGGATGCGGCACGCCCAGAATGTACGAGCACGCGATGAACTCGCCGCAGTCCCAGAATGAAGTCGTCGGCGCAACCGTGCTCCCGTAAACGAATAGGGAAATGACGAATATGGCAGCCGCCATAATCGCATTCAATTTGCTGTGAGACATTCAAATGCTCCTAAAAGGATGATGGCACAACAAATAATAACAGTGAATCATCATTGTTTATTGCGATGGTGTTTCCGAGGCCGCGCCCGTATCTTCCTGCTCTGATGGTTCTTTGGCCTGCTGATCCTTGTCTTTGTCCACTTCGTCGAGATAGTTCAGCTTCAGCTCGCGCAGGATTTGATCGAGAAAGCTGGCTTCTTCGGCGCCAAGATTGCCTTTGGTGCGCGCTTTCAACATGTCCAGCAGGTCAATCGAATGGCGCGCCTGCTCGAGATCACGCGTAATCTTGTTGTGGATGGGATCGGGAATCTTTCCCATTTGCTGCCAGGCAGCTTGTTGAAACGTCAATACCAATTGCATGAACAAGACTTGATGCTTTTGTTCGGGAGTCAATTCGGGCATAGCGACACCTTTTTGTGAAAGAGCCTTGTGTTTCATGAGAGAATTGCTCGTACTTTTACTCTTACTCGTACTCATACTCATACTCATACTCGCTGTTACAGGTTACGGCAAAGCGAGTAAGAGTATGAGTAAGAGTATGAGCAGGAGGAAATGTTATAACTTGGGCGTATTCACCCAATCTGCACAAACTCCAACCTCTCACGATAATGCTGCATCAGATGCGCGCGCACGGCGGCGTGCTCGGGTTTGCGCAGTTGGGGGTCCTGTTTGGCGAGTGCGAAAGCCTCCTCGCGCGCGGCAAATAATAATTTGCTGTCCGAGACGATGTCGGCGATTTTTAGCTCCGGCAGGCCGTGTTGCCGGGTACCGAAAAACTCACCGGGGCCGCGCAATTCCAGATCCACCTCGGCGATGCGAAAGCCGTCGTTGGTTTCGACCATGGTTTGCAAGCGCTTGCGCGTGTTTTCACCCGCGCCGCCGGGATCGTCGGCGATCAGGATGCAATACGATTGTTTCGTGCCGCGGCCGACGCGGCCGCGCAATTGATGCAATTGCGTCAGGCCGAAACGCTCGGCATGCTCGATCATCATAACCGTGGCATTGGGCACGTCGACCCCGACTTCGATGACCGTGGTGGTCACCAGCACCTGGTGCTCGCCGGCTTTGAACGCGGCCATGACGGCTTCTTTGTCAGCCATTTTCATGCGGCCGTGCAACAAAGCCGGATTCAAGTCGCGAAAAATGCCGGCGCGCAGTTGCTCGTAACTTTCGGTCGCGGCGGCGAGATCGCTTTTCTCCGTTTCCTCGACCAATGGAAAAACGATGTAAGCCTGCGCACCATTGGCAATTTCCTGCCGGATGAATTCATGAATTTGCTTGCGCTTGGTCGATGCCCGCCAGGCGGTTTTGATCGGTTGGCGGCCCGCCGGCATTTCATTGATGATCGAAACCTCCAAATCGCCGTACAGCGTCATCGAGAGCGTGCGCGGAATCGGCGTGGCCGTCATGACCAAAATATCGGGCTGAACGCCTTTTTCGCGCAGAGCCGCGCGCTGCATAACGCCAAAACGATGTTGCTCGTCCACCACCACGAATCCCAGGCGCTGAAATTGCACGCCGCCCTGAATCAGCGCGTGCGTGCCGATGACAATTTGCGCCTCGCCAGCCGCCACCTGGGATAGTATCTCTTCACGTAGGCGCTTCTTTTGCCCGCCCATGAGCAACACCACTGTCACGCCGATCTGTTCTAGAAATTTGCGGCTGGTGAGATAATGTTGCTCGGCCAGAATTTCGGTGGGCGCCATGAGCGCGGCTTGAAAGCCGTTCTCCACTGCCATGAGCATCGCGATCAACGCCACCACGGTTTTGCCCGAACCGACGTCGCCCTGAAGCAAGCGGTGCATGGGGTGTGGCGATTTCATGTCCGCTCGTATCTCGCGCAGCACGCGGCGTTGCGCCTCGGTCAGTTTAAAAGGAAGTTTTTCGACCAATTCCCACGTGCGCTCGCCGACGGCGGTGAAAGCGATGCCATTCGCCTCCGTTTCCACGGCGTGTTTGCGGCAAGCAAGAAACAATTCCAGAAAGAACAACTCGTCGAACTTCAAACGCTCGCGCGCCGCTTTCAGCAGCACTTCATTTTCGGGAAAATGAATCTGCGCCATGGCGGCGGGCAACGCCACGAGCCGGTATTTTTTCTTGAGCGCCGCCGGCAACGGATCGGCCATTAATTCCGCAAAATCGTCGACCGCAAGGCGCAGCAAGCGACGCAGGCCGCGGCTGTCCAATCCGGCCTTGCCCAGCGCCTCCGACGATCGATAGAGCGGAATGATCGTGCCGGTATGCAAAAAGCGCGCTTCACCCTCTTCGCCAAGCTTGTCGAAGTCGGGATGGATCATACCGAAGCCGTCGAAGAACGTCACTTTGCCGTGAAACGCGACGTTTTCACCGCGTCCGAACACTTTCGGCCAGAGATTGACGCGATTGAACCACACACATTTCAAAAAACCGGTGCCATCTGCCAGCGTCAATTCGTAGCGTTGCCGCCGGCCGCCCGGCACCAGCCTGCCGGTGGTGATTTTTCCCACCACTGTTGCTTCCAACCCTTCGCGCAGATCGCGGCATTTCACGATGGTCGAGCGATCGAGATAGCGCCGCGGCAGATAATACAAAAGATCGGCAATTTTTTTGATGCCGATCTTTTCCAATTCAGCCGCCCGCTGCGAGCCGATCCCGCGCAGCAATCGAATCGAAGCCGCAACCGGATCTTTGCTTGGCGCGCTCATACTGCCTGCTTGCGGATGCTCATCCATTGGTGGCAGCTCCTCCGCGTCGTGGAATGGAGGAAGCGGAACAACCTCGCTAAGCGGCATGTCACCACGTACGATACACGGTGTACTCCACTTCCGCCTTGCCGCTCGCCGGAGCGTTCAGTTTCCATTCGGCCGTACTCGCGTCCTTTTTCGTGCTGGGTGCGGTCTGCTCGCGAATGTTCCAATCTCCGTTGAAGTGCTCGACCACGTTCACGGTTACGGCCTCACTCTTGTGATTGCGGATTTCTATTTTCACCTTCTCTTCATTGGCGCGCTCGCCCATTTGGCGGAAGCTGACGCGCGTGCGCTCACCGACGACGTCAAAGGCATCGCCGACGTTCAAGCGCACTTCTTCGTCGCGGGGCGTGTGATCGAGCAGATCTTCACCCACCAGGATTTGCGCTTCGCCTTCGGGCTTGTACAAGCGTACTTTGCCGGCGGGCAGCGCCAGGCCAAGGCCGTTCTCCTTGCTGTTCTTGAAGTTCAGCGTCACCTGGACTTTTTTCGCGTCACGCATGCCGTCGTAGATGTATTCTTTCTTCACCGGCGTGCGCGCAGTCGGCATGAGATCGATTTGTTTCTGCTGGCGATCTTTCAAAGTTGAAGGCCGCGTGAGGCTGTACAGATGATATTCAAAAAATTCCTTTTCTTCGAAGCTGGGCGCGGCTTCGGCCATCATCGCGGTTTCGTAAGCTTTGCGCATGAAACGTTCGGGCGGCCGTGCGCGATGAATCGTGCCTGCAATTAGCAGCAATTGCGCCTCGGGATAGGTCGCACCGGTCTGATTATCGATCGATACCCAGCCGGACAAATCCAGATTGCGGTCGTCTTTATCGAGCACGCCGACGTATTCCGCATGCCAGCTCATCCCCGCCGTGAGATAGGAAAGCTCCACGCGTTGCTTATTCGCACCGGTATTCTCGACGTCCCATACCAAAGTTGGCCGGGTGATCAAGCCCTCGGGCAATTTCGGTAGATCCGTGGAAACCACCTCGCTCACGTTGAGAATCTTGATGGATTGATCATCGGCCTGCAAAACCAGATTGCCGCTGGCGCTCAGCAGTTTGCCGGCGACGGCCGTTCCTTGTTTGGTGCTGAGCTGGACTCTTTGATCCAGATACCGGCTGAGGATTTTCTCCGCGCTCACCAGATCGTATTCAAAATTCTGTTCCAGCACGCGTACGGCGGTGGGACTCGACAAGGAGCGAAAATGCACGGAGGTCGGATCGATCAATGCCGCCACGTCGCGAAAGGAATAGACGCCCCTGGGTTTGGGCAACTCCACTTCGCGGGTTTCATGCACGAGGGCGAGGTTGTCGTTATACACCGTGACGCGGACGGCTTGGTTTTGTGCTACGGCCATACTCACCTTGGCAAAAATCAGCAGCGCAACGGCGCCGAGGAAAAGTTGCTTCAAAGTCATGTTATTCCTTTCCCAGTTTTCGTGTGTGAAGCATAGCTTCACCAGCATCAGCGTTCCTGCCCCCCATTCCGAGAACGAAAAAAGCGAGCCTGGCGAAGATGGAATTTGCGGGGCATGAGGTGAATTTCACTTCTCTTGCTCCTACTCCTAGCTCTTACTCCCACTCGTACTCATACTCATACTCGGTCTTCCAAGCCGCTAAAGCGAGTACGAGTAGGAGTATGAGTACGAGTGGGAGTAAGAGTACGAGTGGGAGTAAGAGTAAGAATCCGTGTTATTCACTCAAATGCCTCAAGCTACTCACAATACGCTGCAAGCTGCCCTCAAATTCCACTTTTTTTTGGCGCTCGCGCTCGACCACTTCTTGCGGGGCCTTGGCAATGAAGTCGTGGCTGTACAAGCGCTGATTCAAGCTTTCGAGCAGTTTTTCCAGACGCGCTCGTTCTTTCTGCAGGCGGTGGCGCTCGACCTCGACGTCGATCAAGCCGGACAAAGGGAGAATGATTTCGAAATTCTTCACCACCGCGGTGGCGGCCAGTTTCGGGCGCGCGGGCTCGTGTTGATAGGTCAGTTGTTTTACGCGAGCGAGATGGGTGAAATAACGTTCATTCTTGGCGATCAAATCCGTATCTTGCCTATTGCCGCCGGAAACCAGCACGTCCGCGCTTTTGCCGGTCGGCACGTTCATTTCCCCGCGCATGTTTCGGATTGCACCGATCATTTCCTGGAGCAATGCAAAATCAGCTTCAGTCGCCGCATCCTCAAATTCCGGCAGAGCCGCCGGCCAGTCCGCGGTCATGATGCTTTCGGATTCGTGCTTTCCCATGGCGATGGTGTTCTCCGCTCCCTCGCCGCGCCAGATCGCTTCGCTGAGGAAGGGTGCAAAGGGATGGAGCATCTTCATCGCATTTTTGAATACCAACGCGGCGATGAGCAGGGCCGTACGCTGCGCCTGCTCGTCACTCCCGCTCAGGCGCGGCTTGATCAGCTCCAAATACCAATCACAATATTCCTTCCAAAAGAAATTGTACACCGCCTCAATGGCTTCGTGAAAACGAAATTCCTCCAATGCCTTTGCCAGGTGCTGCACGGCTTTACTGTACCGCGAAAGAATCCAGCGATCGGCGAGCTCCAAACGCTGCGCCGCTTTCGCCTCCTCCAGGGATGCCGTATGCGCCGCCCGCACGTCTTCTTCATTCAAATGCAGCATGAGGAAGCGATAGGCATTCCAGATCTTGTTGGTGAAGTTGCGGCCTATTTCAATGTCACGTTCGGCCAGATTGACGTCCGCGCCCTCGCTGCTGAGCATCAGCAGCGACAGGCGCACGGCGTCCGCGGAGTATTTTGCGATCATGTCCAACGGGTCGATGCCGTTGCCGAGCGACTTGCTCATCTTGCGACCCTGGGCGTCGCGCACGATACCGTGCAAATAAACATTGCGAAATGGAATGTCGCCCATGAACTCAATGCCGGCCATCACCATGCGCGCCACCCAAAAGAAAATGATCTCGTGGCCGCTCACCAACGTGCTGCCGGGATAAAAATACTTCAGCTCCGGCATTTGTTTCGGCCAGCCAAAAGTCGAGAATGGCCAGAGCCAGGAGCTGAACCAGGTGTCGAGCACGTCGGGATCACGGGTCCAATTCTCGGGATCAGCCGGGCCTCTCACGGAACAATGCATTTCGCCGGTGGTCTTGTGATACCACACCGGAATCTGATGGCCCCACCAGAGTTGGCGCGAGATGCACCAATCGCGGATGTTTTCCATCCAGTGCGTGTAAACTTTGAGCCAGCGTGCCGGGCGAATTTGAATTTGGCCGCTGCGCACCGCTTCGAGTGCGGGCTGGGCCAGCGGCTTCATCTTTACGAACCATTGCGTGGAAAGATAGGGCTCCACCACGGTGTTGCAGCGATAACAGTGACCCACGGAGCGCGTGTGCTCTTCGATCTTCTCGATCAAACCGTCCCGCTCCAGTTGCTCCACGACGCGCTTGCGCGCTTCCATACGGTCGAGGCCTTCATACGGGCCGGCATCGGCATTCATCGTGCCGTCTTCATTCATCACCAAAATCGGCTCGAGCTGGTGGCGTTCGCCCATGGCAAAATCGTTGGGATCGTGCGCCGGCGTCAATTTCACGGCGCCGCTGCCGAATTTCGGATCCACGGCAGCATCGGCGATGATCGGAATCTTGCGATGCAAGATGGGCAGCCAGAGGGTTTTGCCGATCAGGCTCTTATAGCGCTGGTCTTCCGGATGCACCGCCACCGCCACGTCGCCCAGCATCGTTTCCGGCCTCGTGGTGGCCACGAGGATGAAACGTTTGCTGCGATAGATGGGATACTTGATGTACCACAAATGGCCGGACAGCTCTTTGTGCTCGGCTTCTTCCTCGGAGAGCGCGGTCATACAGCGCGGACACCAGTTGATGATGTATTTGCCGCGATAGATCAGGCCCTTATTGAACAGGCGCACGAATACTTCCGTGACCGCGGCCGACAGACCTTCGTCCATGGTGAAGCGCGTGCGGTCCCAATCGCACGCGCAACCGAGCTTTTGCAATTGTGCGATGATGATCGAGCCGTAGGTTTCCTTCCAGGCCCACACGCGCCGGACAAATTCCTCGCGGCCGAGATCGTGGCGCGTTTTCTTTTCGGTCTTCGCCAGATCTTTTTCCACCACGTTCTGGGTGGCAATGCCGGCGTGATCCGTGCCCGGCATCCATTCGGTCTCGTAGCCGCGCATTTTGTGGAAACGAATGAGAACGTCTTGCAAGGTATTGTCGTAGGCATGCCCCATGTGCAGCCGCGCGGTCACATTCGGCGGCGGGATGACAATCGTGTATGGTTTTTTCTTGGTATTGACTTCGGCGTGAAATAGTTTTCGATCGAGCCAAAATTGATAGAGGCGTTCCTCGATTTCTTTGGGATTGTACACCTTCTCGAGGTTTTGCCGTCCGGAGTCACTGTTGTTTTCGGACATAAATGATTTACCTTTGCAACCTATGCTGAACTACTTTTGAAATTTCAAACAGCAAATATAGGCATTTGGTGGGGGTAAGTCAATGGATTTGTAGGACCCGGCCAGGGGGAAAAAGCAGGTAAGAAGATACCCCAGCTCTCAGACAAGCTGAAAGCTGAAGCTCTTTAGACAGCACAAAAAAAGCAAAGGCTTTTCAACACGGAGATACAGAGCGCACGGAGAGCCACAGAGTGAATTCTATTTCGTGGAGTTCTTGAGAATTCTCCGTGAAACTCCGTGTTCTCTATGGCTCTGTGTTGAAATAGGTTAAAATCTGGTCTTGGGCACAGAAGTTGTGCCTCACGCCAAGAATACGCTGAGATTACGCAGAGATTTCCCTGTAATACAAACTTGTAAAACTTTGCATTTTTAGCAAAGTTTTTGGTTGCGACTCTGCCAGCCGGAAGTCTCTGCGAATCTTTGCGAGGCTCTGCGTGAGTTTTTTTTGTTGCGGCTACGCCGCGCTATGATCCATTGCGACTTTGTCCCGTCCTCGTGGGATCAATGTTTTAGCTTTTTATCGAGCAAGCAGCATTTTGCGCATATGACTCGAGTCCTCCGTTTTCAACCGATAGAAATAAATCCCGGAAGCAACCGGCGCGCCCTGCTCGTTTTTACCATCCCATGCTCTGGCATGAGAGCCGGTCTTTTGCATTTCACGCGTCAAGGTGCGCACATGATGGCCCAACACGTCGTAGATGGCCAGATCTACATGCACCGTTTTGGACAAATCATACTTGATCAGTGTGGTGGGATTAAAAGGGTTGGGATAGTTGGCATGCAACGCTGTGGTGTGCGGCAGACTGGCATCATTATCTGACTCCACAACTTCCGTACTCGTGCTGCGGCCTGTGGCAAAGGTAGCGATCCCATTCAAATCAGCAACGTACAAATAAGCTGCATCCGGCGAAAGCGCTAATGCACGCGGTTCCTGTAAGCCATACACGCCGTTGCGCCAGCTATCGAAGTGCTGGCGTTGCGTGAGTCGTCCCGTTTCCAGCGAACGCTCAAATATCACCAGGCGGCCAAAGTCGCCATAGTAATCATCAATGAGCGCATAAACGTCCCTGCCGTTTTGGGAGATCAGCAAATCCGGACAGCGATAGAGGCCGGACTGGCGCATCACCTCGAGCAATTGCAATTCGCCGGAGACGGCATCGCGCGAGAAGACCGCGATCATTTCGGCGGAATCGTTCCAGAAATCATACGCTTGCACCGCGGCATAAACATGGTAGCCGTCGGGTGAGACTTGCATTGCGCTCGAAGGCCGCATACCGGCAAATTCCTGTTCGCGCATTTGTGTCAACTCCCCGGTGAGCAAATTGCGCACAAAGAGCGTGACCGCATATCCCCGCTGAAAGCCATTCGTACCGCCCCAATACACGTGCCGGCCATCGGGCGAAACTGCCAAAGCCAGTTTTTCGCCGCCCGGACCGCCCCAATTCAACTCTTGCCGTCGCGTGATCATTCCGGTTTTCACGTCACGCTCATATACCAGCAGACGCTGGGTATCATTAAAATACAAATGTTCGGCTTCCGGAGAGAACGCCATCAGCCCGGCCCAATCCTTGTCCACGTAGGGTGTCATGGAATCTTGTCGCGCCTGCACCCATTCTAGTTCGCCGGTCGTGGGATCAAGGGCAAACACGACGATGATTCCCTCATCCGTATTAGAGACGTAGAGATGTCGGCCTTCCGGTGACATGATCATCGCGTCGACCTCAGCTAGCGGATGGGATTCCAACAATTCGAGGCGACCGTCATCCTGATGGCGGGAAAAGACGCTGATACCGGCGTCCTCCAAGCGTGCAGCGACATACAGAAAATTGCCGTTCGGCGAAACTGCCACCGAACGTGAAGCATACAAGCGATCCGTACCGCCGCCGCTGTTTTTAAGATTCTGCAAAACAGCCAGCTTCCCAGTCGTTGAATCTCGCCGGAGCACCGTTTGGCCTGTATAGTGAGTCATATAAATGGCATCGCCATTTCGCGAAAATGAAATCCCAGAAGGTGGTTGAAAGCCAAAGCCGGTTAGTATGAAGTTATCAGTCAATGTAAGCTGTGTGGTAGTGGGATTCTTTGAGTAAATAGCAAAATTTCCCCCATAGTGGCTGATATAGACATGGAGGTCATCCGGAGAGACTATTACTATATGAGGATGTATGTGATAGAATGACTCAACAGAAGAGAGACTTCCACTTTTGCTTTCTCGTGCAAACGCGAAAACCCAATTGATGTCTGAATTTGTTGCATAAACATTATTCCCCTCTGATGAAACGACAACGCTACTACCGTACCATTGCTTGATATTTCGTGAATAGGTTTGCAAAGTGTCCACCAAGTTGATAGAACCATTTACTTGATCACGTGAAAATATTAAGAGCTTACTGTAATTATAGCCTCCGCCATAGAGATTTTTACCATCGGGTGAGATCGCAATCGAATTGGGGATCTTTTGTGACTGCATTCGCGAGTCACCATTGTAGATAGTTTGGATTTTGCTCAAAAGCCCGCTTTCATGGTCTCGAGTAAAAGCAGCGATAATATTGCGCGCGTAATCTTCAGCAGGGCTATAGAGCCAGTAGAGATGATTCCCTTCTGAAGAAATCAATAGGTGATAGCTTGATTCGACAAAAGGTACTGTGGCAAATTGGCTGGCGAAGACTTCATCCTGCAAGCTTTCGATCAAAACAATTTTTCCCGTTGCCATGTCGCGGTTGAAGATAAGAATGTTTCGCTTATCGACATCGACCGCATAAAGGTGTCGACCATCAGGAGAGACAACCATATCCAGAACACGACGTATGGGAGGGGCACCTTGATGATCGTTATTGAGCACCTGGATGGTCTTGATCGTGCCATCGCTTTGCCGTTGAAATACAACGATGGTGTTCAATCCTGCCGCATATATGAAGGCGCCATCCGGCGAACACGTGATGCAAACGCTTATATCCGTGTCAGTATTCAAAGAAACGAAACTGGCTGTCTGCCCAAAACCATTAGAAAGCAATAGAGAAAGTAAACACAGCATCACTGTTGGTAAACGAAATTTCCACCCCGAGAGATCGCTGTTAATCGCTATTCTCTTTTTTTCGTTCGCAGAGTTCATTGGATTGCCTCCATGAAGCTGGATCGAAATTTTGTTGGTTGAGACTTACAAATAAGATAGTATACCGTCAAGCAGCTTTTACTGCAGAAAACATCGCGGTCATGATGGTTGAACTCATCAAAAAGAAAAAGGAGAAAGCGTAGCCCTTGCTTTCTCCTTGTGTGAAGTATCAGCCGCAATGCTTTTCAGAACTTTATCGCAAAAGCATGGTCTTGCGTATTTTGGTGAAGCTTGCAGTCTCTAGACGGTAAAAGTAAACACCCGAAGCCACCGGCCGCCCTTCCTGGTTTGTGCCATCCCAAACCAAATGATGATAGCCCGCATTCTTTTCTTCGTCAATCAACGTTTTGACCCGACGGCCCACGACATCGAAGATTCGTAAAACCACGTGCGTGGCTTTGGGAAGATCGTACTTGATGGTCGTCGAGGGATTGAAGGGGTTGGGATAATTCGCATGCAGCGCAAAACGCTTCGGCCAGAGCGAGGCAATTTTAGCGGAATCCATTGCTGAAACAACAGGCGAAAGCTTTCGCGAGCCTTCGTAGCTTCTATGGCCAATCCAAATGCCATTGCCGCGAGTTGGAGCGATAATCTTATCAGAGCCGGGCGGAAAAAATGCCATGGTGACTGCTGAAGGAAAAGCCATGGAAGAAGATGTTATTTTTAACGCATTGCTATCGTGCGTCGTGTAGCGCCACAGATTGATGACTCTGTCGTTGTATTCACCATGCCACTTCTTGTTGCTGGCATCCGCGCTGTTATTATTGGTAAGTGGGTAGCGGTTGGTCATGAACCAGATTGTATCCGGAAACTGATGGTCTTGGGCTAGAGCGCCTATACTTATTAGCATGCTTGTGGTTGTATTTGGTGCTTGGCTTGGTCCTCCAACTATCCATGTGTTGTTATCAGTCGGTCCAGGCGGGGTCGGCTTAGTCCATCTTATTAATCCACCAACATAATTCGATCCCCACGTGTCGTCTTGCTGGGAAGTGGACTGGCCAGCGCTGACTCCTGCGAAAACATGCGTGGAAGTAATCAATAAACTAATGACATCTGCGGCACGATTCTGGTTTGGGCTCCCGCCAGGCGGCGAAGAGCCGGTATACCGCCCTTTAATAACTTCATCCACGCTTTCAATGCAATTCGTGGGATCGAGGTTGGTACGGTTGGAAACGAGCTTCAGACGGAACACGCCGCCTGCGCCCCAGCCGCGCGCCACGTAAAGGTAGTCGTTCGTGGCATCGGTCGCATCGAATAGAATGCGCGAGTAATTTTGATGGCCGCCAGTACTGGCTGGAATCTTGCTGGTGAGCGTTGCATCCGAGATTTGCTGAAAGCTTCCCACTACTTCACCGGTGACGCTGTCGATTTTCCCATAATACAAGCCTCGATTCTGCAGTCCAACAAACACGCCGCGTCGATCCCCTTTAACGTCGAACGTGAACGTGCGAATGCTACCGTTCGGCAGATTCATCGAACCATTTGGAGATCCTCCGGCAATCGTATGCCAATCATCCTCTCCGCCTCGGCCTCCTATCGTGTTTTTCAACAATTCCCCCTCCTGTACGCCGACCGGCCCGGCGGATGCTACTACGATATTGTGATTCAGCCGATGATAGGCGATATGATAGACCTCCTGCCGCTCACCGTAATCATCGGCCCACTCACCCTTATCTCGCAATCTGCGATGCGACCAGCTTAGCCCGCCATCATGGCTGCGCAGCAGCCCGTTGTCCGGGCAACCCACCATTACGGTGTCAGGATGCGTGGGATGAAAGGTAACCATGCAACTGGTAAAATTGATTTCATCTACAGCAACTACATTCACATCAGCGCGGCTTTCATAGTAAGTGTCATCGACGGTGTTGGCGACCTGGGTAAACATCTGCTCGATTTTTCGCGCCGCACGGTAGGACTTGCTGTTGCCTTTGCTGATAAAAGGACCGTAGGACCAAGCCCCGTAGATATTGGGACTCTTCAAAGTATCTGCAGGATTAAAATCAAAGCTCCCGAACTTGAGAAAATTTTTGTCCAGACGATAACCGTTGTCAGTGTTATTGGCGTTGGCGTTTTGATAAATCTTATACCAGGAGGTGACGCTATCGCCACGCACACACAAGGCCACGGAATTGGGTTTGCCAACGAATACCTGATATTCATTCCGGGTGCTGCGCGGGTCCGCAGCTATCTTGCCGATGAAACTTTCCCAGCCGCTCCCTTCTGCATTCCACACCGGCGTGTAGTTGGGATTTAATAAGGAGGCGAGACGTGCGGCTGTCATTCGATACACTGCAGTAGCACCTGTAGCATCCCGGCGGCTGGCGAAAACCAAAAGGGTGTCATCTACTGTTTGTACCGCGCCGGCACTTTTGCCCAGCACTACCGCGCCGCGCCAGTGTTTGGCAACAGTTGTATCGGGCGAAATTCTCCGGAAATTCACCTTAAAAGGCTGGCCCGTAACAGTGGAAACAGAATCATACATAATATAAATGCCGTAATCAGAGGTGATGAAACTGTAGTCGATGTCCTGATTCAACGTGTTGCGATGGATGATGAAATCGAGATCGTGCACTTCTTCGTAATCTTCGACGCGTACCGCTTGCGGTATTCGGACCATGGTCCAATTGTCGCCGCCATCACTCGAACGCAACACTGCACTCAAGCCGAAACGACCGAAATCAGTTGCATTATCATCTCGGGTTTCTCCGATACCGGCAGTCAAGTATCGCGTATTAGGCGGGCATTGGCGAATAACTCCAATCGTCGGATACTTTCCGTCTTTGGAATCCATCGTAATGCTCTGGCTGGCGAGCGAGGTACGATCCGGTTGTGTCGCCGGTGCGCGCCAGCTCGAGTTCGTTTCATTCCAGATTACAATACCCTCCGTCGTGCCTACGATCAGACGATGGTTGTTGGCAAGTCCTTGAAATTTTTCCGTGAAGGCCAGGGCGGTGGTATAAGGTGGAAGGGGGTCTTTTTCATTGGCAGGAGGGTTGGGGTCGATCAGTCTTTTCCATTGTGTCACTTCGCCGGAAGCGTCCATGGCATTAGAGCGATAAACGCCGGAGACATCCGTTGCCAAATAAAGCGTTCGGCTGTTCGGCATGTTGAAAAAACCAGACGGCGCAAAACGAATTTCCAAACAAAAGCCGCCACCGCCGATAGATGAATGTGTCCACGCAAAGGGGTCCTGGGAGCGTACCGTGCCTGCGCAAGCTACGAATACAAACAGCATCAGAATGCTACGCTGTGGTTTATGCATAAAGCAACCTCCCGCGATGAAAATGAGCTGCAAATCAGCCTGACGGCGACAAAGCAGCAGCGCACTGGAGATTGCCTTATGGCTGAGACAAAACTAATAAAAAGCCAAATGGGTGGGTCAAACGAAAATGGCATCCACTATAGCAAAGAGGAGTAAGACCCCAAATGCAAGGTATCAACGATTCGGGAGGAGGTCAAGCAAAAACTTGTCATTCGACGCCAACTTGCTGCCTTTGTCAATGGAATATCTGAGCATAGGAGATGATTTGCTAAGGCACCGGCGAGAAAGCAATTGATTCTTGTCAATTTTTTAATTATCGTTTATTTCTTGTAAGGAACTATCTCGGGCTGGAAGCCGAAACCTTTCGGGCTGCATCAAATCAAGAATTGTCCAACGGATCAAAAAACGACCAACGGATTTTTCTCAAATCCGTTGGCAACAAAAAAGCTCTTAGAATTTCATTCTGGGAGTTTGATTGCTTAAACGCTTATCTACCCTCGCCGCCTCAAGAATCATGCACGAGCTCAACGGCAAATCTCTGACTCTGGAAAGCCTGGAACGCATCGCCGCTGGAGGTGATGAAGTCGGTCTTGCCCCCTCGGCCTTGGAGCGCATGGCGGCCTCGCGCGCCGTGGTGGAACAAATGCTGCAAAATGGCCAGGTCATTTACGGCGTCAACACCGGCTTTGGCCGGCTCAGCGACGTGCGCATTCCGCAGGAAGATATCAAAACCCTGCAACGCAATCTCATTCTCAGCCATGCGTGCGGCACCGGTGCGGCGCTGCCGCGGCCCGAGGTACGGGCTGTGCTCGCCTTGAAAACCAATGCCTTGCTCAATGGCTATTCCGGTTGCCGGCCGGTAGTCGCGAAGTATTTACATCGTTTATTGCAAGCAGATATTCTGCCGGTCATTCCGGAACAAGGCTCGGTTGGCGCTTCCGGTGATTTGGCGCCGCTGGCGCATCTCTCGCTCATTTTGATCGGTATGGGCGAAGCATGGATTAAAGACAAAAAACTGAACGGTAGGGAAGCTTTGCGCGCCCTGGAGTTGCCACCGCTGGAATTGGAAGCCAAGGAGGGCCTGGCTTTGCTCAACGGTACGCAATTCATGACCGGCGTAGGGGCGTTGGCCTGTGCACAAATGCTGAATCTGGCGCGAGCCGCGGACATTTGCGGCGCCATGTCCGCAGAGGCACTGTTGTGCACGCCGGTGGCGTTCGACCCGCGCATTCAGGTTGCGCGTGGCTATGCGGGACAGCAGCACGTCGCGGCGAATTTGAGGCGTTTGATGGCCGATAGCCCGATTCGCGCTTCACACTTGGAGTGCCACCGTGTGCAAGATGCCTATTCCGTCCGCTGCATGCCGCAGGTACACGGCGCGATTCGCGATTTTTTGACGCCCGTGCGCGACCTGTTCAGCATCGAGTTGAATGCTGCCACAGACAATCCGTTGGTGTTCACCGAAGAACAAGAAATCCTTTCCGGCGGCAATTTTCATGGACATCCGATTTCTACCGCCTGCGACCTGATCGCCATCCTGGCGACGCAATTGTCGAATATCAGCGAGCGCCGCATCGCATTTGCGATGGACCAAAACATGAGCGAGCTGCCGGCATTTCTCATCAAACGCAGCGGTTTGAACTCCGGTTTGATGGTCGCTCACGTTGCCGCGGCGGCGCTGGTTTCCGAGAACAAAACGCTGAGCCATCCGGCCTCGGTTGACTCGATTCCCACCTCGGCGAATAAAGAAGATTATGTGAGTATGGGTGCTTTCGCCGCGGTCAAAGCACGAAAGGCCGTGAAGAATGCCGCGCACGTCCTCGGCGTCGAATTGCTCTGCGCCTGTCAGGCGTTGGATTTGCGCGCGCCATTGGAGCCTGGCCCGGCCGCCAAAGCGGTGCACAAGCTCGTGCGCGAGCACGTTCCGTTTTTAACGAATGATCGCGTGCTAGCGCAGGACCTCGACGCGGTCACCAATCTCATCTTTTCCGGTGAAGTCGTGCGTGTGGCGCACGCGGTGGTGGGAGAGCTATGAGGTCAGTACGTAACTTGACGAGCTCACATTATAAGATCACACCTCAGCCAAAAGGAAACCAAGAACAAATTCATCTCTTCCGCGGCAATTCCATTTCCGTGGGAGAGAAGATGGTTTCAGAAAACCTTTTTCGGATCATCTGCCAAAGTCAAGGAAACCCGCTGGAAAGAATTGCCGCTGCAAATCAAATCACTCCGGAGGCAGCTCGCCATGGATTTTGACACCGCCGTGAAACTTGAAATTTATAAGACCATTGCCGTGACAACCCGGCCCCCGCTTGCCGCTGAAATCGCCGCGGCGTTGCGCAGCCCGGTCGAGGAGGTCGAGGCCGCATATCACAGACTTTATCAAAAACGGTTGCTGGTGCTCGAGCCCGGCGCCCCGTCGCAGATCAGAATGGCCCCGCCGTTCTCAGGGGTCAAGACGCCGCATGTGACCAGGATCGAGGGCAAATCGTATTATGCCAACTGCGCTTGGGATGCCTTCGGTATTGCCGCCGCCTTCCACCGCGATGCCGACATCGCGTCCATTTGTGGCGACTGTGGAGCGCCTCTATCGTTCCAGATCAGGAATGGAAATCCTTTGCCGCAAGAGTGCGCCGTGCACTTTGCCGTGCCGGCTGCACAGTGGTGGGACGACATCATTTACACTTGACAGACCATGCTTTTCTTCCGGTCGGAAGAACACGTCAAGCATTGGTGCGCAACGCGCAGCCTGCCCATGCGCCCGATTATTTCGCTGGAGCAATTGTGGCGCCTGGCCGTAACCTGGTATGAAAACCGGCTTACGATAGAGTCACGCCGCCCGGCTCCGGATGAGATGGTGCAGATTTTTTTTGGAATTGGATTGGAGGGGCCGTTCTGGAATCCGAAGACGGATCAGTGGACCGCACAAGGCGGGTGAAGCAGTTGATTGGCTCTTCACCTATCGTTCACCATTGACCATTCACAATTCACCGTTCACAATTGTGAACGGTGAATTGTGAATGGTCAATGGTGAACGAT
>JBOHQX010000402.1:0-4529 GCA_050732395.1 bacterium
GGCCGTTGATGCTCGTATTTTTCGCGCGGCTTAAAGTTTCGGCTTCACCAAATGGGCCTTCCTGGTGGCCGTGTTGCTCGAACCACGCCAAGGCCCAGCGTGTATCGCTATCGAACTCGCCTTCTTGCTCGGCGAGAAATTCGTCGAGGGCTTGATTGATCAGCGTCAGCGCGGTGCGCACGCGCATGGGTGAGCCGTCGGCTTCGAGCACTTGGGAGTAGCGCGAGAATACGGCCATGCCGGGACCGATAGTGGCTTGGGCGAGATCAACCGGCGCAATGGCACCTTGCTGGAGTTGCTTGAGCGCAAGCGGTAATTCGCGTTTGAGGGCAGCGAGCAATTCACGGCGCGTGGCAGCAGGCGCATTTTCTGAACGAGAGCGGCACACAAGCACGATCGATGAAGCAAGTGCATTTGTGCCGCTGGCGACCGGCCGGTTGCTCAATTCGCTGCGCATCGGCCATGTACCTGTTACTGAAAATCCTGCTTTGAGCAATCCTTCCAGCATAGTTTCCCAACCTGTCGAGGCAACGGCAGATTCATTATTTTCGCTTTCGTCAGCATCATCATCCGATTCGGCCTGTTTGAAGGCATAGTAAACTGTCAGCGGATAATTGTGATGTTGAACTTCACGCATGCGCACAAAGGCTTGTTTTAGGCCTTCTTCAAAAAAATGCTGTGCCTTTCTTTTGCTACCCTCAAAACGATAGGGTGTCGCTATCAATTCTTGCGATTTGGGCACAAGCACAGTGCTAAAAAGATTTGGATAAATTGCACCCAGTGACCGACGTAGCCAAACATAAAAGAAGTCAGATAGATCAGCATAGCCGATGTTATCATAATAGGGAGGATCAGTAGAAATGAGATTATGAACTACATCAATAGAAGTAGCAATTATTTCGGATTGCCATGCGATACCACGGCAATCAGTTGGAAGTAAAATCAGAACTCGATCGATCCATCCCAGAGCTCCATCAAAACTACCTATATTCTCGAAAAGATTTGCCTCACAAAAATCCCACACCATAGGAAGTGCCTGACGAGCAAATGTGCTTCTTAAGCTAACAGACCCAATATCCCAACTCGCAATAGTTGAATTACGATCAGCCAATTTGCTACTAGCAAACGCCAAATACGTTGCCACCGCATCGGCGTAGGCTTGCGCACCAGTGCCGCCATCATTCAAAGGAATGCCGTCATCAGCCATCCCGACTGTTCGGGACACGGCATCGTTCCGCACAGCGGAGCGCGCTTCGCTCACCAAATCGCTGAAGGTGGTGAGGGCCACGAGCTGGCGCAGGGTGAAGAGGTCGCGATGTTTAGTCATTCCGTACAACTGCACACGAAATCCAAGCGCTTGTTCAGGAAGATTAGTATCGGGAACATTCTGCGGTTCTGCTCGCGCTGCAATAGTTTCATGCTCTGCGGATGGTGCAAGATAAACGCGGCCCCTTGTCCCTTCCGCCACAATCGCCATAAGTTGCGCTTCCATCCGGCCTGCTTTTCCTTCGGCACGCACATAGTCAAAAGGCACAGAAGTATCGCAAACAATGCAGGTCGCACCGCGGCGATTCACGGTTCCTTCCGGCGGCTCGCCTTCGCCAGTTTTCACTTCAAAGCGTACGGTTTTCTTGGCGTGATCGACCACAGGTTTCACCCAAGCTTTCTTGGCCTTTTTAGTTGAAAGCCAAAACGAACGTACCAACGGCATGGTCGCGCCACACGCCGGGTTGGGGCATTTTACCGTGCGCGCCCACAGCCAGGCGATTACGGTGGCTTCTTTGCCCTCACCCCCGGCCCCCTCACCCCCGGCCCATCTCCCAGTGGGAGAGGGGAGTTGAACTTTAGGATAAAGATGGCCGATGCGCTTCTCCGCTTCGTCGCGCATCCATTTGCCATAATAACGCACGTCTTCGGCTAAACCGGTCGCGCCACGCCATTCGCGCGCGAAACTCGCTTGCCCGCTCTTTTCTACGGGATGCACGGGCGGGCGATTGGCAAACTTCGGCGGAATCTCAATCAGCGCTTTGTTGATCAACACGGCCACCGGATTGAGGTCGCTGGCATACGCGCGCAAGCCGAGGCGTTGCGCTTCGAGCGGAATGGAGCCGCCGCCGGCAAAGGGGTCCAGTACGGGTGGAGCTTTCTCAACCAGGAACTCGCGGATGGCGGCTTCGCCAATAGGAACTTCGACATTCAAATTACGCGCGACGCTGTGGGCAATTTCCAAGCGCGCCTGCGCCAGCAGCGTCTCGTTGTTGATGTTATCCCAATTCACCAATTGCTCGATGAGCCGGTGCAAACGCTGGCGTTCAACTTCGGCTTCTTTCTCCGGCAAGTATTCGCCGGGATCATCGACGAGCGAAGAAAACAGCACCGCGCGACAGGCCGCCAACGGCCGCCGCGCCCACCACAAATGCAACGTGCTCGGATGCCCGTGTCGAATGGATTTCTCGCGGCTGGATTGCTTGTTGATCTCTTCCAGCGGCAAAGCCACTTCGATGAGTTTTTTGCGGTAGGTCATGCCGCTTGCTCCGCATCAATGCCATGCCGGGAAAAATCGGCCTGTACTGATTCCCAAACCGCGCGTGCTTGTTGCACGGCGACACGTGCTTCCTCTTCCGTCGCATCCGACCAATCGCCGGGATAGCGAGACTCAACGGCCCATTCCGTCAAGGCCGCCAAATCCGGATGATCTGCTTTGACTTTCCAACCCTCCGGTATCAAATTTCGCTGCTCGTCGAGGTCATGTCGTCGAGGAAAATCAATCTGAAGAAAAACGAGCACGGCTTTCAATGATTTTTCGACGGCTTGTTGCGCCAGCCAGCAGGCATGGCGGGGCCAAAAGATCTGCTGGCCGAACATCGCTTCGGCAGCCAGCAAATCTTCGCGCGCATAACGCAACCAACGCTGTACCAGAGCCAGGCGTTCAGTTTCGTTCATAGATCACCCTCCCTTCTTGCAAGGCCGGACGTAATACGGTTCCAACGAGATTGCCGAGACGCGCAATTTCATCCGGCGTCGTGACCACGATGTCTTTGCCAATCGGGAAATCTGACAAGGTTCGACGAATCTCGATAGCGACCTGGCGTTTGTTCTTCACGTGCGGCAAGACGACCAGAAAATCAATATCACTATGAGAATCAGCGTCGCCACGGGCGTGGGAGCCGAATAATATGACGCGCAAGGGATCGAAGCCGCGCACGATGCGATCGGTCATGGCGGGAATCAGCTCGGCGCTCATCATAAACAATTCTCCAAAATAGATTTGCTTCAAGGCGTTTAGAATACCTCTACGCAGAAAACGAAGTTTTGTATTCGTGTGACTGCGCGCCCTTCGTGGATCATTTCATTACGAGGGTTCTACAGATTTTTCTAAAAGCTCCATCAGATCATAATTGACACTGGTCACCCCGAAATCCGGCTCGCGTTGAAAAGGCTGGCGAATGTAACGCGGCGGTTTAGCAAGGTCGCCCTCTACTTCCACAATTGCCAGAATGAAATCTTCGGGCTTGTTGAATGCCGTCAAAATTTGCGTTTTGGAAATCGTCGCGGTGGGTACGCCCGCCGTTTTGCCTTTCACTTCGATAAAAAGCAGACGCTTGCCGAGCGGGTCACGTGATTCAATATCATAACCGGGATGGTTGTGGGCGGCCTCGACCGGCTCACGTCCCAACTGTCGTTCCATCGCCATCACCGCGTTGATTGCCATGCGCTCGATGCGCTCGCGTTCGGCCTGGCTTCTCACTTCAAAAGTTGGCGAGGTTCCGGCCAATTGCTCCAACAAACGTTGCGGCACGACCAGTGCGCCGCCGACCACGACCGGCGGCAACGGCGAGAGATGGCGTTCCTGCTCCAATTCTTCCATGCGCTTTTGCAGCCGCGCTTCCAACTCATCACAACGTTGGCGGGCCAGCGCCGAGTTGATCCTGGCCATGGACTTGCCGGCTTGCTCTTGCGCCTTGAGTTCCTGCGCGCGGTTATCCCAGAAGGTGATTTCTTTGGTCAAGCGCTCTTTGACCGCGGCCATGGTTTTGCGCACCAGCTCTTCTTTGCGCGTTTTGACCGCCTGCAAATGCTGCGGTACGAGATGTTCGGCAGCGTAAGCGATAATCTGTGCTTCAAGATCATGGCGCAGCCAATTGGCCTCCAAAGCCGGAGCGACGACGAGCCGTTCTTCCTCGGTGAGCGGCCGATAATCCAGATAGGGCGCGTAACCGGGATTGATGATCTGGCCGCTGCCCTCGATCTCAACAAATTGCATTTCACGGGAGATCATGCGCCGGTTGCCATGGCGATCCAGGCGCGCATCCTGAATGGAGTGCTCAAGATAGAACAACGCGCGCACTTGGTCGCTGCGATTTTCAGGATCGATCAACGTTGCGCCGCGTTTGAGCAGATCACGATAACGTTCCAAAATCAAATCAATGGTGGCGTCGAGCAGCGGTCGACCGGGACAAACGAAAGCAGCCAACGGCTTGCCCGGTATGCTGATCAAATTTCTCTCGAATGTGATGCGTTCATAGCGC
>JBOHQX010000403.1:0-38721 GCA_050732395.1 bacterium
CTGACCCCCGGTGATCGGGGTTGGTTCGGCAAGCAACACCACCGTGTCATCCCGTAGGGATCTTGTTAAGTTTCTGGCACAGTGCTTGTGCTGAAAAAGATGCCTCCTGCATGACATTTTACTTGGAAGCGACTTTCTCCCGACTGGTAGTTTGTTCGGCGAGTAACACATTCTGTCATCCAGGAGGGAAGCTTTCAATAGTTTTGCCCTTAATAGTTTTGCCATTTGGGGAAAACACCAGAATTGTTACGAAAAAGGAAGATACGGAACGACAACTGAATAGCTTGTTCAGTTGAACATTCGCTCAATCTCCAAATTCAGCTAAAACAGAACTAGACGAGCGATTCGATCAGAAAATAGGGGAAAGTTATTTGAATATGTTTGAGAAAGGTGTTTCTGCCCACGGCCATGAGCGTGGAATTGTAGGTGCCGGGATAGCACTTTCTCCGCCGTGAGTACGCGCGAGCATAAAATGCAAAATTTCGACAAAAGCGCAAGTAAAAATTCGGTTAAGGAATATTCAAGCCCGGTGAAAAACGGATCTCATATTATTTCAAATAGTGTAATAAAAATGAGAGAGCGATTAATCGCCTAAGAGCCTGTCCGGAACCTCATCCTGTCATGCTGAAAGCATCTTGGTAGGTTCAACACCCACGCCTGAAATCGATGCTGTGCCCAAATCAACCAAGATCCTTACTGGATGACATTTCGGGCTTTTTGGACAGGCTCTAAGGCAGGACCAATATCCGTTGCAGCAATTGCCCTCCGGATTCCTCCGTAACAGAATGATACTGCAAACGCAAAATGTAAACTCCCTGTGCCACCTTTCGCCCTTCTTGATTCTCGCCGCGCCAATGCACCTCGTGAATGCCGCCGGCATAGTCCCCGGTCGCGATTTCTTTCACTGTTCTGCCGAGAATATCGAAAACCGTCAAGTGTATTTGTCCGGCTGTAGGCATGTGTAAACGAATGCGCGTGGCCTGCCCGGCATAAAAAGGATTGGGATAATTCGACAAGGCAAATTGCTGCGGCAACGTCAGAGTTTCAGCGTTCTCTCCACGAGTGTCTTGGTCGCGCGAATGGGCGCCTTCCGGGGTCGCGTTCTCGCCGCGTTCCGGGCGCCTTTCGCTGGTCGCCGGCCCGGGCGGAACATGGCGGAAGATATACAAACCTTTCTTCATGTCGCTGAGATAAATATTGCCCGAAGGTGCGTGCGGATATACGCCCCACGCCGCGGTCTGATGCGCGCCCAGGGGCTGGTCATGGCTCGGATTCTCAGGATACGTGTCATAAAAGCCAACCTCGACAGGCGACGATGGGTCGCCATAATCGACGATACGCAGCATGTCCTCGAAATAAGCAATAAACGCCAGCGGGCCGATCGTTTCAATATTATGTGGCGCGATCAGTGGATCGGTCATGTAGCTGCCCACCTTGCGGATATTATTGAGATCGCCGAGATCCCAAAACTGCACGTCCTGGCCGCGCCCCTCGTCATTCAACAACAAGATTTTTTTGTCGAAGCCGCGACGCACCGTGTGCGGAGCTCGGTACGGAAAGGAGGCCAGTTCGCGAATATCGTTCTTGTCGCGCACGTCCCAGAGATGCACCCGGTGCGTGCGATAGCCGAGCACATATGCCGTATCGTTTTCAACGTATAAATCATGAATGTAAAAACCTTCGCGTTTGCCCGCCAATCGCGGTTGCGTGGGATCGGCCAGATCGATAATGTGCAAGCCCGTGGGCTCATCCTGCGAGCGGTCCGCCGGATGGGTGCCCACGACGTAAGCATAATGGCCTGCGATGAAAAGATTATGCGCCCCGCTGAAGCTCTCTTCATATCGCGCCACCAATTCCGGCTGGCGCGGGTTGGCCAGATCGACGATCTGTATCGGCCCGAATTCATTGACGGCGATGGCATAGTGCTGGTAAACTTTTACTTCTTTGAGATCGCTGTAAAAACTGGTGACGCTTGCCACCCTCTGCGGCCGGCGCGGATCGGTGGCGTCGACGATCGCCAGACCGTTTTGCCGCAAGCAAACCAGAGCATATTCGCCGTTGGCATCGGCATAGCCCCAGACGTTCCCCAAAGTGGGGACGCCGCTCAACGGCAGAAACCCCAGCAGCTCGACGTTGTTCGCCAAATCGCCGTTATTGGGTTTGGTGACAAATTGCTGTTCCCCGCTCGTTGCGCTCGCGCCCGACGCGTTTCGTGCGACAATGCGATACCGATAGCTGCGGTTGGGCAATAAGCCGGAGAGCCCTGCAACGTGTGAAGTCGCTGTTGCCAGATCGGCGGCTGCCAGCCAATCCGAAATCCCGGACAAGCAGTACTCGAGTTTCGCGGTGGTGGGGACGTTTGTTTTCCATGAAATCGTCGCCGCAGCGCTGCTGATTTCTGTAACCTGAATATCCGTAATCAACGGAGGTTGATTGGGGTCCTCCTGCACGTAGCTCACACTGAAATCGTCGCATTCGTTGCGTACGCCTTCCCCGCGCATGAATACGCCCGTATACCAGGTGTTCGAACGGGGAAAATGCTTCTCTGAATCGTATGCCGTGGCGGAATACCGGCCATTGATGTAATAATCAAAGTAATTGGCGTCCGATTCTTCGCGAATCACCACGGAGACAACGTCGCCGGCCACCGGATCGCTGCTGCCGCTGAAGTGCCCGAGATCGATGCCGCCGACGTATTCGCCGTTCACGATCGTCCACAGCCACACTTGATTGTACCGATGCCAGATCCAGTAACCGTTGGCATGGGGACTGTCGCGGTCCAGCATGAGTGCCATAGCGCCTTCTCGCACGCCAATCTCGTCAACATTCTGCCCCCAGCGATACGACACTTCGGTGATGCGCCGGCCATTGCCGCTGCTGATGCGATTGAATACGGCGAGATAACGCCACGAGCCGGTGGCTGCCGAGCTGTGGCCCAATTCGCCATTGTTGATTTCCCAATAGCGGCCGTCCAGAGTCCAGCCGGAGCCGACGTCGCTGCGATTGAAATCGTCTGTGACGGTGCCACCGCCGCCACCACCGCTTCTTTCCGTAGTGAAGCTGAAATCTTCGGAAGCCGCCTGGTTGCCCGCGGCATCGCGCGACAGAACGCGGTAATGATATGTGGTGTTCGAAGCAAGGCCAGACAATTCGATTTCGTGATACGTCACCAGGGTATTGTTTTGTGCCGTTTCACCGTAATTCGTGTTCGTGCCATATTCAACGCGCGAGGTCGCGTTTTCGTCTGTCTCCCATACGATCGTCGCGCGGCTCGTGCTCACGTTGCGAACGTCGACGTTCCAAATCTGAGGAGGCGCAGTATCGAGCTCGAATAGTGTCGTAACGGAATAGTCGGGCGAGCGCACGATCTGGTTTTGGTTGTGGCGTGCGATAATTTGGAAATGATAGGTCGTATTCGGAGCGAGCCCGTCGAGTGCTACACTGTGGTTCAAGCCCTCGGATGAAGACGCCTGCGCCTGCAGGCCGTAGACCGTGGTGGTGCCATATTCTACAGTACAATTGGTGTTGTTATAAGTGCGCCAGGTGATCTCGGCACCATGTCCCGATATGTTTCCAATCGCCACCGCTCGAATCACGTACGGCAACACAACACGCTCGGTGGTAAACGTCATGTTTTCCGAAAGCGCCACATTGCCGGCGGCATCCAGTGACCGTACGCGAAAATGATAGAGCTCTCCTCCCATCAATCCGGCGATTCTGACGGTATGGTACGAGCGCAGCTCAGCGAGGGGAGGGGAATGCGAGCCGTAGCCAGCCGTCAGCCCGTATTCGACCTGCGCGGTGGCAGGCTCACTCGACGCCCAGCTTATAATGGCATTGCCATTGCCGGCGAATTCCACGAGGATATCAGAAAGCAGCGGCGCTGTGGTGTCGTGCAGTGCTGCGCCATAACTGCCTTCGAGAATGTCAATGGTGCGATTCGCAGCGACGTTGCTTAAGACGTCGCGTTCGCCGGAAGGCCACTCTACTTCAATATGTTCGGCTCGAGTATTCGCGCCCAAGCCGAAATGAAAAGACAGATCGTTTCCGCCGGAGACCATGGCAGAGCCCGCAATCAACTGCTGCACTTGGCGCCGGTTGCCGCTGCTCACGGTGACGCGTGCGCCGATGCCGTTGCGATTGCTTTTCTTGCCGCTCAAATTGATATTCAGCCAGTGTCGCCTGGGCCCGCGGTTTTGCAACAAATTGCTGGTTTGGCCGGAATTACTGAAGAAAATATCGAGGCGGCCGTCTGTATCGTAATCAATGGTTGAAGTACCGTAGGCGCGATTGGGGTCGTCCGCGCCCGAGCCCTCGGTTTCATCCGTGAAACTGCCGTCGCCGTTGTTGCGAAAAATGCGATTGCGGCCGAAATTGCCCACGTATAAATCCGGCCAGCCGTCGTTGTCAAAATCCGCACACATGCAGCCGAGGCTGCGGCTGCCGTCGCGTACGCCGGCTGCTTCAGCAACTTCTGCAAACTGGCCTCCATCGTTGCGATAGAGCCGGTTGCCGCCGTTGGCATTGGACATGTAGATATCGAGATCCCCGTCGCCATCATAATCTGCAACGGCGAGCCCTTGGCCGTGCGCATCGGGATCGGCAATATTGCGTTCAAGAGCTTCATCCGCAAAGGTGCCGTCGGCTTGATTCACAAAAAAGCGATTGGCAGAGCCCTCGCCACGGCTCACCATGATATCGAGATCGCCATCCAGATCGAAATCAAAGAATACGGATTGCACGCTTTGGTCGGAATGAATGATGCCGGCTTGCTCGGTCACTTCCGTGAAAGAATGATCCGCCTCCTGCCGGAAGAGGCGCGCCGGATCGTCGAAGCTGGGCAGAAACAGATCGAGATCGCCATCGTTGTCATAATCCCCCCACGAAACGCCCTGGCCTTGAAAATTCGTGACACGCACGCCGGCGGAGCCGCTAACTTCGCGGAATGCACCCCTGGCGTCATTTGCATAGAGCAGATTATTCGAGCCCGCACCGGAGGCGATGTAAAAGTCGACGTCGCCATCGTTGTCATAATCCGCTGCCGCAATGCCGCGATCATACCGGCTGCCGGTGAGCACGCCGGCTTCCGCGGCGCGATCGGTGAAGCTGCCGTCGCCATTGTTCAAGAACAGGGAATTGTTGGCATCGTAGGAGACCACGTAAATATCCGGAAGCCCGTCGCCATTGTAATCGGCGACCGCGACGCCGTGGCCGTAGCCGTTGGGATCTGTTGGCACAGCCACGCCGGCACGAGGGGTGACGTCTTCGAAGCGAAGAGTTTGGGCAAAGCCGTTTAGGGTGAGCAACTGGACCGCCAACGCCAAGAGCGCACAGACATATCTCCCGAGAATGTTTCGGGTTCCGGCACGGGAAAAGCCCAACCCTAGGTGGAAGCTCTTACTTTTATGGACTGGTCCCCGGGAGGCCGGGCCCGTGAATGAGCCAAGAGCGAACATGGGCAAGCCTGCGCAGAATGAGTGAAGCGCGAGAAACAAATTTGGTGAAATAGGGAGGAGGTCGTCGGGAGGAGGTGGTCGGGAAAATGGTTTTATCTTGATGTATTTATCATGGCACAACGATGGCAAACTCGAAAAGGGTTTTGAGCACGCCATCGAGAAGAGGTATACGCATTAAGTTTCAGACACAATTTGCGAAAATGTAAAATGTGCCGCGCAAGGGTTTTTCTGCAAAGAGTTGACCTGCAAGGGCATAAATACCGGAATTGATTTGCCACTGCGGAAGTAAAAGTCACGCTGTTAGCGATACCTGCCAAAATTGAACTCGAATGTACGCTGCGGTTCCGCACATAAACGTGGTGGCCGGTACATCTTTATAAATCTGCTTTTGGGCGTTAAAATGCTATTTCATTTTGATAGCCTGGCCAGTCAATTTCAACAGGCCTTTGGTTCTGATCTCGAATTTAAGAGGCCGTTCTGATAGACAAACCGAATTGGGTTTTATCCATCTTGATTTATGTTTGTCGGGTCCAGTATCTGAGCAATACCGCTCATATGTACAAATTTCGTAACTATTCAGATACCTATTGACGGCAAAACTATTTGGGGCAAAACTATTAGCAGAAAAGAGACTTTTAATAGTTTTGCCCTAAATAGTCTTGCCTTTGGAAAAAACACCTGAATAGTTACCAAATTTCGAAGCTTGGTAAGATTTCAAGAATGGTTCGTCTAAAAAGGCTTCTGCTTCTCAGAGTGATAGGCCAAAATCTCTTACGGCGATTGGAAATTGTGAAATACCATTTGGGCATCAATAAGTTTACGCTTGCAGAAAGGGCAGACCCTGCAGACGAAATCTGGCAAACCAATCAGGGTTGGCAAGCCGTGTTCAGGAAACGCGCTGAATATGCCCGGCAGTTTGCGCGAAATAAAACATGCCTGGATTTGTGTTGTGGAACGGGTTGGACAACTTATGAAATCGGTAAAATAGCCACCCACGTAGTGGGCATAGATTATGCTGATGAAGCTATAGCAGCAGCAAAGTCAAAGTATTCACGCAGTAATATTGACTATAAGGTCATGAATGCTCAAAGCCTGCAACTGGCAGACGAAGCATTCGATGTCGTTGTTTGTATGGAAGCCATCGAGCACTTTTCTCAGAAGGACGGACTTCAGGTCTTGCGGGAGACTCATCGTGTGCTGAAGACCGGTGGTATTCTTATCGGCAGCACACCTGCGATTAACGATCGCAATCCGCTATTGCTTAGGCTGCTGAAGCTCCGGGATCCTTATCACCTGTTTCTGTACTCGGAGAGCCTGCTCAGGGAGGCCCTGAGTAGCGTATTTGCCACGATCGATATCGAACAGCAGCACGAAGGGTGGCTCTTGTTCAAGTGTTGGAAGCATGAAAAATATGTCCACGGAAAAAGCTTATGAAAATATTGTTCATTAACAATGGCGAGCCATTGCTGGACTACCCATTTTGGGCGCAAGGCAAATTGAGAAAATGGTACCGCAGCAGGAAGGTGACGTTTTCCACTGGTGAGAAGCGCTTTCCGATCGGCTTGGGTTATTTGTCGGCCGTCTTGAAGAAAAGAGGACACGAGGTATTCCTTCTGGATAGATTTGCCGATCCTGGCGCTTGGGTGGATGCCGGCGTTTCCTGGGATTTTGTGGGCATTTATGCCAGCACCCCTTTGTTCGAGGACACGTTGACGATTCTTGAACGCTTGAAGGGAACGAAGGCAAAGGTCGCAGTCGGAGGGCCGCACGTGACCGTGAGCCCCCGGACGATACCGGATTGGGTTGACTACGTCGTGCAGGGCGAAGGAGAACACATGATCGGTGATCTCGTTGAAGGAAAATGGCCATCCGGTGTGCTCTTGAGAACGCCCAGAGTCAAAGATCTCGATGCCTTGCCAAGGGCGGATTACGACTTGTTTTTAGACAAGAAGAGATCATATGAATGGTCGATTCCGTTTACCAAGCACCAGCCGATTTTCTTGATGAATACTTCGAGAAGTTGCCCATACCGATGCACTTTTTGCGACGTCAGAGACATTTGGGGAAAACTATGGACAAAGCAAAGTCCAGAGAGAGTCGTAGACGATATGAAGTACCTGAAGCGGACTTACAATGTGGCCGGCGTATATTTTAGGGAGGACATTTTTACCGCCGACAAGAACCGGGTCCGGCAGATTTGCGAATTGTTAATCAAAGAGAAGTTGGGATTGGTCTGGGCTGCGGAAACAAGAGTAGATTGCGGTTCCGCGCGCGGGATGCTGGAGTTAATGGCCAAAGCCGGTTGTGTCGGCGTCTATGTTGGAGCGGAGCATTTCAGCGAACGCATGCTCGATACTTTCAAAAAAGATATAACACCAGCGCAGATTGTGGAGACCTGCCGGTTGGCAAAGCAGTATGGGATTGTGGTGGCGATGAGCCTCATCATCGAACATCCGGAAGAAAACGCTGAAGATCGCAAAAAAATGAAAAAAGGGTTGGAAGAGACCAAACCCGAAATTGTTTGGAAGAACAGATACCGGCCAAAGTCATCAGAAGATACGCCGAATTTTCCCGAGTATTCTGCGCGAGAAATGATAGTTATCGAAGATGTGCCAGGAGTATGGTATGGGCAGAAGGACAGGATGTGGCCCTCGACTCACCTGTCCGGCCAGAACTTGCCGGCAGTGGGAATCGAAGCCTGAGTCGTTCGTATGGTTTCAGTCGTGATGTCAGTCTTTGGCCATGAAAAATATCTTAAGGAAGCAGTTCTCAGCATCCTCCAGCAAACCTACCAGGATTTCGAATTTCTTATCGTGAATGATGGCAACGATGCGGCGAATCGGGAATTACTAAAGAGCTTTGCGGATCCAAGATTGATCATCATCGATCAAGAATGGCGCGGATTGACTAGATCTCTAAATCATGCGATCGGCCGTTCCCGCGGAGAATATATAGCCAGGATGGATGCGGACGACGTCTCCCTACCAGAGCGATTTCAGAAGCAAGTCGAGGTTCTGTATGAAAATCCGACCGTTGGCCTGGTCGGCACCTCTTATATGGACATTTCTGAGAATGGCGAGCGCATCATCGAAACGCTGTTCTCACAAAGTTCTCAAGAATTGAAGCAAGACTTGATTTTTCAGAATCAGTTCTGCCACGGATCGGTGATGTTCAGAAGGAAGTGCTGCCAAAAGGTCGGCGCCTACCGCGAAGAATTCCGAAAGGCCCAAGATTATGATTTGTGGCTTCGCGTCGCGGAGCACTATGACCTTTCAAACTTGCGCGAGGTCTTTTATAAGCGCAGAGTGAACGTCGACAGTATATCGATAGCCAGCAAGGACGAGCAGAATTTTTTCGCAAGGTGTGCTCGAGAGTGCGCCAAGGCTAGACGAGCGGGCAGAGTCGAACCGTTGGCTAAGCTTCACGGCCCTTACAAGCCAGCACGCGGGTTCAAACGATTGTGCCGTAACGACAAAAAACTAAGCCTTTTTCACTATAAACTATACTATGGACGCTCTTTATTCACGCGCAGAGACCTGAAGCACGCGAGGCAGTTCTTCATCGCAGCCTTACGACAGTTACCTTATCGCTTGGATTTAGTGGGATTCCTTCTGGCGACGTACTTACCCGTGCATTTCGTCAATAAAATAGCAACGACCTGGAGCAAGCTTCGCAGGAAAGCAATGATGACTGCTTGATTTTACCTAACTCAGGGAGAGAGTTTTGAACGGCAAAACAAGTATTGGCCACCATCTAGACCGGCACGAACTGCAGCATCGAGAACATGGCGGGTCATCACAGGATGAAATATCCCATCAGCGTGATTATTCCAACTCTGGAGCGGGAGGAGATCACCCTGGCTACGTTAAAGTCGTTCGAGAGCCAGACTTTTCGTAACTTCGAATTGATCGTCATCGATCAAGCCTCGCCGCCGAGCGCGCGCCTGGCTGCTTTCAAAACCGACGCCTATCGCTATCGTTATCATCATCACCATGAGAAGGGCCTGCCGAACGCGAGAAACGTCGCCGCACGCGTCGCCGAAGGGGCACTCTTGTTGTTTGTCGATGATGACGTGATCGCACAGCAGGATCTGGTGTGGCAGTACCTTCATGAATTCAACCAGCAGGACGGTTCTGTCTGGGTGATCGGCGGTCAAATCCACGAGGCCAATTCAAAGATTTTTCGTGAACGCGACGATATCGCTGGCGGTTACGTAACTTACTACGGTAAAACACTTAAAAACTTCTGCGCTGCCGGCCAGGCCGAGTGCCAGTGGGTGGGAGGCGGAAATTTCGCCGTACGCAAAGAGAAGTTCTTGCAAGTCGGCGGATTTGACACCAATTTCATCGGTAACGCCCTGCTTGAAGACGGAGATTTTGGCTTTCGAGTAAGGTCAAATGGCGGGAGGGTGCTTTATTCACCTAAGCCCGCCGTGGAGCATTTGCGCGCCAGGGCCGGAGGCACGCGGCGCTTTCATGATGATTATTCCATGTACTTCAGAAGCCACAACACCGTTTACTTTTTCAGAAAACACAATCGCAGGGCCTATCTGCCCATCGTCCTTTTGTATTTGAGCGCGGTCTGGTTCCATGACCTGGTTCGAAAGAAACACTCTTTGATGGCACTGTATTATACCATGAAGGGATTCATGCAGGGCTTTGCCACTAGACTTCCCAAGTAGCTCGTTTCCCGACGTCCAGGCTGCAACGGCGCACCCTCTCGTCGCGCCTTCATGACGGTCAAACCGGTGCATATTCCTCAATTCCTGACCGGGTTTGATCAGCCTCGCTGCTGACTTCACGCCAACTGTCCGAAAGGAGTCGGACCTGGGTATTCAGTTCCCTCTGCCCTCAAATGAAGCCTTCAACTAAAATGGCGAAAGAGGCGACGATCTCGTTTGTCGGAATGGGATTCGGCGACCTGGTGCGCTACGTATTTACCATGCTGCTCGCTCGCCTGGTCGGGCCCGATTATTTGGGCATCTACTCTCTGGCGAACTCTATCACCCGGGTTGCGGAGGTATTTGGCAAAGTATCGCTGGATGGCGGTGTTTTGCGCTCGGTGAGCATGCATTTGGGCACGCAGAATCTCGAGGGCGTCCGGCGCAGCATTGGTTCCACTCTTAAGATGGGATTGGTGTTTTCGACTCTGGTCACCGTAACGCTCACGTTACTCTCAGGCTGGTTCGCTGCGACGGTGTTCAAAGCCGGGTCATTGTTGCAAGCCGTCATTGCTGTCAATGCCCTCACCTTGCCTTTCACCGTTTTAACCCAAATCGCCGCCTCCGCCACGCAGGGATTCAAGCTGCTCAAGTACAAGGTCTTTGTGACCGGCATCCTGGCGCCCATCCTCATGCTCGTCAGCACGGTCGCGTTTTTTTTCATGATCTCGGCAGAAATGACGATCATTTTGCCGTCGGCTATTTCGGCACTTGGCTGCTTTGTCGTCATGCTCGTATATCTCAAGAAATTGACGGGCATCTCTTTGGTGAAAACGCTCTATGAAAAATTCGATCCTGAGATTTTGCGGTATTCAGTCCCTCTCATGCTGGCCTCCGGCGTCGCCACTTTGATGCACTGGCTCGACATCGCCATGCTGGGTTATTTTGCCGATGAAACCACCGTCGGCCTTTATCATCCTGCCGCTCGCACTGCGGGCGTGGTGCGAGCCGCGCTCGTTGCCCTGGCAGGCATTTTCGCGCCCATATTGACCGAGTTCTTTGCCGAGAATAAGCTGAAAGAAATGAGTGACGCCTACAAGTTGGTCACTCGCTGGATTATGACCGTGTCGCTGCCTTTTGCCGCCTTGATCACGGCTTTTCCGCTCGACTTCATGCTGTTGTTCGGCGCTGAGTATGCGCCGGGCGCAAAGGCGTTGGTACTGCTCACATTTGCGACATTGATCCAATCCTTCGCAGGCGTGGGCGCCCCGACCCTGAACATGGCCGGCCATCCCAAAGCCAACCTGTGGAATTATGCGACTGCCGTCGTTCTCAATATTATACTGAACGTCCTTTGGATTCCGAGATACGGTATCACCGGCGCAGCCTGTGCTTCGCTATGTTCCATGATTGTCCTGGAGCTTCTGCATTCCGTGAAAGTATGGCTGCTGCTCAAGCTCCATCCCTTCGGCTGGAAACTAGTCAAACCCGTCATCGCGGGGATCGCCACCTATACCGTATTGTTTCTGGCCAAGCCGTATCTCGTGCTTTTGCCAACCTCGGCAACCTTGGGGCTGGCGCTCCTGATCACCATTCTGGTTTTTGGCTTTGTGCTCTGGAGCTTGAGGCTCGATCTGGATGATCGGGAATTCGCGAAAGGGCTAGCGATCATCATGCAATCGTTTAGGCGAAAATAAGTGTCTGGTCAGATCAAAAAAAGGCAATGCAACTCTCATGAACTTCTCGCAGGATAAAAAAAACTTGTCTAAAGCTTTGGGCGCACTGGTTCAAAAATATGGACCCTACTCGGCGCACAATATTAGATTGGCTGACGGCATCTACACGATGAACGATCGGGTCAATTTTGACCACTTCAAGCTGAACCGCATTAAACAAATAGTGGCAGATTTGGGGTTGCTGCAAAAGAACAGGGCGTTGCTCGATATTGCCAGCCTGGAATCCATGTTTGCCATTGAGTTTGCCCTGGAAGGGCTGAACGTCATTTCTATCGAAGGCCGGGAAAGCAATCTGGAAAGAGGAAAGTTTGCTGCCCAAGCGCTTGGCCTGAAGCGCCTGGCGTTTCACCAGGATGACGTCAACAATATTTCCTCCGAAAAATACGGTACGTTTGACGTTGTTCTGTGCATGGGAATTTTGTATCACATCTCGAAGGAAAAGTATGCGCGCTTTCTCGCAAACGTCGCGGCTTGCTGTAAAGAGGCGCTGATTATCGACACTTTTGTTTCGTTGCGAGGTCGCGAAGTGCTGGAGTGGGAGGGCGTACGCTATCGGGGCACGACCTGGAGAGAATTCGATGACTCCGCCGGCGCAGAGGAGAAGAAAGGCAACCTGCATGCCGCTCTGAGCGACAACTTTTCATTCAGCATGTCAAAAGAGAGTCTGATGGCATTCCTCCAAACGTTGGGATTCACGAGCGTGCTCGAAGCGCATGTACCCTTCCAACCCAATGGCCCGCGGGATCGTGTGACCCTGGTCTGCAAAAAAGGGAAGGCTGTCGCTCTGAAAGTCTTTCCAGCGTTCGATCATAAAATCAGCGCCGAGGCCGTTGTGGATACGAGGGGAATAGGAGGGCGGCAGATCGTGCATTGGAATGAGAATCCGGCCATGAGAGGGTTGAGAAGAAGCTTTCGCCTCCTCCGGCGTCAAATCAATAGCCTGCGAAGGAAGCAGCAAACCCAAAAGGAATCTTAGGACGCATGATGGAAAAACCGAATTCCAATACCCCTCAAGACGCTTCGGGTACGGAAGCGCCGCTCGGCTCGGCGCTCGCCCGCCTGAGGCATTGGGCGGCGAGCGCTCCATTGCTTCTGGCATTTGGCCTCTTCTCTACGATCATGTCGTGTTTTTTCTTTGAAGCGGTATTCGGTGACCAGACTTTTCTGTCGGCGGATACCCAGGCGGCGGTGGCCACCGTAAAGCCGTTACAACACGCCCTTCGCGAAGACGGCATCTATCCGTTGTGGACGCCATATGTTTTCTGTGGCATGCCCAGCTTTGCGAGCATGAGTTACACGCCCTATGCGTATTTTCCGTATGCCATTGAACAACTCATTTATCGCATGCTGGCGGTTGACGCATGGTTCACTTTCACGCTGCACTACGTCCTGGCCGGCTTGGGCGTTTTTGCGTTTCTTCGCCGCAAAAACACCGGGCTCATTCCGGCGCTCACCGGCGGATTCGCCTTCATGCTGACGCCGTATCTGATCACCATGACGGTGTACGGGCATGGCACACAGATGATGACCGCGGCCTATATCCCCTGGGTGTTTTGGGCGGTCGATCGCTTGCTCACAAGAGTTTCAGTGCGCAACGTCGGCATAGCCGCACTGATGATGGGCTTGATGCTCCAAAGGGCCCATGTTCAAATCGCGTATTATGGTTTGATGCTGGCCGGGCTTTATTGCGCGTGGTATCTGATGAGTAACTTTCGTCAAATAGAGCGCGGGCGGGTGCTGCCCTTGCTGGGAGGCATGGCCGGAGCGGTGGTGCTGGCTTTTGCCCTGGCTGCCATGCTCTACTTGCCCGTTCGTGAATATACTTCCTATTCAATACGAGGTGCCAGCTCGGTAATGGAAACGAATGCCGGACCACAAGATGACGGTGTGGGGTTTGACTATGCCACGCAATGGTCATTTTCTCCTGGTGAGATCATGACTTTTGTCTTGCCGTCGTTCTACGGTTTCGGCGGCGCGACCTACTGGGGCACGATGCCATTCACCGACTATCCGAACTACATGGGTATTCTCGTATTGATTTTGGCGCTGGCCGCATTTGCCTTCTACTCGTCGTATGGCCGGGAGCAGCGCATCGTTGTGGCTTTCCTGGGTTTTATGGTCTTGGTCTCTCTGTGCATATCGTTCGGACGCAATTTCCCTTCCTTCTATAGAGCGCTCTATGAATTTCTGCCTTTTTTCAACAAATTCCGCGTACCGGTCATGGTTCTCATTCTCGTGCAATATGCGGTGGCGATCCTCGCCGGTCTCGGTATGGAAACCATTTTGGCGCGGGTGCGAGAAGGGCATGCGGCTGCGCAGGCGAATGCCACGCGCAAGCGCTGGGCATGGCGCCTGATAATTATTTCCGCAGGCATCGGCATCACTCTGCTGTTGATGACCTCCACACGCAATAGTCTCTTTGAGCTCATGCGCGGCTTTTATCCCGATAAGTACCCTGCGGAAATGCAATTGCGTTTGGATGCCCTCCGTTTCGAAATGTTGTCCTTCGATATGAATTTTGCAGGTGCGCTTGTCATGAGCGCCCTCCTGGTGTTGGCGCTTGCCTTGCTGAAGAAGATTCGCTCCACTCATGCCGCTGTGATTCTGTGTCTTCTTGCCGTCGTCGATCTTTGGCGAGTGGACGTGAAATTGGGAAAGAAATACCCGAAAGCGCAAGCATCAACCACTCTTCAGCCGGACCAAATCGCGCAGTTTCTGCAAGCGGACAGCTCCTTGTTCAGAATTTATCCGGCCGGCGAGCTGTTCGCGGAAACGCGCTGGTCGGCCCTGGGCTTTCAGAGCGTGGGCGGGTACCACGCTGCCAAGCTGCGCTCTTATCAGGATTTTGTCACGGCCATGGACCTGCACCGCCCGCCATTGCCCGAATTGGCGAATCATCACATTATAGACATGATCAACGCCAAGTATGTGCTGACCCTGGCAAATCTGCCAGACACTGTATGGATTCCACGTTTACAGATCCCCGTCAATGCTGGCGCCGAGCCCAGACAGCTCACGGTTTATGAAAACCCCACCGTGCTGCCGCGCGCCTATCTGGCCGGAGAATATGAGGTGGTGTCTGATCCACTCACAGCGTTGAGACGACTGCGTTCCGCGCCAACCGGTGACGGCAAAGAAAATAGCTTCGATCCTCATCAAACGGTGCTCTTGGATGAAATTCCAGAATTTGAGCCGGAACCTGATTCCTTAGCCACGGTTGAAATTTTGCAGTATGGCCTGCACCAGGTTGATATCGAAGTGAAGAGCGCCTTTCCTCAATTCCTGGTTTTGAGTGATAACTATTATCCGGCAGGATGGCAGGCATATATCGACGGCGGGCCGGTCAAGACGTATCGCGCCAACTACTGCTTCCGGGCCGTAGGCGTACCGGCAGGAAAACATATGGTCGAGTTCCGCTACCAATCTGCAACCTTCAAGACCGGGGTGTGGATTAGTATCGTTGCCCTGGCACTTTGCCTCGCATGTCTCTTTATCGATCGACCGAAGGAAAATAACCGGTCCAATTCAATTGCCACACGTGATGCGAAAGAGAATTTGCAGAAATCTAAGTGAGGGATTCTTTCATTGATGTAGTCGAAACTGGAAGGGAGGCATGGGAGGCGATGCGAGAACCTCGAGTCTGTCATCCAGTAGGGATCTTGGTGGATTCGGCACCCCTGCCTGAAAATAGGCACCATGGTAGAGTCAACCAAGATCCCTTCGGGATGACATCTCAAGGTTTTCCGATGAGCGCTAATGCAAAAAAGCCGGCAGGTAAACCCGCCGGCTTTTTCGTGAATGGAGGGCACGAGTGATTAGCTGATGCGAATTTCGATTTCTTTACTCTGCGCTTGCGCGGTTTTGGGCAGAGTGATTTCGAGCACGCCGTCTTTGAAGTCCGCCTTGATGTGCTCGCGATCGACGTTGTTACCCAGACGGAAGCGGCGTTCGAATTTGCCGTAAGCCACTTCGCGACGGTGGTAATTGGCGTCCTGCTTTTCCTGCTCGCGTTTCTTCTCACCGGTCAAAATCAGAACTTGATTTTCAAGCGTGGCTTTCACGTTTTCGCGCTTCACGCCCGGAAGCTCCACGCGCACGGTGAACTTGTCTTTTTCTTCGATCACGTCGACATGAGGGGCAAATTCAACCGCGGCGTTGCGATCGCCGTTCCAATCCTGCCACAGCGCCTTCTCGAACTCAGAAAAAATCGTTGCCGGGATGGGATTCCATTTTACTAGCATGATGCATGCTCCTGTAGTTTGAATTCAAAGTGATTTGACATTCATCAGTTTCAGCTGCAAGCAATGCAAACGATGTACCAAAAGACTTTTCAGAAATTTTGACAGAAGATTCAAAGGAGATCGCGGAATATTCTGCCATGACTGACGATTCTTCAGAACGGATTGGCAGTTCTCTAATTGACATTCTTGCATGTGCTGTCAATGTTACACGAGAGTTGCTTTCAAGAGGGGGAATCACTATTTTGAAGGGCAGATGACATTTCGAGATTTACGGCCAGGCTCTGAGTCCTGCATGTGAACCGATCGTGCCGAAAGCGAATCCGAGTTCTTTATGATTCCAACAAACCTTGAAAAGATCGAACCGAGTGTCTTGAAAATTTCATGGGACGATGGCGAGGTTACTTACTATCCCCTGGAGTTTTTGCGGCGGAAATGTCCGTGCGCGACGTGCAGTGAGGCACGGCATGCCAAGCCTGCGCCTGCTGCAAATCCCTTCCGCATCTTGCAGTCGCACGAAATCATCTCAAACGATTTGGATTTAAAGGAAGCAGAAGTGGTAGGCCGTTATGCGCTGAATTTCACCTGGAGCGACGGGCACGGGGAAGGAATTTACACTTTCAGCTTTCTGCGCGAGCTGGCGGAAGAACAACCGTGCCGGGAGGCGAAGGAGAGGTTGGGGGAGGGAGTTTGAACAGTGAGCAGTGATTAGTAATTAGTGATTAGTGATTGGTTCACTAATCCTACAACGTTAAGTTGGCCACACTCCTCCAACTGTCATTCAGCAGGAAACTTTTTGAGCGCTTGGCGCAAGGCCTAAACGAAACGCCATTCCAGTGCTTAAAAAGGTTCCTGCTGAATGACAATAAAGAGGTTGGCGCAAAATATCGAACTTCACGTAATACTAATCACTAATTACTAATCACTAATCACTGACCACAGTCTACTTCAGCAACTGCATCCGCCCCGTCGCAATGCGATGGCCGGCCTGCAGACGATAAATATAGATGCCCGAGGCCACTGCTTCGCCGTTGTGGTTGCGTGCGTTCCAGAGACGCTCATGTTCGCCTGCGGGCAATTCGTCGTCCAACAGAGTGTGCACGAGTTGACCCGAGAGATTGAAAATCTGCAGCCTCACCGGTACGGTCTCTTGCAAGCGGAAACGAACCGTGGTGCGCGGATTGAACGGGTTGGGATAAACTTCCGCCAAGAGCTTATGATCACCAATCAAGCCTGCGATCGCGGGTTCTTCTTCAGAATCGCTTTCGGGATCGGACTTGAGTAATGGGCCCAGAGGCATTTGACGATGCCACAAATCGTTTTCCGTCTCATTGTTGCCCACCACCATCAAGCCCATCGGTCCGGTCACACTATGCGCCGGCAAGGTGATGTCAAAAAAACTGTCGGTGGTATCCGAGAGCACGGTGTCGATCGGTGCGGTCAGCAGGCCGCCATAGCTCCCCAATTTCACGCGTTTCATTTCAACATTGCGTGAAACTCCTTCCCGCGTGCCCAACACGCACAAGACCTGATTGGTTCTATCGACGGTGATCACCGGGCGCGTCCAGCCGTTGCCCTTGATAATGGTGTAACGTGCCCAGACGCCGTTGATTCTGCGATGATAAAGGGCATTTTTTATCACATTCAAGCCGCCACCTTTGGTTTTGATGATCATGAAAACTTGATTGTTGTACATGGCCATGGCGATATGATCATCGGCAGTGGTGTTGGTAAAGGCCGGCAGGCTGGTGGTTTCGTCCGTCCAGACTGCGTCGGGGTCACCGTCTTTGTGATAGAGAAATCCGAAGCGCGAATTGGGTGCGCCACTGTCTTCGGCATAGCCGACGCCAATCGCGGGGACACCGCCGATTTGAAGCGCAACAGCGTCGGTTAAACCTTGCTCCTCGTTGAGATGGCTTTTGACGGCGATAATAGAAGACCATGTTTCGCCTTCGTCGCCGGATCGTTGCGCGTGCAGGATCGAATCGGCGATCCAGAACACCCAGAGATTCCCGTTCTTCGCGCGCACGAGGTTCATGACGTCCAATTGCACCTCGTTGACGGTTTTAGGATATCCGCTCTCCACGCTCCAGTTGCCACCGGAATACGTCAGGCGCAAGAGCGTCGTAGTGTTGTCGCCCGGCAACAGGATATAAAGTTTGTTGTTCGACGGCTCCCGCCAAACATCCGGCCGATTTTTAGAGGCTTCGCTGATCAGGGGGCCTTGCGTCCAAGCCAGACCATTGAACTTCCACAAATACCAGTTTCCGTCGAGGCTCGAAGACGCGACCAACCACCAAAACCCGCCATGGAAGAAGGTTTTGCTTTGGTTGCATTTGCTGAAATCTTCGAACGTGCCGGCGATCGGCGTGCCAACCACCTGCGCCTGCGCCACTAGCGCTGAACACATCACGCTAAACATCAACACGGCGTGCAGGCACGTGGCCTTCAATGCTGGTCGTACAACACTGTTAGGCATCGGTTACTCCTTTGACTATGACCTAGATAGAAATGAATACTCGTTGCTGCTCCCTCGCAAGCCGATGAACTTGAAGCTACATCTACTTCAGCAACTGCATCCGTCCCGTCGCAATCCGATGGCCGGCCTGCAGACGATAAATATAGATGCCTGAGGCCACTGCTTCGCCGTTGTGGTTGCGTGCGTTCCAGAGACGTTCATGTTCGCCTGCGGGCAATTCGTCGTCCAACAGAGTGTGCACGAGTTGACCCGAGAGATTGAAAATCTGCAGCCTCACCGGCGCGGTCTCTTGCAAGCGGAAACGAACCGTGGTGCGCGGATTGAACGGGTTGGGATAAACTTCTGCCGTGAGCTTGTAATCATCAATCAAGCCCGTGATCGCGGGTTCTTCTTCGGGATCGCTTTCGGGAGCAGACTTGGGCACTGGGTTCATATTGATGCGACGATACCACAAATTGTTTTCCGTGTCATTGCTGGCCACCACCATCAGGTCCATATTGCCGTTCACGTTGTGCCCTGGCAGGGTAATGTCCATGAAGTTGTCGAGCCCGTCGGCGAGCACGGTTACGATGGGGGCAGTCTGCAGGCCGCCGAAGCTGCCCAATTTCACCCGCTTCATTTCCACCCTGCGTGGAGTTCCTTCGCGCATGCCCAACACGCACAGGACCTGGTTGGTCGCATCGATGGTGATCGCGGGGCGCGTCCAGCCGTCACCATTGAAAATGGTGTAACGCACCCAGTCGCCGTTGATTCTGCGATGATACAAGGCATTTTTTACCACGGTCTGGCCGCCGCCTTTGGTTTTCACGATCATATAGACTTGCTGATTGTACGTGGCCATGGCAATATGATCGTCAGCAGTGGTGTTGCTAAAGGCCGGCAGGCTGGAGGTTTCGTCCCACCAGACCGCTTGGCCGTCGCTGTCCCGGTGATAGAGAAACCCGAAGCGCGAGTTGGGCGTGCCGCTGTCTTCGGCATAGCCGACGCCAATCGCGGGCACGCCGCCCATCTGCAGCGCTACGGCGTCGGTCAAGCCTTGTTCCTCGTTGAGGTGGCTTTTCAACGTGATGACGGTGGACCAAGTTTGGGCTTCATTTCCGGATCGTTGCGCCCGAAGAGTCGAATCCGCAATCCAGAAAACCCAGAGATGCCCGTTCTTGGCGCGCACAAGATTCATGATGTCTATCTGCACCGCGTTGACGTTTTTCGGATATCCGCTTTCTACGCTCCAACTGCTGCCGGAATAGGCCATTCGCAATAGCGTGGTTGTGCTGGCGCCCGGCAACAGGATGTAAAGTTTGTTGTTCGACGGTTCCCGCCAAACATCCGGCCGGCATTTGGGGGCGATGCTGATCAGAGGGCCTTTCACCCAGGCCGTGCCGTTGAATTTCCACAAATACCAGCATTTGTCAATATTCGCAGGCGCGACCAGCCACCAAAAGCCGCCATGATAAAAGGTCTTGCTTTGGTTGCCTCTGCTAAAATCACCAAACGTGTCGGCGATCGGCTTGCCGGCCACCTGGGCACGTGCGGTCAGGGCTGTACACAGCACGCTGAAAACCAACACGGTGTACAGACACGTGTGCTTGATCGCTGCTCGTAAAAAATTGAAAGACATCGGCTGTTCCTTTAATTGAAACCCAGAGCGAAGCAAACGCAGATTGTTGTATCTACTTGAGCAGTTGCATCTGTCCCGTGACCAAGCGCGCACCGAGGCGCAAACGATAGAGATAAGTGCCCGTCGCCACCGCTTCGCCGCGGTGATTGCGCGCATTCCACTGCCGTAGGTGCTCGCCGGCGGGCAAATCTTCATCGACGAGCGTGCGCACCAATTGCCCGGAGATATTGAAAATTTGAAGCTTTACGGGCGCGGCTTCGCGCAGTCGAAAGCGTATCGTCGTGCTTGGGTTGAAAGGATTCGGATATACCTCCGCCGCCAGCGCGTAATCTTCGACCCGCTCTGCTGCCAGCTCGGGTTGATCTTCCGCATCTTCTCCATTCGATTTTGGCAGCGCTCCCAGTAACAGCTCACGATGCCACAGCCGGTTGCGCGTTTCATTCTGCGCGACGACCGGCAGACCCATAGCCGCGGTGACATTATGTGGCGGCATGGAGATATCGAAGTAGACGTCGTTTACGAAACACAGCGCGGTTTCACGGGGTCTGGTCGGCAGACTGGCAAATTGGCCGAATGGAACTCTTTTCATTTCGACCTGTTGCGTAGTGCCCTCGGATACGCCAAAGACATAAAGGACTTGATAAGTGGCGTCGATTGCCAGTACCGGCCGCGTCCAGCCATCGCTCCCCTGAATAACAACGAAGCGCGCCCAGGTGTTGTTCGTCCGGCGCACGTATAACACGTTTTTCATGGCGCTGGCGCCGCCGCCGTTGGTCTTCACCACCATGAAGACTTGATTGTTGAAGGTGGCCATGTTGATGTGATTGTCCGCGGAGGTTCCGATCGGCTGGCCCAATTGGCCGGATTCATCCGTCCACACGTTGCCCGCGTCGTCGTCGCGGTGGTAGATAAATCCGAAGCGCGAGCTCTGATGGCTGCTGTTTTCGGCGTAGCCGACGCCGATCGCATTGGCGCCCTTGACAGTGAACGCCACCGCATCCGTCAGGCCGCCATCGACGGTCAAAGAATTTTTTACGACGACTGCGGTGAACCACGAATTGCCTTCATTGTTCGAGCGCTGCGCGAAGAGCTTGAAGTCGGCGATCCAAAAGACCCAGAGGTTGCCGTTCTTGGCGCGTACAAGATTCATTTCGTCATTCTGCACGTTGTTGACCGGGCTGGGATAACCGGCATCCATGCTCCAGTTGTCGGCCGCATACGTCAGGCGCAGTAATTCCGTAGTCGAGCCGCCCGCAAATAGAATGTACAGTTTATTGGCGCTGGCGTTGAGTGTCATGTCCGGGCGAACTTTGGCTGCGTCGTGCAGGATCAACGCTTTGACCCAATTGACGCCGTTGTACTTCCAAAGATACCAGTTGTTGTCATCGAGGGCGAGCCCCGCCAGCCACCATTTGCCGCCGTGATAAAAAATCTTGCTTTGATTTCCGCGTGAGAAATCGCCCGCCGTGCCGGCAATCGCACTACCGCTGATTTTTCCGATGGGATAGAGCCTGGAGACCGTCGGAGTCGGTTCCACGTTGGTGTGGATTGACAGCGTATAGTTGGCCACCGTCGCTGGATTCTGCATAGCAGTAGCGGGTAGAAAGATCGTCACTGAATCCTGGTTTGCCAGATTCACGGCAGCTGGTAGTATCACTGCTACGATGTGCGCTACGTTGTCGCCCTGCGCTGAAGCCACGACGCCATTTACCTTGGCGTTCGTGAGCGCACCATGCACAATTGTGGTTTGCGCGGGGAATTTGACATAGAAAGTATCCTGCCCGGCGAACATGCGGCCATGCGCGCCCAGACGGAAGCCGATGGTGTAGTTACCTCCCTGGCTGGGATTGTTCGGGGTCACCGTGACGATCGCCGCCGTGACTTTGGTCGTTGCCGGCACGAGCTGGTAAGCCGGGGAGAAAGAGGGCGCGGGCTGCGAGCTCGTCCACACGCTGAGCGAATCGTTGCCCACATTGTGGGCGTTCAAAATGCCCGCCGTCGAGTCGATTTCGATCGAGACCGCAGCGTTGCCCGCCAGATCGACCGGTGTCGTAATGGTAAGTTGCTGCAACTGGGGTTGCGCCGTCACGACGGCAGCCGCGACGCCGTTGATCTTCACGTACTGCGCAAGGATCGTGTCGGGCACGCCGCTCGCGGACGAGAACTTGACAAAGACTTTCCCGAAACCCGCAGGCAATGCGCCTGCGATCGGATCGGTCAGGGTCAGATTTATCGTGTACCGGGCCTGCGCATTGACTTGATTCGGAAGCAGCACGACGGTATTCATGAGAACCGGCGGTATCGGCGCTTTGAAGACACGATTGAACCAGGTACGATTCTCCGTGGTATTGCCGGCCGTGGCCAGCATGCCGTCGTTTTGGTTCACGTATTGGCGCGGCAGGCTGAGATGTTGAAAGTCGTCGTTGCTGCGCGCCAATAAAACGTTGCGTTGCGCTATTGCCAGGGCCGGCTCCGACCCCAGGGGCGCGCATTTATATTCGACAAAGTTGCTGTCGCTGCGTGTGCCGGCGATGACCAACAAGCCGTTGGAGGTATCGATCGCGACCGCGGGAGAATTCCAATTCACGCCGGCAACAGAATTCACCGCATACTTTTTCCAAACGCCGGCGCTCAGTCGTTTATACAACGTGTTACGCGGTGCGTTGCCGGTGCCACCAAAATTGCGTGTGAACAAATACAGAAGATTTTGCGGATCTATGGCCAGGCTCAATTGATTGTTGCCTTTTTCGTTGCTTTGCAGCGTCAACAAGTTCGATTCGTCCGTCCAAAGATTGTTCGGATCGAAGTCGCGATGATAGAGAAATCCATAGACCGTGTTCAAACCGGTCGCTCCCACTTCGCCATAAGCCACGCCAACATAGCCTTCCTCGAGGCCGCCCACGCTTTGCATAAAGCTCACCGCGTCGGCCGTGCCTTTTGCTGCGTTCAAGCCGGTTTTGATGTTGATCGTGCCGCTCCAATTTGCACCGCCATTGCTCGACTTGCGCGCCTGTAAACGGCCGGTATCGATCCGGAACATCCAAAACTCGCCATTTTTTGCTTTCACCAACGTACAAGGATTGCCGTTGTCTGAATTGCCGAAATTGGCCTGCGTTCTCGCGATCGCCAACGTCCACACGCCCGTGCCGATAGTATAGGTAAAGCGGTAAAATGTAGTGGTCGTGTGGTGCGAGCGCAACACCGCCAGCTCGCCAGTCGACGCATCGAGAACCACGTCATAGCGATTGAAAGCGCCACTATCCAGTTGGGCGACGGTTCGGAACCAGGTACCGGTGGTCGCGTTATAACGCCAGATGAAGTCGAAACCCGACTGCGTGTGCGGGGCAATTGCCCACCATTTGCCGTCATGTAGCCATACCCGGCTCTGATTCGACTTCGCGTTGTTGGCCAGCGTATTGAGATGTAAGCGTGCGCCCGGTTGCGCCACGCTCGTGGCGAGAGGCCATATGGTCAATAAGAAGAACGCATAGCAACACCCTTCACAGAGACGCCTGCTGATTCGTTTTAAGCTTGACATCGGTAAGCCCTCAATAGTCCCATTCGGTTGTTGATTGCAATGCCGCAATGAAGTGCACGGTAAGTGCGTGTTGTCCTTGAGGTGGGAGGCGTGACTTTCCTGATCACGCGTAAAATGAAAACGACGAACCCCACATTGCATTCAGATCTACAAGAATTTTGTCGTCGTCTTTCGTCGCAGGTGAATTGCGGCGAGGTGACACGCTATTGGCGGATAGGCAGTAGTGGGCGAGAGTAATGCAAACAAAAGAACCAGCAGAGGGGGTACGGAGGCCGTACCCCTCTGCGAAATCTCAGATCCTCTACTTGATCATGTACAACTGGCCGGTTTTCATCACGCCACCGACTTGTAAGCGATAAAAATATGTGCCGCTCGACACGATATGGCCTTCCTGATTCGTGCCTCGCCACATGCGACGATGCGTGCCCGCAGCCAGATCGTTGTCGACCAGGGTTTTGACCAATTGGCCGTTGATGTTGAAAATCTGCAGCTTGACCGGCGCCGCCACTTTGAGAGTGAACTGAATCTGCGTGCTGGGATTCATGGGATTCGGATAGGCGCCGACTACGATGTCATTATTCGTAACCGCCAGCGTCTTGCGAGCCGCGCCCTCGTCCGATTCCGGTTGCGACTTGGCCACAACAATACCGTCGGCCAAACCGATATATTGCACCCAGATTTCATTTCGAGTCGCATTGGTCGCAGCGATCAGCAAATCCGAAGCACCGGTAACCGTATGTGCGGGCGAAGAAACGTCGAAGAAGTCGTCGACGCGGGAGTGCATGAACGTATCGATCGGCGCATCAATGAACGAGCTATATGCGCCCAAGGCCACGCTTTTACCTTCCAAATACTGCACATCGCCTTCACGCGTGCCAAACACATAGAACATGGCGTTGGTCTCGTCCAGGGCGAGTGTGAGCCTCGTCCAACTCGCATCATCGGCCACCGCGTACGAGTTCCAGGTGCCGCCGCTGTTGCGGTGAAACATACCTTCATGTACGGCGGTGGCGCCGCCACCGCCCGTTTTGACGACCATGAACACTTCGCCATTATACGCGATCATGCTGATATGATCGTCGGCATTGGTGCTGGCAAATTGTGGTATCGAAGCGGTCTCGTCCGTCCAACTCGTCGGGCTATCGCCGTCGGCGTGGCGAAGGAATCCGTAGATGGAGTTGGGACTGTCATTGTTTTCAGCATACCCGACGCCGATGAAATCGCCTCCGTTGCTGAAGGAAACTGCATCTTGCAACCCACCAGCGCTGTTCAAGTTGGTCTTCACGACGATATCGGTGCTCCAACTCGAGCCTTCGTTGGTGGAGAGGCGGGCAAACAGTGTCGAATCTGCGTACCAGAATACCCAAAGTTCGCCGTTCACGGCGCGCGCGAGATTCATGTGCTTTTCCTGAACCGTGGAGACTGCTTTTGGATAGCCGCTGTCTACGGTCCAACTGCCAGCGGCAAAGCTCAAGCGCGTGAGTGAGGCCGTGCTGCTGCCCGGCAGTAGAATGTAAACTTTATTGTTGATGGCATTGAGAATGCAATCCGGGCGGCTCTTGCCTTGATTGTGAATTTGCGTCGATTGTGTCCAGGTGGTGTCGGTGCTGCTGCGTTTCCACAGATGCCAGAAATTGGAGCCAGTGCTTTGCGCCGCTAGCCACCAACTGCCGCCGTGATAAAACATTTTACTCTGATTGCCGCGCTCGAAATTCTTGGTCGTGCCGGCGATCCGGCGGCCTTTATGCGTATAGAAATTGTTCGAAGTGATCGGCGTTGGTTCAACGCTCGTGGCCGCTTGCAGATTGAAAGTATCCACCCGGGAAGGATTGGTGATTGTGGTCCTCGGCATGAACACCGTTACGGAATCGCCGTTGTTGACCGTCAGGCCCGCAGGCACTTTGGCCTCGATGCGTCGATTGACCGTGTCGCCGATGGCGGTAGCGCTAATGCCGTTCAGGGTGACGCCGAGCAGCACACCGGACTTGATCTTAGTGTCGTTGGCGAAATGAATCGTGACCTTGCTGGAATCCGAAAACAGCCGGCCGTTGGCGCCCACACGAAAACCGACTCGGTATTGTGACGCACTATCGACGTCTGCCGGGAAAGTCGTGGCTTTCACCGCGCTCACGGTCGAGGTCGTGGATATTATGTTATAGCTCGGAGAGGTCGCCGGTGTGGTTTGTTGGCTCGTCCAGGCTTGTATGGTATAAGCGCCGGCTATTGTAGGATTCAGCAGACCTAGAGTGTCGCTGAAGGCTACCGTGAAATTGGCGATATTGCCAACGGCGACCGGCGTGGTGAGCGTGATTTCACGGGTCAAGCTATTGGCGGAAGCGATGGTGACCGGAGTGCCGTTCACCCTGATGTAAGCCGGAGTGATCACTGCCGGAACAAAAGTATTGTTCGGAAAGCGAACAGTGATCGTGCTGAAATTTGCCGCAAGTGCGCCGCCGCCGGAAGTACTCATCACGAGCGTATAGGCCGCGTCCGCATTGACGATACTGTCGCTCAAAGCCACTGAAGCAAAACCTGCGGGCGCGCTCGCCGGTATGCTCAAGCGATTGAACCAGGTGTCATTCGCAGTGGTGTCGCCCGCGGTGGCCATGAGACCGGTGGTGGCATTGATGCTCCAGGCCGGAGCACTCAGATTTCTGAAGACATTCGTGCCGTTTTGCGTGAGAGTCAAAACAGCAGCCGACTGCAAATCGCTTCCGGCGCCCAGCACTCCAACTTTGTATTCCGCAAGATTGTTGTTTTGATTTGTGCCCATCACAATCAGCCTGCGGTTTTCGCTGTCAACAACCACCGCCGGCGAGAACCAGCTTCGTGTCCCAATGGCGTTGACAATGAACGGCGTCCAGATACCGCCCGCGCTTCTCTGATAAAGCGTGTTGCGCGGATTGCCAACCGCACCACCGGAGGTGCGGGTAAACATATAGATGACGTTACTGCTATCCACCGTCATGGCGATTTCGTTTTGAGCGCGCTCGGTGCCGAGATAAGTGAGCGCGGCGGATTCGTCCGTCCAGGTCGTGATCGGATCGCCGTCGCGATGCCGGAGAAATCCGAACGAGCTGGCCGCAGCTCCAACTTCGCCGTAACCCACACCAACGTAATTGTTGACGCCGTCGCTGAAAGCCACGGCATCCGTGGTGCCATTGGTCTGTGACAGCGTTTTGATGTTCTTATTGGCGCTCCAGGTTGTGCCGTTGTTGCTGGAAACCTTGATCTGCAGCTTGTTGACACCATTGACGCGGAAAAGCCACAATTCACCGTTCTTGGCCTTGAGCAGGCTGACGGGATTGTTGCCATTGGGATTGATGAAGCCGGAGAATAGCACCGGAAAACCAGGGTCCAAAATCCAGGTGCCGGCGCTATAGGAAAACCGCCGGAAACGGGATTGACTGGTGTGCGAGGAGAAGACGTAGAGTTTGTTGGTGGCCGAGTCCATCAGGACGTCCAGGCTATTGTCCGCGGCCAATTGCAGGGCTTTGGTTGCCACCCAGGCCGGATTATCATATCTCCAAATCAGCCAGGCAGCTTTCACGCTGTCATAGGCCACAGCCCACCATTTGTTGTCATGGTAGAAGACTTTGCTTTGGTTGGATTTTTTGAGAGCACTGGTAGTGACGGTGGAAATGGCGCCACTTTGAGCGAATCCAGAGCGGAAGCCGCCCAATAACAGCATGACGATTAACAGTGACCAAAGCCCATGCCCAAGATTGATCATCTTTGCGCAACGAAGCATAGGATTCTCCTGATTGAATTGTGGTTCATTAACCTGTGATTTCGCGCAAGCCTATTCCATGCAGGCTACACGCACGGCACATCGCACAGCATGGAAAACTTGTGAATCGGCCTGGCACACAGTTCCATTATCAATTCTCGCGGAAAATCAGAAGGCCGTTCTCCCTTGCTGAACATGAGGGAGGGCTTCTAAAGAATCGCTAGCTCCCCTGCCAAAAACGATTCAGCGCCCGCTAATTGCTGTTCGTGAAACACAAACCGCCGTTTTCCTGAAAAACAAGAGGTAGGAGTCAAGACATTTTCACCACGCTATTTAACGGCATGATGAAGCAATTGCGGAACGGTTTAGGGCTTTTTTCATGGTAAAGCCGGTTCGGGCGGAGCGGTCATATTTTTTTTGGCAGTGCGCACCAACAAGACGGAGAAGCAAGAGCTTTCGCTTGCATATCCTCGTGAGTTTTGTTATGTTGTTTCATCGCAAAACGTGAAACTGCCAGGATGATCAAACACAAACCGAGATGCTGCTTTCGGCTCTGAGTGATTCTTCTGCCGGCGTTTCTTCTCCCTCCGCGCTGCCAGAAGCGCGAGTGCCGTTGGCCTTCGGCCGTTTGCGCGCGGGCCTGGTCGTGCACTATCACGAAATTGCACTGAAAGGAGAGAACCGGCGCTTCTTTGAACGGCAATTGCAACGGAACATTGCGCGCGCCTCCTCTCCGTTAGGTGTGGAGCGCGTGGAGCGCTTGACCGGCCGCCTCATGTGCTGGATCGCTGAAGGCGCGGCGCTCGAGCCAATCATTGCCGCCGTGAGACAGGTTTTTGGCATCGCTTATTTCGCGCCGGCCATCAAGCTGCCGCAAGAATTAACCGAGATCTGCGCGGCCGCGGTGCACATGCTCGCGGAGCGGTCTTTCAATACGTTCAAAGTCGAAACCAAGCGCGGGCAGAAGGTCTTTCCTCTGACTTCTCCGCAGGTGAACGCTCTGGTCGGCGAGCACGTGCTGCAGCATTATCCCGCCCGGGTCAATCTCAAACATCCCGATCTGACGCTGCGCATCGAAATCGTAGATAACTATGCCCTCATGTATCTCGATCGTTGCGAAGGGCAGGGCGGCCTGCCGGTGGGGGCGGGAGAAAAAGCGGTATGTTTGCTTTCCGGCGGCATCGATTCACCGGTGGCTGCCTTTCGTATGATGAAGCGCGGCGTGCACTTGATTTTTGTTCATTTTCACAGCGCGCCGTTTACGAACGCCGCTTCTCAGACTTTGGTGGAACGTTTGGTGGAGCGGTTGACCGGATTTCAGTATCGCTCGACTTTGTATCTGATTCCCCTTGCCGAAATACAGCAGCATATCGTGGCCAAATCGCCCCCGGGTTTGCGCGTGATTTTTTACCGCCGTGAAATGCTGCGTCTGGCGGAAAGGATTGCGGACACACATCGTGCGCCGGCGCTCGTGACCGGTGAAAACGTCTCGCAAGTCGCTAGCCAGACCTTGTCCAATATCCGCGCGATCAACGAAGCTACGCAACTGCCCGTCATCCGGCCCCTGGCCGGTGATGACAAACAAGAGATTATCGCGCAAGCGCGAGATCTCGGTACGTTCGATATTTCCATCGAGCCCTTCGAGGATTGCTGCTCGCTCTTTGTGCCGGCGAAACCGGAAACACGCGCCAAATTATCGAAGATTCTTGATTGTGAAAGGCACATGGACCTCGAACCCCTGCGCCAGCAAGCCCTGGCTCAGGCCGTCGTGAGAAAGTTTAGATACCCCAATCCATTGACCATTCGCAATTGACAATTGATAATCTAAAAGCCTATCCGAAAACCTCATTATGTCATGCAGAAGGCATCTTGGTCGATTCGGCACTCAGGCCTGAACTCGGTACTGTGCCTGAGTCAACCAGGATCCCTTGCGGGATGACATTTAAGGGTTTTCGGATAGGCTCTATGGTGACCCCATCCAGGACTATCGAAGCTACGGCATGAGAGATCCCAAACTACCTTTTGGCGAAAATGATCCAGTCGTTTTTTATGATCGCAAAGAGCGCGCCTATTATGATGTATTGAAAACTGGCAAAAACACGAATATCCGCGGCGATTTGCTCCCGCACGATCAAATCATCGGCCACACCGAAGGCTTTTTGATGCGTTCGCAGCGCGAAGTGCGCTACTGGGTGTTCCGACCCACGCTCAACGAGCATGTTGTCCTCATGCCTCGCGGTGCGACCGTGATTTATCCCAAGGATCTCGGCGTGATTTTGCAGTATGCGGACATTTACCCCGGCGCGAAAGTCGTCGAAGCCGGCCTGGGCTCCGGCGCGCTGGCCACGACCCTGCTGCGCATGGTTGGACCGGAAGGAGAGGTGATCAGCTACGAAGTGCGGCGTGATTTCATTGAAAATGCCAAAAAGAACTTGCGCGTGTATTTGGGCGAGGCGCCCAATCATCTGGTGCGCGAGATGAACATTTATGAAAGTTTTGAGGAAGAAGAAGTCGATCGTTTGTTGTTGGATCTGCCCGAGCCCTGGCGTGTCGTGCCGCTGGCCGCGCCCAAGCTGCGCTACGGTGCAATCATCTGCAGTTACTCGCCCACGATCTTGCAGGTCAAGGCTTTTACCGAATCCTTGCGTCGCAGCAAGTGCTTTGCCGCCATTACCACGCTGGAAACCCTGTTGCGCCGCTGGCATTTGGAAAACATGTCGGTTCGTCCCGAGCTGCGGATGATCGGCCATACCGGCTTTCTTACTTTCGCACGCAAAGTCGAAACGCCAGCGACAGGCCATGAAGAGCGAGCTTCGGAGAATTCGGAAGAAGAATCGGCAGAAGAAAATCAATCGCAAGAGCTGATCTAATCATCCAGCAAGAGGTCTCACTTGCAAAGGCACAACGCAAACAAACCGCAACCCTAAAGCAAAGCTCACGCAAAGACGCAGAGACGCAAAGAATACGCAAAGTCTTCCAAAGACCAAGCATTAACGCATATGATCGTTCAAAGATTTTTCTTTGCGAGATCTCTGCGCCTTTGCGTCTTTGCGTGAAAGTTTTTGCTTTTCATTCATAGCTCTGATATCGTTTGTCTAATCGCCTGAGGAAGTGAGGAGGAAGCAGATTCAGAATGGCAAAAAAACGAAAATACCTGGGGGGACGTAAGATCGCGCCGCAGCCGATCCGGCCGAATATGAGTGTTGTCGACTTGATTGATAGCACATTCAACGCATATAACGCGGGCCGTATGCGCGAAGCCTGCCGGCTCTACACTGAAAAGATGCTGAAATTGGATGTCACCATCGGCATGAGCCTGACCGGAGCGCTCACCCCTGCGGGATTGGGCATGGCGGCAATCATTCCTTTGATTGAAAACGGTTTCGTAGATTGGGTGGTCTCGACCGGTGCGAATCTGTATCACGATACGCATTTTGGCCTCGGTCTGTCCATGCATCGGGGCTCGCACCTGGCCGACGACGTCGTGCTGCGCCGCGAAGGGGTCGTGCGTATTTATGATATTTTCTTCGACTATCACGTCCTGCTCGATACCGACGCCTTTTATTCGCGCATGATCGAGGCGCCTGAATTTCAGCGCACCATGAGCACGGCCGAGTTCCATTATCTGGCGGGCAAATACGTAGCTGCGCGCGAGACCGAGCTCAAGCTGAAAAAGAAATCTTTATTGTCCGTGGCTTATAAATACGCTGTTCCGATTTATACCTCCTCGCCGGGTGACTCTTCCATCGGCATGAACGTCGCCGCGCGTGCCCTGGCGGGCAACAAGTTGATCTACGACGTCAACGCCGACGTCAACGAAACGGCGGCGATCGTTCTGGAAGCCAAGCGCAAGCAGGGCCGCAGCGCGGTGCTGATTTTCGGCGGTGGTTCGCCTAAAAACTTTCTTTTGCAAACCGAGCCGCAATTGCAGGAAGTGATGAACATTGCTGAAAAAGGCCATGATTATTTTTTGCAATTCACTGATGCGCGCCCCGATACCGGCGGCCTTTCCGGTGCGACGCCGGCTGAGGCCGTGAGCTGGGGCAAAGTCGATCCTGATCAATTGCCGGACACGGTCGTTTGTTATTGTGATTCGACCATTTCCATGCCAATGCTCACGGCCTACGCGTTGAGCAAGCATAAACCCCGCAAGCCCAAGAGATTGTACGATCGCCGCGCGGATATGATGGCGCGTTTGCAGAATGAATTTGACTCCGCGATGAAGAAATGGAAACGGAAATGACCGCTAAACCTTTCTCCCAGAAAAAACCTTCATCCAATACATTGCTACTCCTCCAGCAAAGCTTTAAGTCGCTTGAAGAATTACTTAAACGAATTTCCATGGAAAAATGGCCGGTAAAACCGCGCGACGGCGGTTGGTCGATTAGTGAAGTGGTTCATCATCTGGTTTCGGTCGAAGTGCAAGGATTACAGAAGCTGAAAGATATAGTTGAAGGCCGGCAGGAGAGTGCGGTGGTTGACTCGGCAAACAGGCCTGAGCCTGCGCGATTACAAAATCCAAGACCCAAATACAAAACGATTTCAGAGTACGAGCCCACGACTGGTATTCCAGCAAAGTATCTGCTGGACGGTCTGCGCCGCGCGCGCAGTGAAACGATCGCCTATGCGCAAAAGGTCGGACGTCAGCAATTGAGCAAAATTGGAATTCATACGCCATGGCTAAACGCGGTCAATGGCAAGGAATTTTTGGAGTGTTTAGCGTATCACACCGAACGGCATACGGCGCAAATTGCAAGAGTAATTGATCCCCCCCAGTGAGTTTTTGGCGGAACACCATTATTGCTCGATTCTCTGTTATGTAAACTTAACGAGTCCGCATCAAAACTCTCCAATCTGATATGCCCTCCCCTAAATGCCACTACCAGGGCTGTCATGCTGGAAGCATTTTCCCCAGAGCTGGGTACGAGGCTAAAACGACTCTGCTTATTACCGGAACCCCGTGGGCAGCACATAGAAAACTCGGGCAGATGATTTCTCGGCAGAATGATGTGGAATCATTCTGCCGAAAAGCTTTCAGAGTTTTGTGCTATCTTCGATTCCTGAAGCGCCTAAACACAGATGCCATCTTTCAATTTGTTCAGAAAGATGGCATCTGTGTAACAAAAGTCGGGGCGGGCGGACTTGAACCGCCGACCTCTTGGTCCCGAACCAAGCGCGCTACCAAACTGCGCTACGCCCCGTGGTGGCACCGTGATGCAACATTCATGTTGCGTCAACAGCAATTTAAACTATTCCAGTCACAGAAAGTGAGCTAAGAACTCAAATACAATCTAATAAACCTCCCAATATCCCGCACACCACGAATATAGCTGGTTTCCCCATTGTAAACCGTGTCAATCGATACAAACTCAATCCTCGCACCCAGTTTTCCCGCCTGAATGATAATCTCTGACTCAGTCTCGTAGCCGGATGTGCTTAACGCCAACTTCTCCAACAAGCTTCGCGAGTACAACCGGTATCCGGACTGGCTGTCTCTGATGTGCTGCCCGACTTTCCAAGACAACAAACGGCTCGTGATGCGGTTGCTCATCACCCGCTCCCACGGCATCACTCGAGGGTCGAAATTCCGGCATCCGATGATCAGTGCAGCAGAAGTCTCAACAAAGGCCTCGATGAACTTCGGCAACTCTTCCGGCCGGTGCTGGCCATCTGCGTCGAGCGAGATCACTGCCGGGGCTGGGGTTTTTGCAAGAATGTATTCGAAGGCAGTTCGTAAAGCAGCACCTTTGCCTCGATTACGCTCATGCTGCAGCAGTTGCACACCTTGCTGTCGCGCCACCGCGGCCGTACCATCATGCGAGCCGTCGTCAATGACGATCGTCTGTGCCGGCGCAAAACATTTTTGTATGCCCTTAAGAACTTCGCCCAATGTTTTCTCGGCGTTGTAGGCCGGAATGGCAACCACCAAATTGTCGAAATCTCGGCAATTGATCATGCAGCGCAAGCAAGACATTTAACGCCGTGCAAAATCAATATTATGAAAAAGAGTCTATTTATGCAAGCAGTTTGTGGGAAAACTGTTGTTACCCTCCTTTTGGCAGCGTGAACCCTGCCTCGAGCCGCGCAGCGCTGGCGGGCCGGTTCTACCTGAATTTTGCAACGAAAAGAGAACCGCAACGAAAAAAGGCTTTTAAAAGCGTGGCTTTCGTTCATCTTGCTGAAAAACACTAAGCCACCCATTCGGTGGATTTCAGCATAGCAACCAAAATCTACAAATCTCCTTTCGTTGCGGGTCCTTTTTCGTTGCAGACCATTTTGGGTGAAAAATCCTGGTTCTACAAATTGCAAGGCATGTTTTGGGATGAAGGCACTCTGGCTTAGGCTGCAGTCTTGCTGAAATCCACACTTGCAGATCGTGTTAAGCTTTGCTATATTTTCATACTCGCCGTTTGAATTCTGAAGTCCTGGGCCGACAAGGGTGTCCTCTCATGAGACCATTCATTCCTACAGAAGTTTCTCCGAGTCGTACATTGTGCATTACCGCTTTGCGGTGGCTGCACGTATTGCTTATCGCCGGGCATTTACCGGCTCAAACTTCCTCCTCCGATACCACCTTTGCCAACTCCTGCTTTGCCAAGGCGGAACACTTTGCCAAAAACGCCAAATATGACAGTTCTGCGCTTTACTACGAGAAGGCCAGCACCATTTATCAGACTGTGGCGGTCAAGCAAGGTGACCTCGGCATGTGGGAAAAATTCATCAGATGCTACAATGGATTAGGTGTTGTATGGCGCAGAAAGGGAAACTATTCCCGGGCTTTGGAGTATCTCGATAATGCCCTGAAGGTTGGTTTGAGCAGATTGGGGCCCCAGAATCTGATGGTGGCAAGCTGTTATCACGGGCTTGGAGTCGTTTACCGCTTCCAGGGCGATAACGACAAGGCCTTGGAGTTCTTCCACAAATCCTTGCAGATCAAGCTGCCAAAACTTGGTGAGCAGCATGCTGCGGTGATCTTGGGTTACAACAGTATTGGGAACGCCTATCGTGCGAGAGGCGATTATGACCGGGCGTTGGCATATTATCGTAAGTCATTGCAGGCAGGGTTGCAAACACTGGATCGGGAGGATCCTGCGATTTCTGCGTACTATAACAACATCGGCGTTGTTTATTATGACAAAGGCGACTACGTCAGAGCGCTTGAACACTTTCACAAGTCATTGGCCATCGAACTCAAAACCCTGGGCGAAACGCATCCCTCGCTGGCGTCAAACTACAATAACATCGGAAATGTCTACCATGATCAGGATGAATTCGACAAAGCGTTGGAGTATCATTACAAAGCATTGAACTTGAGGCTTGAGGCCTTGGGCGACAGGCATATCGATGTCGCAGAGAGTTACTTCAATATCGCGCGTGTCTATCAGGCGCAGGGCAAATATGACAAATCATTGGAATATCACCAGCGCGCCCTTGCACTGGAACGGCAGTCACTTGGCGAAGACCACTTTTTGGTTGCGGAGAGCTACGCTCACATTGGAAATGTTTATTATGATCGAGGAGACGATGATCAGGCGTTGGCGTACTATCACAAGGCAGTATCGTTGCAACTGCAAACATTGGGCGAACGCCATCCGGATATTGCTTTGACGTATCAACAAATCGGAATGGTCTATGACCGGCAAAAAAACATTCAAAAGGCGTTGGACTATTATCAGAAAGCGATAATGACTTTGGCTCCAACATTTCGGAGTGAGGATGTTCATGCGAACCCAGAGCTCAAGCAAATCGCTCACGGACGGAACATGCTCGCCTCGTTGAAATTGAAAGGGGCAGCTCTTGAGAAACTCGCCCGCTCTGGTTCGAGCGTTGGGATGAAAATCAAAACACTCGAGTCTGCACTGTCCACGCATGTGCTGGGCTCACAGTTAATGGATCAAATTCGTACGGGCTATCATACGGAAGGCTCTAAACTGTTGCTGACTGCAGATTTCGCGGAAATTTATAAAAACGGCGTTCAAGTCGCATGGCAACTGTACACCCTCACGCAACAACAGCAATACCGGCTCCAGGCATTTCTCTTTATGGAAAAAGGGCAATACGCAGTCTTGCACGACGCACTGCAGGAATCGCGGGCCAGGAAGTTTGCAGCTATTCCCGACAGTTTGTTGGAAAAGGAACGGGAACTGAGAATCGATCTGGCCTATTTTGAAACGGAATTGCAGAGGGAAACTGAAAAAGCAGAAGCGGAGAGGAATCAGCAAAACCTTCAAAAGTTTCAGGATCGTATTTTTGCATTGAGCCAGGAGTTTGAACAACTGATTGAGCGCTTTGAAACCGCATTTCCTGACTATTATGCGCTCAAATACCGCACCCAAGTAAGTTCGGTTGGCGAGCTGCAAAATGCACTGGACTCTCGCACGGCGCTGCTGGAATATTTTACTGGCGATAGCACGCTTTTTATCACGGTGATTTCCAACGGTGATTTTGCGATACTCTCCCTTCCCCTCGATCCTGCCTTTGAGAACAAGGTAGACATGTTCTGCAAATCTCTCAAAATCGCGGATCCGCAAGATTTCCTGCAAACCGGTGCGGAGCTACACGGCATATTGCTCCGGCCCATTGAAAGGTATCTCGCCGGTAAGCAAAAGCTGGTCATCATCCCCGGTGGCCTTCTGCATTACGTGCCCTTTGAAGCGCTCATTGCAAGCGGCAGCCCCGCCACGACTGATTTTCGGAAGGTAAACTATGTGATTCGAAAGCATGAGATCTCCTATCATTATTCGGCCACGCTGTTTTCGAGTCAGTTCGCCAACCGGCGCCAGTATAAAACCAACAAGATTGAGCAACCCGCTTCGGGCTTTGTCGGCTTCGCGCCGGTCTTCGCCGATGGGGAATATGGCCTCGGCAGCTGGTTGACCGAGTTTTCTTCATCCGGTTTCGTTAAATCCTTGTTGAACTTTCGCTCGGTCACGTTGGATGGCAAGCACTTCAATGCGTTGAAGTATTCGGAGCAGGAAGTCCAGGGCATTTCTGCCCTCTTTGCCCGCTCTCGGCTTCCCCGTCAAAGTTATTTTCGTGCCGAGGCTTCGGAGGAAAACTTCAAAACCAACACCGCCAACCGCAAGTACGTTCACGTCGCCACGCATGGATTGTTGAACGAAGAGAAGCCCGAACTCTCGGGTCTGATTTTTTCGCAGCCGGCCGATTCAACCGCCGCGGAAGACGGCGTTCTGTATCCGGCCGAATGCTATAATCTGGATCTGAATGCCGACCTGCTCGTGCTAAGCAGTTGCGAAAGCGGCGTCGGCAAGCTGGTAAAAGGCGAAGGCTTGATGGCGCTGACGCGGGGAATTTTGTATTCTGGCGCGCGCAATATCATTCATTCCCTGTGGAAAGTGGATGACAAACACACCAGTGAGTTGATGGTCGAATTGTATCGTAATATTCTGGCGGGGAAAAACTATGCTGCGGCGTTGCGTGCGGCAAAACTAAAGCTGATCGAAAACGAGAGAACAGCGTTCCCGGCTTCATGGAGCAGCTTCGTGCTGGTGGGAAATTGAACCAACCCTTAAAAGAGTTTTTCAGCATCCTGTTGAACCTGCGTGGGCTCAGCTTCACTTTCATCTGACGAAAAACCTTCCAATCCGATAATCATCATCGGTTGTAATTTTCCAATAATAGAGCCCTGCCGGCAAGCTTGCATTGAAGTGAAATTCACTCTTATCAACCAGGTAACGGTGTCGCCGCTCTCCTTTGTTGTTCAGGATTTCCAAACTGACCGGCACGTTCTGTGGCGCCTGCCATCGAAACCAGATCTCCTCATTCGGCTTGAAAGAGGTATTGGGGGACGGAGACAACAGGCTAAACTCTTGCACAGAGCGCTTGGATTCTTGATTCGCAATGAGCTCCTCGAAATAGGCGTAAGGCTGAAAGCCCTCCGCCGGCAGTCCATCCTGTTTGTTGAGATGAGAAACAAGGAATGCGAGCAGCATTGTCGTCGTCGCCCCTGCGGCATAGACCCATAGTCTCCGTCCTGGCGACCATATCCCCACCAGGCCCGCACGTATGGCGTTGAAAATGTTGAATGCTTTGGTTTGGTCTTGCCCTCGTATGAAGCCGGCAAAAAGTGTTCCTCCCTTCTCTTCTACGACTCTGATCACCTGCTCTCTGATTTTCAGTCGTTGAAAGCATTCATCACAAATCAGAAAGTGCAGCTCGAATTCCTCTGCTTCTTTTTCGGAAAGCCGGCCCACCGCATAATTCTCAATCAACTCTTCCACCGCCATAGGATCTGCTTTCGAGAGTTCACAATTCATAGTCAAGCCTTGCTATGATATTATCAAATCAGCGGGAAATGTTGGAAAGGAGGTTTAGCATTTTCTGAACGTTTTTTTCAAGCTTCTTCCTGGCCTCAAATAATCTGCTCTTCACTTTCGCTACCGGGATTTTCTCCTCCTGGCTGATTTGTTCATAGGAATACTGGCGATAGTACTTTAAATAGATGAGCTTGCTATATTTCTCCTCGAGTCTTTGTATCGCTTTCTCGAGAAGATCATACATTTCCGCTTCCTGCCTCGCCTCCAATTCCCGTTGGTATTGTAACAAGCTGATCTTCTGTTCCAGGGTGCCGGATCCGCGATCGGGATCGGAGGCCGCCTCTTCACTGAATGCGACCTGGGGGTTCATTTTTTTATGCTTGAAATAGTTCTTACAACTGTTGTTGGTGATGCCATACAAATAGGAGGCAAGACGGCCTTTTTCTTCGTTGAAACTCCCGTCTGTAACCTTGACAATGGTCTCCCATAGAATTTCGCTGACGAGATCCCGGCAATCTTCACAGCTTCTTCCGATCTTGCGGCAAACCAGGCGGAGCGTGCGTCCGTAAAAATAATCGGTAAATCGTTTGATCGCTTGGCAATCGTTCGCGCGAATGCCTGTCACGAGATGCCTTTCCTCTATTTCAGTCATGTTTGAGCTTCTATGCATTAGCGGACTATAATTGCTGTATCCGAAAAACATTCCCTAACTAAAGAATATACAAAACTTTCAATAAACAATCAAGCCAACGGTCCCTTCCAAATAAGGCAAAACCCAACCAATGCAAAGACCAACGAATCCACAGGTGCGGCCTAGACCATGCAAAAAAAAATGTCACACTTACCAACTTTTGCTGATGAGCGGCTAACTAGATAATGACCATCACGTAACTTGACAATGTTAAGTTAGCCCTCAAAGCCACCGTCGTCTGTCATGCTGTAAGCATCTTCCCAAGAGGGCCGCACCAAAACCTAGGGAAGATGCTTAC
>JBOHQX010000404.1:0-140516 GCA_050732395.1 bacterium
TCAGGAGGAAACTTTTTGAGCGCTTGGCACAAGGCCTAAGTGAGCCGCAATCCCAGCGCTTAAAAGGATTCTTCCAGAATGACATCGGAAGGAAATGGCTTTTCATACAAACGAAAACCGCTGTAAGGTAACGCAGGCTGCCAGCCTGCGCATGCACCAATTGCAGACAAGATGTCTGAATTACCTTTCATTCATTCTCGATTGCCGCAGCACGGATGGGTATTTCTTCAGCGTGACAAACAGAACTGGTCAAACTGAAATCCTAAATGTGAGGCTGTGACTGCACCGTTATGGCAATTCCTCCAAATAAATCTTTTGATCGCACTCTGGTCGAGGGCCCGATTCTGAAAGCAGTGTGGAGTCTGGCGTGGCCAACCATGCTGCAAAATATGATTGCAGGCCTGCAGGGGATCATCGACCATACCATGGTGGGGCATCTCGTCGGCTACACGGCGAACGCCGCCATCGGTGTGAGCTGGCAGATCTTTCTCGTCGTGGTGGTATTCATCAGCTCGTTGTACGCCGGCATGGGTGCGCTGGCTGCGCGTTTCGCGGGCGCCGGAGAGCCGGACAAGGTGAATCGTGTCGTCTATCAGGCCCTTCTGACGTCGATTATAATGTCACTGGGAATTCTCGCGCCGCTCGGTTACTTTTTTTCGCCGCAATTGTTACAGCTCGTACATGCCACGCCGGAGGTGAAAGCCGAAGCTTTGCCTTACTTGCGCACGATGTTCGGATTCAGCCTCGGTATGCTTATCTTCTTCTTACTCGGCGGCGCATTGCGCGCGGCCGGCGATGCGCGCACCCCCTTGCGCCTCGGCATTGCAATGACCATGCTCAACATGATTTTGAATGTTATTCTGATCCGCGGCCTTGGACCGATTCCGGCTCTGGGCACGTTTGGCTCGGCTTTGGGCACTGTGATCGCGAGCGGCATCGTGGCCGTTTTCGGAATTTATTCGCTGTTTTCGCCGCGCGCCGCCGTGCATTTTTCGAAACACATGAATTGGAAACCCGATTGGGAAATCATTCGCGCGCTTTTCCGCTTCGGATTGCCCGCCGGTTTTCAAGGCATCGCCATGAATGTTGCAGGCGTATTTCTGCTGCGTTACATCGGCTCATTGCCGCAAAGCGCGGAGGCCCAGGCCGCGTTCGCCGTGGGTTACACGGAATTATTCTCGTTGATTACCTGGACTTCGGTTGGCCTGATGGGCGCGACCGCTGCGCTCGCCGGACAAAATTTAGGCGCGGGCAAGCCCGAGCGCAGCAAACAAGCCGTCCATGCCGCCGCGATGATTGGCTTGGGTGTGGCGATCACGATTGGAATGCTTTTTCAACTCATCCCCAACAGTTTGCTCGGCCTTTTTGGAATGGAAAACGGGATGGTCGTGGAGATCGGCGTGCAACTATTGCGCTATTTGAGCATTTCCGGACTGTTTATCACCTGTGCATTGGTCTATACTGGCGGCTTACAAGGCACGGGCGACACACGCAGCCCACTTTACATTTCTTTGGTCTCGCAAATCGCCATTCCCCTTGGTTTCTGTGCAGCCAAACAAGCGCAAGGGGGCCTGCGACCGGCCGATATCTGGCTGGCCATAATCATGGGGCACGCCGCGCGGTGCTTGCTTTCGATGTGGAAGTTCAGGCAGGGGAAATGGCGGGAGATACGCATGGAAGTTCGTAGCAGCGAAAAGCTGGCAGTGGAATGAGGCCGTTGAGAACGAAGGCTCAATGAGGCAGCACGAATAGGATTTCTCAAACGAATTCTAATCTCCATCTTCTCGTTTGAGTTTGACCGTGGGCTTGCACGCAAGCAAGTTTCCTCCCGCCGACTCTACTTTCCTCCCGATCAGAGCTATCCCGCTTTATATTCATCAAACTGCCGCCAGATGTCACCACGGCGTATGCCCTCCCAAGGATTTCCCTGCCGCATTTGAGAACATTTACCAGCAGGTGAACGCCGTGTCGCCATCGAGCATGGCCGCCTAATGCACGGTAAGAACCTGGAAATCAATGTGGTTTGCTTTGGAAATCAGCTTTGGATCGTATTTCCAAAAATTTCCAAATCGAGAATGAGTGCCAGGGCGAAACTCTAACTTAAGTTATATAAAAACATGGCGACATTGTGCGAAATGGCTCACGCACGCGCTTTCGAAATTTTGGAAATGCTTTTTGCTCATCGGCGTCGCGAGGATAATCTTCAAAAAAGTCGGCCACTGTAAACAATTGTTTTCAAAAGGGCGTGCCCATATCGTCGCTTTTGTGCGGCAATCGGAACAACTTTTGTGTAGTGGAGAATGGCAACTTTTTTGGGCAACGGAACAACAAAGAGCGAAAAAATGGAATCCTTAACCTTCTCTCCGAACTTGACGCAACTTTCGCATGAAGAGTTGATACATGAGTTGGCAACAGCCCCGCGCCATCGCGCCGTGATGAAAGAATTCATCTCGCGTTATGACGCCGTGATTCGGCACGCCGCGGCGCAAGCGCTTTACAAAAGTGCTGGAACAAGGAGTTTTTATGACCTCGAGGCGATGATTGAGGAGGGTGTGAATGAAACGTACTGCCGCCTGTTTCGGCAAGACTGCCAGCCGCTACGGTCCTTCAAAGGCCATTATAAAAACTCAATCTTTGCCTATCTGCGCACCATTACGCACAATGCCGTCAACAATCAGTTGCGCGAATACCGGCGGCATTGGGCTGCCGGGAAAATGAAATCTCTAGAAGCCATGAATGACAAAAGTGAGGGGCGACTGGAAGAATGCGGCTGGAGAGTCTCAGAAGGGGCGGTCGAGAATGGCAAGATGACGGAAGGCCCGGCCCTGACACAAATCGTGCACGGCAGTTTTCGTTTCGTCTTCAGCCCGCCCAACGTGAATCGTAACTTCATCATCTTCAAGCTGTACTTTCAGTATGGCTATCGTAGTGAAGAGATCGCTCGTATCAAGGGATTGAGCCTGAGCGAGCAGGGTGTATACGTGACCGCCGATCGCATCCGGCAATGGCTGCGCCAGGAAGACCAGCCACACAGATTCAAGGGCGCTAAAATTCGGCAAAAAAGAGGGCGCAATCATGAAGTCTCAACTCCAATGCCGTTGTCTCAGCAGCCTTGACCTCGCTGCATACATGGCTGGAACGATTCAAAATCAAAAAAGACGTAGGATTGAACAACATTTGAGCGACTGCGACTGCTGTTTCGATGACTTTATCAATTTTTTCAACCAACATCTCGACTGTGCGCACACGCAATCCCAACTGGAGGCCAGGCAACGTTAGCGTAGCAAGGGGTGGAAGCATGCTAACCAGGACCAGGCCGCAAGGCAGGCGAAACGCGATTTTTTGAGAAAATGGCGTTGCTTTTTGTGTCATTATTTATAGCTATAATTGATATCAGGTAAGTTTTTTTCAACGCACCATTCATGGAGCGGGGAGGTCGTCTTGAAAAGCGTTAATCAAAAAACGATAATCCTTCGGATCAACGGCATCATCACTTTTGCAGCGGCATTGTTGGTGCTGCTGTGTACTGACGTCACCCAACAAGCGCTTGGGATGAATCTGCCCGTGGGGCTCGTCGTGGCTGTGGACAGCAAGGGCAAAAGCGGCACAAAAAATCAAAAAGGTAGAGGCGGTGCAAAAGGCGAGCAGGGAAAAAAGAAGTCCAAGCCGGGCGGCTCTCAAGCGAAGGCCGTGCCGGCCTGGGAGCAAGATTCCGTGCCATTAGAACAGCGGATTCGCCTCGCGCGATCCTATGCGTCAGCAAAGGATTACGCCAAAGCCGAACAACAATTGCGGCTGGTTCTCGCTCGCGATCCGAGAAATTTTGCCGCCCATAACAGCCTTGGCAACGTGTACTTCTTGCAGGGCAACTTGGATTCAGCTGAAGTCAATTACTTCAAAGCACTGCCTCGGGCTGCAACGGCCAATGACAGCTTGGGTATTCGGCTGAATTTAGGGGCGCTCTTTTATGTCGCCGATTCCCAGGCTGTTGCTGAAGAAATCATCTCGGAAGTACTGAAGGATAGCAGCGACCTGGACCGTGTTGAGCTTGTGCTTGGGCTCAATTTCGAGAATATCAACGCAACCCCGGCGAGTCCGGGAGGTGTTCGGCGACTTTCGCCGGGAGCTATGAAAAGCTTGATATTCTCAGTCCTTGCCTCCAAGCAAAAGCGTTCGGACATGCCGGACAAGCAGCGCATACACTCATCCGATCCCCCCAAGACGGCAGCTTCTGCGCCACCTGTTCCAACGGCGCGGGAAGGATCCAAGGTCGGTGTGAAAAAACCACGAACGCGACCCGGCGGCAGCAAAGGCTGGCGTCCGCCCGATTTGATTGAGGATGTCTTCTTTTGGGCGGCATCTTCCGAGTCCAAGGCTGTGCGTCCGATGTATTGAGTAACTGTCCTAACCGTATTTAGATCACCATGGAGTTAACTATGCAAAGCTCAGAACTTAAGAAGCCCATTAAGGCCACTATTCACGTGAATGCACGTCTACTAAAAGTCAAGACGAGACCAGGTGGCCGCCAAAGTGCCCGTGTACAGAAAGTGAAAACCAAGCCCGGCGGTCGCCAAAGCCTCCGCACGTTGAAAGTGAAAACCAAGGCTGGCGGCCGGAAGGGCTAGCGTCCTCTGGCCCGCCCAGAAACTCGAAAGGCCATCCTTTAGCTTGGACAGTTGCTCGCAGTTACAGGTCAGACAACCCGGGATTTCAATATGCCGATTCCACGTCTCAGGAGCGCTTCCCTTCGGATGAAAATCATGTTGGGGCTCATGGCGATAGTTTTGCCGGCTCTAATCTCGTACTTCATCAACCAAGAGATTTCTCCGGAGCACACTCTCCAGGCAGTCATTGCAAAGTTGGAGCGCGAATTGAGGAAAAATCCGGAAGACCTGGCGTTGAGCAACCGGTTGGCCGAGACCTATGCCATGGCGCGAGAGTTCGAGCATGCGGTGAAACTATTGCGTGCCACGCTGGCTCAAGGCGGTGGCAAGATGATGATCTACAACAACCTCGGGAATGTCTATTTTTTGCAAGGCTATTCGGATTCAGCCCTGGTCAATTACTTGAAGGCATTATCTTTTGGCAAGACCTCGGCAGATAGCGCCGGTATCTATCACAATTTGGCCGCTCTTTTTGCGGCCGATACATTACTCGCAGACACGGTTGGTGGCGGGATGGGACTGCTTGCTGAAATCTCGCAGCAGTGGGAGGTGCGGGCCGTGGACGGCAAAAACAAAGGGTACAACAAAAACCAAAAGGGCAAGAGTGGCTCAAAGCCAGTTCAGGGCAAGCAGAAAATGGTGCCTGGCGGTAAGCAGGCGAATGCCGGACCAATCGACGTGCAGATACCCATCCATCTGCAGATGGCGAGGCCAGATACAGCGGACCCTGAAAACATTGGCGCTGTTACTGGGCTCACATTCCACCATACTTCGCGCGACTCCAATTTCCCTCCTTGGCGTAGCGAGTTTAAGCATGACTTGTATTGGGCGAAGGAATAAATGCATTCGTGCGCAACTACCGTGACGCATATCTTGGCTCACCCCAAACCCCTCGTTTAAAAAGGGAGACGTGCTCGCCCGCGTCTCTTTAACAGAGGAAAAGACTGGGGATAGACTTAAAACCTTTACAGTTGTCAGGCAATAAAAACTCAACGACCTCGACAGGAAAACATCATGGGACACCTGGTCACGAAACATCGTCGCTCCTTTGATAAGTTGTTGATCTGCCTCGTTGCTGCCGGCCTGCCGCTCGTGCTGTTTCAAGGCCTCGAAGTGTTGCAAGGATTCGAAATGAGGGTTATCTCTTATTTGACTTATCAAAGGGGAGAACGAGTGCCGCATGACGATATTGTTCTGGTCACTGTTGATGACCGCAGTGTCGCCCGCTTGGGCTGGCCGATGTCTCGCCGCTATTACGCGGATCTGATTCGGGCAATAAATGATCAAGGCGCTAAAGCCATCGCCCTTGATTTCTTTTTTACGAATCTCCGTGATGGGGATATGGACGACTCGCTTGCCGCTGCGACGCAAGAGTTTTCCAACGTGATTCATGCCTTCACTTTGGAGATGCGGGGCGAAGGCGAAATGGAGCCAGCATGGTCGGAGTTGGACACGCTGTATCGCCAGTATGCGATTCATCCGCGCAACGGGCATTTCATCAAGTGGTTTCATGCGGACACTGCTCACTTCCCCCACCCTCGTTTCGCACAGGCTTTTCACACGGCCGGCGCCGCGACGCTTTTGCTCGACGCGGACGAACGGTTTCAGAAACTGCCGTTGATTTTCAAATACAATGGCAAAATCTATCCTTCATTGAGTTTGGTTGCATTGTGCAAATATCTCGGGGTTCCGCCGGACAGTCTTGGTTTCCGCAAGAATTTTTGGGGGCAACATTTGCAAGTCAACCTGCCCGAGGAGAGATATGAAATTCCGATCGACGATCGTGGGCGCGCTTATCTCAATTTCTATGGGCAGTTTGAGAGATTCACCACCTATTCGGTGTGGGAATTGTTGCAAGCTTTGGAAGACGTCAAAGCTGGCCGTGCGCCGCGAATTCATCTGGCCGGATTGAAAGACAAAGTCGTGTTCATCGGCGGCACGGAGATGGGATTCGGTGATAATTTTGTCACGCCGTTTTCAGCTATTTTTCCTGGTGTCGGTATTTTTGCCACAGCGGTCAGCAATTTTCTCAACGGCGAAACCCTGCGCGAATTGCCCTGGCATATCAATGCCGTAATCGTGGCCATTCTCGCTCTGATGTTGAACGGTGTTTTTTTTCTGGCCAATAAAGTCAACAAATCACGGGTGATGGCGTATGCCTACTTGAGCTTCGCTGTACTGCTCTTGTTGTTCAATCTCGTGGCGTACCAGCTCTTGCTCAAGAGTTGGAATATCGCTCTGCCCATGCTGGCCATCAACTGTGCGATGATTCTGGTTTTTGTGAGCAGTGCATTTTACGAGGAAATGTGGCGGGAAAAAACCCTCCGCCAAGAAGTCGAGCGCCTGGGCACGGCAATCGACGAGAAGCTCGACCAAATCGCCGTGCTCAACGCAACCATCGACGCCAGGGACGATGAATACAAGGATTTGCAATATATCATTGGCGACATCGAAAAGCTTTTTGAGCACCCCACCCACGAGCTCTCACAACTGTTGCAAAGGCCGCTGGACAAGATGAGGATCATCAAGGAAAAAATTCGCAAAGAACTGGACAATCTGCACGTGGAAAAACAACACCTGGAAATTGCGAACAAAGGGCTGTCGGAGCAAATCAACGTGTTGACGCTCGATCGTGCCGTTACGCCCGCGCCTGGTGCCGCGGAGGCGCAGGCCGAGCCCTCGCCGTCGGAGGTGCAGAGAAAATTGGAGGAAATGCAACGGGTGATGGATGACTATGAAGCATTTGCGCAACAAGCCAAAGTCAAGCATCATTTTGACCCTGCCTATGGCATGGTCACGGCGGTGGTGAATGGGCGTCTGCCCGGCGAGGCGAAACCGACGAGGATGCAGGAAATTTTCACACAAATCTCCCGCATCGCGCCCTATGATTCCACTGTTCTGATTACTGGTGAGACCGGCACGGGCAAAGAGAAGCTGGCCCTGGCCATTCGGCAGCAGAGCCGCCGCAAGCAAGGGCCGTTCGTGGTCGTCGATTGCGGCTCGATTCCCGAACATTTGATCGAGAGCGAGCTTTTCGGCCACGTCAAGGGCGGATTCACCAGTGCGATTACCGATCGCGAAGGTGCCTTTGAACGTGCGCACGGCGGTACCATTTTTCTGGACGAAATCGGCGAGCTCAAACTCGACCTCCAGAGCCGGCTCTTGCGAGCCCTGCAGGAGCGCACCATTCAGCGCGTTGGCGGCAATAAAACCGTAGAGGTCGACGTTCGCATCATTGCTGCAACCCATCGGAACTTGGAAGAGCTCGTACGCGAGAGGCAGTTTCGTGAAGATTTATATTACCGTTTGGACGTGGCGAAAATCTATCTCCCGCCTTTGCGCGAGCACAAAGAGGACATTCCGCATCTGGTACACTATTTCCTTGCGCAAAAGAATCAAGAAAACAGCCGGCAAAAACGAATCACCGACGACGCGCTCATGGCCATGATTCTGTATGATTGGAGAGGCAACATTCGTGAGCTGGAGAATGCCTTGGAAAGCGGTTACGTCAGCAGCCTCAGCGATACCATCCGCCTGGGCGATCTGAAGGAAGACATCCAAAAGGGCTATCGCGCCGTATTCACGGAGCAATCCGCCCGCATCTGGGAAGGCCTGGTCAAGTCGGCCCAGGAGGAAATGGGCAATCTCCTGAGCAAATGCCGCGAGCTGCTGCGCGCGGAGAACGTCGAGCCCGCATTGCAGGCGGGCCAGCTCAAGATGGGAAGCTTGCCGTATGCAAGCTGCTATGAATGCATCAAAGCCTTTCTCACCAATAAAGGCTCTCACTTTCCGCAGCAGCAGAAAGAAAAACTGGCCAAGCAAATCATCGTCGCCATGCAAAAAGAGCTGTACGCCTGGTGCAAGGAGGAAAAACTTGGCAGCATGGAAGCTCTATCCAAGGAAATCGAGAAATTGCTCGGCCGTGGCCGCCGGCAGGTTGACAATTGGGAGCGCGAGACCGGGATGGCCGTGTCTTGAATGGAGCAGGCGTGATCGGCGCGCGTGCAACTGCTGCGCAATCCTCCAGATCAATTTACCTCAGACTTCTTGCCTGTCTTAAAGTCGTCCGCCTTGAGGCCGTATTGTTGCAGCTTGTCGGAAAAATTTGCCGGATACATGCCGGCAATACGCGCCGATTCGCGCACCTTGCCACCTGTCAGTGTCAAAATCCGAATCAACTCTTCCCGCTCGAATTTCTCGATGGCCCGGTGTTTCCGTTGTTGAAAAGTGGCTTGTCCCTGCTCGTCGTGTTCGTGATAGATCGCCGAGTTTTGCACTTCTTCCGGCAAGTGTTGCACTTCGATGGTTCCTCCTTTGCTGAAAATCACCGCACGCTGAATGATATTGTCCAGTTGACGCACGTTTCCCGGATAGCCAAAATCGAGCAAAAGCTGTTCAACCGGCTTTGACAGGCGGGGAAGCTTTTCCTGCTTGTTGTGCTTCCGGAGAAAATGGTCGATCAACAACAAGATATCTTCACGGCGATCGCGCAGCGGTGGAACATGCAGATCGATGACATTCAGGCGATAATAGAGATCTTCGCGGAAGGTGGCTTGGGCCATCATTTTCTTGAGGTCCCGGTTGGTGGCAGCGATGACGCGCACGTCGCAATATTTTTCGACGTTGCTGCCGACCGGCGCAAAAGTACACTCCTGCAATACGCGCAGTAGCTTGACCTGCGTCGGCAGCGTCATTTCTCCGATCTCGTCCAAAAAAATGGTGCCACCATGAGCCAGCTCGAATTTGCCTTGCCGGCGAATGACGGCGCTGGTGAAAGCCCCCTTTTCGTGGCCAAACAACTCCGATTCGATCAAAGCTTCCGGAATCGCACCGCAGTTGATGGCGACAAAAGGGTGGTCGCGGCGGCGGCTATTGTAATGCAGCGCGCGAGCAATCAAATCTTTGCCAGTCCCGTTTTCACCCCGGATCAGGATTGTGGAATCGGTATCTGCGACGTCGGCAACGATTTGCAGGATTTTGGTCATCGCCGGGCCCGACCCGATGATCGCATCAAATTGAAATCTGGCGCGGAGCTCGCTGGCCAATTGTTGTTGCGATTTCTTGAGATCGGTGAAGACGCAGGCATTTTGCAGAGCGGTGGCCACCAGCTGCGATAGCCTTGTCAGCAGCTCCGCTGTCATTTCGTCGAACAGATATTTCACATTGGTGTTGTCAACGTAGATCACGCCTGCGACGCGCTCTCTAATGATCAGCGGCGTACACAGAACCGATAACAATTGCAGCCGGCGGACGCTTTCGATCGCCCCGAAACCCCCATCCGTCAACGCATCTGGCAGGCACACCACCTTGCCCTCGGCGAGCACGCGCTGAATAATACTGCGGCTGACGTGAAAGCGCGGTTGTTCGACGTCTTTTTTTTCAATGTTGCGCGCGGCGCGGAAATCGAGCCGGTGATCATCCTCCACCAGGGCGATAAAGCCTCGCTCCGCGCGCGTAATCGCCAGCACTTCGTCCATGGCCAAACGCAGCAGCGCCTCGATTTCCATCTCGGAAGCAATCAGCTTGCCGATTTCGTAAAGGGTGCGGTACTTCTCGGCGACGGCCAGGAGCCTTTTCAAATGCGCGTTCGGCAGGCTGAGCTCGGACTCTACGGAGGAAACTTCGGTGGCATGCTTGAGCTGATTGAGGAAAATCGATTCATCCATGCAAAGGGCCCCGGTTACTGGATTCTCAGTTTTAGGATGGCTGGTGAATCCTTCACGAAGCGCCACGCAAACATTCGAGCCACACAGAAGTATACAAAATCCAAATCACATTCGTTACATTTTTTTCACGCGGCGATATCCATGATAAAGCCTCAGAATCGCCGGGACATAGGAAGCTGTTTCCTCCGGAAGAATGTTGTCCGCATAGTTGTCTTCCGCCCAACGCGAAGCACGAACTTCCCCGCAATTGTAAGCAGCCAAGCCGGCCTCGAGGCCGTAGACCGCCAGCATCCGGGAAAGATAGCGGCAACCCATTTGAATGTTGACGATGGGATCGAAGAGAACGTCTTGCGGCAAATTGAAGGGTATGCCCATTTCCTCCGCCAGCGCACTCCCAGTCGTAGGCATGATCTGCATCAAGCCGCGGGCGCCGGCCGACGAAAGCGCTCGCGGATTCCAGCCGCTCTCTTGAGTGATCAGAGCGCAAATCAAATCCACGTCGAGGTTTTGATATTTCCGGTGCATCTCGTAAATGGTAAACACGATTTTGTATTTTAGATCGGAAGGCATTTGCGCATTGTGACGAGAGATGATGGCGATAATTTTCTCGAGTTTTTCTGCTTGATGAGCGTCATGATTCACGTCCGTCGCTTGTAAACGCCTCAAATCATTATCCAACCGTATGATTCTTTCCGCCTGGCGGTGCACCGTGTTTTGTAAATGCCGATCGCTGCTGACAAAGACGGCCCAATGAATGAGAGGGGAAGCCAGCAGGAAAAATGACCAAGCTCGCCATTGCCGGACAAGCAATAAAGTGCTTTGGATTTGAGTGTAGAATATCTCACGAGAGCGAATGCAATGCGCCAACATCGCGGACCAAAATTTTCGCGCTCCCGGCGACATTTTCTGCAATGCGCTACACCCATTTTTGATTTCACGGGTCCGCGCGGTAAAGGACGCGGACAGGCGGAGCATTATCGAATGCAGCTTCGCAGCCGTTGAAACCGGTAGCGCATTGGCGGCAACTGCGGTAGACGAAGCTTGCAGCAGTTCCCCTTGCGGTTGCGGCCCGGGGACCAAATCAACGGAAAGCGCTTCAAGCACTTCCGGCATAGACAGAGCCAGCGCGGAATTCGCCTCTGGGCTGCCGGCAACATGCAGGCCCACGGCGCGCTGCGACGTTTTCTCCACCCACCATGCCCCGGAATCTCCCGGTGCGCTCAAAGCTTGCCCATGAGTTTCCGATGATATTTGCAGAAAAGGGCCGACCACGTGGCGTGTGCCGCTATAAGTCTGCACAGCATAGCCCAATATTCCGGTCACCAATCCGTGCGCTGCGCCTGCCGTGCCACTGGCCTTGAACACACGCATGCCTAGCTGCGGAATCATGACGCCGGTCACGGTACTGGCATGCGACGGCGTGTGGCGCAGGCTAGTGCGGTCTCGCACGCGAAACACAGCGGCGTCGAGATGCGCGTGCATAGCATCTCGATCGAAATCTACCCGGACATTTGTCTGATCTCGATCTCCTCGCTGCGACGGCAGGGAGAACAATGCTGACAGGTGCGGGGGTTCCAGTGCAGCGAAAACATGCCAGGTGGTGAGCAACAATTCTTCACCGGTTTTGCGATCGCACACTCTACCCCCAACAGTGCCAATTCTACGGCCGGTGGTCTGCAGCCCCTCACCGCCGCGATTCCTCGTTTTTGAGCTGCGCAGTTGACCCGGGAATACGTTTGTTTCATTCCACAAGTCCAAGCGATAGTCGGCTTGCAGTACTTGCGTCACAAAGCCAATGCGGTCCGAATCGACGAGGTGATGGGATCGCTGGGACGACGGCTTTGCGCCTTCTGCGCCGTGGCGATGGCCTTGCACATGGACGCGCACCACCAGCTCGCTTGCAAAGTTATTTTCGGCGTGTGGTCTCGCGCGCAAGCCGAGATCGATGAGCACCACCTCGGAGTCATCGAGGTACAATGCCATCGCACGTTCGAGCGCGCGTCTTGCCTTGCTCCAGCTTGTCGCTTCGGGTTTCTGCATACGATTAAATGACCCGCAATACCGGACCCAGTTTGACGCAAATGCGAGGATGATCACCCAACAAAAATGTAACGATGTGCAAATGATAGCGCCCGAGCTTCGCGACTCTCAATTCGAGTTCAATTGTATGAGTTGTGTTCGCCGGATCGAGCTCGAATGTTTGCCAATCCCAGAGCGCTATCTTGCCTGTGGCTTCTTCGGTTGCATAGATCTGGGCGCAGAGCGCCGCCTGGGGTGCCTTCGCCTTCCAGGCAAGCACGTGGCGCACTTCACATGTGATTTTGGCGCGCAGCCTCTTGCTGCCGGACGCCTGCTCACGCACGGGCTCTGCCATTTGCTCGAATGCTGCGCTCATAATGTTCAACGTCGCCGTGCTCTCAGGCGCGGAGGCCACCTGTGGCTTGTTAGCTTGAAAACGCGGGTCAGCTGCAGCCCGTGTGTGCTTTTCAGTGGCTTCTGTTTCGAGAGATTTTTGTGGCATATTGGCTATGGAGAGCGCACTCGCCTGGCCGATCCAGTCTTGACGTTCGATCTCATCGGCGGAAATAGAGACACCGGTACGCTGGCGCAGCGCGTTTGACAACTGCAGAGGCGAGCAGCCACCGAAATCAAGAAACTGCCGTATGCCAAGGCTGTTGAGCGCCATTTCCATAACCGGATCGATACCTGCAATCAGCATGAAATCATCGCGATTGCAGAAGGGTTGGGCCGATCTTTCATACGCGACGCCGCCGGGATGCGGCTGCGCTGCAGGTCGTTCCAACGATATAGCTGTTCTTCTCGCGGTCATGCTGAACGGACGAAAATTAACTTCTCTTGAATCAAATCGTGTGGTCTATTATATTGTCGCAGATTTGGGGCTGCACACGGTCCGGTACGATCGTAAGCATTGAATCAAAGAAGGAGATGCTGTTATGTTTGAGATCGAGATTGCGCCTCATGATGATGGAGAAAGACATCGATGCGAAGCTTATCGTGAGGGTGACTGGATCATTTTTCGCTGTGCTCTTTGTCAAGATTTCGAGCGCCGCTACAATTGGCGGACCGGCGTCATGAAGTCGCGTAGCACCCGCACCGGGATTTTACACGCCGGTAACTACTTTCCCCAGGAATTTGGATCGGCATACACGGATACCAATTGATATGCGCTCCTCATCTTTCCGGAACGAAGCTGTGTTGTTCAGCCCAATGCCTGTAGCAGGCCGCAATCGACCAAGATGACGAGAGGGCGAGCTTCCTTTCCAGGTAAATGCAAAGTGAAGGCGGCTTCCAGCCGGTACATGCTGGCCGGCAACGCTTTGGCCCGCGCTTTGACGGCAAGCGCTGACATCGACCAGATGTTGTCTTGGACCTCCGCAATGATTTCCCTTTTTCTGCTGCTCAGGCATTTGGCATAGAAAGTGACGTAATAGCGGAGCCGCGCGCCTCCCGAAAAGTCGAACCCTGGAAGCTCAAAAACGAAGTCAAGATCGAAGGGTTGATCGCAACGAATGTTGCGATTGTTTTGATCCCGGCTCTTCAGCCGCAAGATCAATTTATCCATTCGATCCTCCGCGTCCGTTGCCGGAGCTGGTGAGGTGGTCCGCGGATTTTCAAGTAATTGCTCCGTGGCTTTTGGAGCAGCAGATGGCGCCTTGGCGAGTGAAGAAGCCGGCTTGGTCTCACCAGGCGTTTTTTTTGCACCTGGTAGCATGCGGTCGATAGCTTTTTGCAGATGCTCTACGGTAAACACGAGTTTTTCCTCCAGCTTCGCCTCCATTAAATTGAAGTCTGTGGCGAGATTTTGTATTCTTTCTTCGCTGTGAAGCTGCCGCTGTTTCAGGCTTTCCATTTCAGCCTTTGCGGTTTCGGCGTAGTTCCCGAGCATTTCCCTTATTTCAGCCAATTCCTTTGCGAGAACGGCAACTTCAAGAGGAGTTTCTTGTTGTAAACGTTTCAATTCATCAATTTCCTTGTCCAAGTTGGCGGACCTGTCCGCGGAGTCGTTGCGCGCTGGCTCGGGATCAGACAACGCCGGGCCCAGCTTGATCTCGATTGTTTCACCATCGAGTGCTTCCCAATTGTTGGTCTTCGCACTCGCCGCTTGCTCTGTGTGCTGTTTTTCCCACTGTTTGTGGTGAAACTGCCCTTCGCGGTTGATCCTCGGCAATTGCTGCTGGGGCTTGGCGTGCCTGCGATGATGCTCTCTTTTATCCAGTGGTTTCATATGAATTCCTTGAGAGGCCTCCTTGGCTTTTAGACGAATAACCCCAGCAGCGCAGAGCACCGCCGGGGTTGGATAGTTGACACCGGGTCATCATATCCGCCTGATTCTCACTAGGCGTATACCCGCACAAGCCCTAAGTCGGCAAATGCTGCCACCGGCCCGGGATTGCTCGTCATATCTTGATAAGAGACCACACCCACCACTTTGTACGTGCCCTCCGCCACAGTATTCCTCGCAATGGAGATGTGTCCGGTGTAATTGATGGGGCTCGCGCCTGGCGTCAGCGCAACTTCGACCGGCCCGAAATCACGATCAAGGCCGGTGCCCATGATCTCAAAATAGGCATTCAGGCGCAGTTTGCCGCCGATGGAGCCCGTGCCAGCACCGGAGGTCGTGATGCTGAAATCGACTCGCGCATCTTGCGAGTTGCGCAGAATGTTTGTCGGCGCCACACCGCCGATCTCGACCAGATTGACGTCACCATAAACGTTGAAGGCGGGGCCAAACTGGCTCTCACAGACTAAAGCTGCCATGGTACAACTCTCCTGTGAAAAAAGATGATTAATGGTATGATCGTTGCCGGAACAGATTACAACGCGAAGTTCATTGTAACTTGTCACAGCGACGATCTGAGTTAGTTTAAGGAACGTCGAGCGTTGTAGACAAGTAGCAAACATGATCTTATATTCAGCCATTGCTCATTCGTTCGGTTCAAATGTCTTCAAATGTTATGCCGCGATCATTTGCAACGTTTATTGAATGTTGTAACCTTAAGAAAATGAGATCAGAACAGTGTGTGAAGGCGCCATGCAATAATTTTTCCATGCACAGAGGTTCTTAAATTGTTAGCTGCTTTACTTACGTTTGTTAGTAGAGCAACTAACAGTAAGGAAAGTCCTTGACTTTTCGACCGACAATTACTATGTAAATACGTGTTCCTGGCCCACTTTCACCCTATTTGAACATGCGCGGGATTCCAAGAGTGGGGGCCTTTACATCGCTGCCAAACTCTCCCCAAGAACATTTTCTCCCCCTTTCAAGTCGTACTTTTCAAAGAATAAGAATAATCTTCTCAGAAACTGACCTGCAAGTCGTTGATTTTTAATATCCGATTTTTCGGTCAGTTTCTCGCAGTACTAACCCCGATCACCGGGGTTAAGAGCTGAATACGATTGGTCTCGCTCTTGATCTCTCAGCCCTCTGACGAGCTGCGTTTGTTGTGATCCAAAGGTTGATGGCAGCAATCTGCCGCGAGAAATCGGCGCTGGGGCGACAACGTGGTTGCGCATTTTGGAGGAAGATGGATCTCATGTCTCCACTGCACCGCGAGTTGGCAGCGATCATGTTTACTGACATGGTTGGCTACAGTACACTTGCGCAGGAAAACAAAGCGCTTGCCCTGCAAATGCTGGTTGAGCACCGCCAGTTGCTTCGACAGATTTTTCCGATATACGACGGCAAGGAAATTGAAGCCATTGGCGATGCATTCTTTGTGAAATTTTCCAGCGCTTTGGAAGCGGTGCGATGCGCGATTCATATTCAAAAGGAAATCTTTGATCGCAATGCAGCCGTCCTCCCGAAGAGAAGAATCCGCCTCCGCATCGGGCTGCACATGGGAGACGTCTTGGCGCGCGAGGGAAACTTGCTCGGCGACGGCCTCGATATTGCAGCGCGCATCGAGCCCCTGGCCGAAGCCGAAGGCATCTGCCTTTCCGAAGATGTTGCCCGTCAGATTCGCAACAAAATCGAGTTACCGTTGCAAAGAATTGGCAAAAGAGAATTGAAAAACATCGATTTGCCGGTCGAGATTTATGCCATCGAGCTGCCTTGGACGAAGAGGATGCCTGCAGCGGCGGAACAGCACACTTTCTTGCACTATAGCATCATGAGAAAACTGGGCGAGGGCAGCATGAGCATCGTCTATCAAGCCATAGACACCAAGCTCAACCGCGTCGTCGCCATGAAGTTTCTAAAGCTGGAAAATGAGGATGAGAAGGAATTCTTACTGAAAGAAGCCCGCATCGTTGCTTCTCTGAATCATCCCAACATTTGTATGATTTTTGCAATTGAAGAGGTGGACGGCCGCTCTTTTCTCGTGATCGAATACATCGATGGGCCGAGCTTGCGGCAAAAGCTGGAAACAGAAACACTGACTTTGCGCGAAGTGTTGGATATTGCCCTGCAGGTCGCGGGTGGATTGAAGACGGCGCATGAAAAGGGGGTCATCCACCGCGACATTAAAAGCGCCAACATCATGCTGACTGCCGTAGGCCAGGCCAAGGTCATGGATTTTGGGCTGGCCAAAATGTTCGACCCTGAGATGGAGTCCAGAAGCAGCAAGCCCGTCGGCACGGTGGCTTACATGGCGCCGGAGCTTCTGCAAGGTGAAAGACCGGATCAGCGCGCCGATCTATGGTCTCTGGGCGTCGTGCTGTACGAAATGGCTACCACCCGTTTGCCTTTTTTCCACAGCAATTATGGCGCGAGCATCAACGCCATCTTGAAGGAATCACCGCTTCCTCTCGCCGAATTCAGGGACGACCTGCCCAGGGAGCTTGAAAGGATCATCCTGAAGTGCCTGCGCAAGAATCGCCAGGAACGCTACCAATCCGCGCAGGGGTTGATCGCGGATCTTGAACAGCTGAAAAAATATTTGAATGAAAGGGAAAAGCCCATCACACGGGCGTCAGCGGGCAAGAAATGGGAGGCGCCCCAGGAGCCCGAGTGGCGGCAGATCACGGTCATGTTCACCGAAATATCAGGTTATCACAAAGTGGCCGAAAAAATAGGCGCGGAAAAAGCCGCCTTGATCATGAAAGGCTGTTTTGAAGCGTTCAGCACTGTGATTGAAAAGTATGGCGGCAACTATGAGCTCCAGGACAACGGTCTGATCGCCTATTTTGGAATTCCAACCGCCATCGAGAGTGCTTCCCAAAAGGCGATTCATGCTGCGCTGGAGATGCGCGCACGGCTGCAGCAATTGAACCAGGAACACAAGCTGCTCATTCCCTTTCATCTTCACATGGGGATCAATACCGGCAAGGTCGTTGCCGGCATTATGGGCAACGAAGAGAAAAAGGAATTCACGGCAATCGGGGCCACCATCACTCAAGCCGCCCAATTGAAGGCCATGGCGAGCAAAGGGAGAATCTACGTCGGGCCTTTGACCTACAAATCCACTCGAGAAGAGTTCGAATACGCCCGCATCAACCATTTGAGCCTGAACGGAGAGCGTGTGCCGGTTTATGAGCTGCTTTCAGCGCGTCCGAAGGTTTGCCGAGCCAGCAGGCCTGCGGACCGGATGCTTTATGCCGAGATGATCGGACGTGACATATTCTGAAATCCTGGGCGCAAATTGCGGAAGGGGACGACGACCTCGCAGCAATGTTCAAGCTGGAAAAAGCCATTCGCTCGGTTTGCCAAGAAGGTGTGGAGGAGATTCTGCCCTTCATCGGTACGTTGATGGGATTTCGGCTCGCGGGAAAATGCGCCGAGCGTATCAAGGGGATAGAGGGTGGGGCGATGGCAAAGCTCATCATGAAAAGCATGCGTGATCTGATGATCCGATGTGCACAGCTCGAGCCCATCGTTTACATTATCGAAGATTTGCATTGGGCCGATGATTCTTCCCTCGAGCTGCTTGAATCTCTATTTCCCCTCGCCAAGAAGCACAGAGTCCTTTTTGTCAACTTGTTCCGGCCTGATTATGGTGAAACGAGCGAAAGAACACTGGAAGCCATCAAGGAAAGATGCGAAGGTTGCCATGCCGAGATTTATGTGGAGCCGCTCAATAAGCAGCAGGCGGAAATCTTGGTTCACCATTTGACGAAAAGCAAACGGCTTCCCGCTGACATGCAGGCAGCGGTCACGAAACGTGCTGAAGGCAATCCATTCTTCATCGAGGCCGTGGTGCACTCATTCGTCGATGAAGGGATTTTGCAATTCAAGAACGGAAAACTGGCGGTGGCCACGCCCATCGAGGCCGCTGCCATTCCGGCGACGATTCATGAAGTACTCATGGCGCGCATTGACCGGCTCGATCCCGACACCAAATCCCTGCTCAAGATCGCCGCTGTCATCGGCAAAAACTTTTTTTACAAAATTCTCGCGGAGGTGGCGCCCTGCGATCAAGATCTCGAGGCACAGCTCGCGCATTTAAAGGCGGTTCAGCTCATTCAGGAAAGACACCGGCTCAATGAGCGCGAGTATCTCTTTAAGCACGCCTTGGTTCAGGAAGTCGCGTACGAATCGATATTGATCTACAAACGCCAGGAGCTGCATTTGAGAGTGGCCGCGGCGATCGAATCCGTTTTTGCGGAAAGAGTGCACGAATTTTATGGCATGCTGGCTTTCCATTACAGCCAGGCCGATGAAATGGAAAAGGCCGAGGAGTATCTCATTCGGGCGGGAGCGGAGGCGCTTAAAGCCGCGGCCTCCAGCGAGGCCTTGAATTACTATCAGTGCGCGCTGAAGCTTTATCTTGACAAGCACGGGCGAACCGCGGAGGCCGCGAAAGTTGCAATGCTGGAAAAGAACATCGCCATGGCGCTGTACAACAAGGGCCACATGGCACAGGCCCTGCCCCACTTCGACCAGGCGCTGGCATGCTTGGGCAAAAAAAAGCCGAAAAACCAGATGGCCGCTATGCTGATGCTGATGGGTGATTTTGCGGCAATCTTGAAATATCTGTACTGGCCCTCCCCGCAGGCAAAGAAAAAACCGGGCGAGAAGGATCTCATGATCTTTGATCTACAATACAAGAAAGGCCTAGCCCTGTCCAGCATCGATTCGAAACGATGGTTCATGGAAACCGTCCGCCTGTTCAGCGCGTTGGGCGGATTCGACCTTCGCAATGTCGAAGGCTTGGCCGGCGTTCATTCCGCAGGCAGCGCGATATTCAATTTGTCGGGAATTTCTTTTGCGTTGAGCAAGAGATATTTGTCGATCTCACGACAGAGCATTGAAGCGCATGACCTCAAATCCGTGCTGTACTATAAGGTCTACGAGGAAATACACCGTCTCTTTGGCGGATCCTGGAACGAGCAGAACGAGATCGACGAGCAGCTCATCAACGCCGCGCTGCGACAGGGAGAGTTGTTCATGTTGAATATTTATCTTGGCTGCGCTTTCACCATCGCCACGGCGCGCGGCGACTTCGAAACCTCCCGGCGACTCATCGATCAAATATCCAACCTGAGCGAGACGTACGACTATGATTGGGGCAGATTTTTTGGAAATTTGAACGTCTTCATCTACTGCCTGCAGAAGCGTGAGCTGCACGAAAAAATGGCTTTGCTGGACAAAAGCCTCAACCTGGCCGGCAGCCTCGGGGTAGAATTGTGGAGCCTGAGAATTCTGTCGTGCAGAGCCAAGGCGCAAATCTTGACGCGCCAATTGGCCGAGGCTGAGGAAACACTGGCCTTGGCCCGGAAAATTTTGCTCGCCTATGAGCGCGTGGCGCCTCATTATAGCCGCGAATACTTTATCAGCCGATTTATGCTGGATGTTTTGATGCTGGAAAACTTATTAACGGCGCCCACAGCAACTTCTTCGACCTCCCAGCGCCGTCTGCTGTCTCAGCGCGCACGAAGAAGCGGCAGGCTCGCATTGAAAATATCATCAAAAACGGCCGACAAAATGCCGGAGGCGCTGAGGCTCATGGGTACGCTCTGGGGATTAATGGGCAAGCCACACAAGGCTTTACGCTATCTGGATAAAAGCGTGGAGAGCGCCGAGCGCTTGGGCGCCAAACCGGATCTGGCCAGAACCTATATGGAAATCGGAAAAACGCTCTGCGACCGGAGAAACGAAATCAAATCATGGCAAGGTCTCGCCGCCGCCGCATTTTTTGAGAAAGCAAACAAGCTCTACGAGGAGCTGGATTTGAAATGGGATTTGCAAAAACTGAATGAGATTCGAGCAAGATTGAAGGATTAAGCGTTGAAGGCAGGTTAAGTAAAGAAAGCGAAGCGCCATAAAAGTGGGAGTACTCGAGCTTCTGAGCGACGTAGTGTCACAGACTTGGACAGAGCGTCTTTACAAAGCGTGGTTCAGGAGGCATTTATTCAGCATCACCCCACAGGCCGTGGCAGTTTGGTGCCGCCAATTAGGGCATGAAGTTTATTACGCTACCTACTACGGCCAGCAACAGCCGGAACGGTTGTTGCTTTCAAAGCTGGACGTGATCTTTATTTCAACTTTTACCCAAGCAAGCGCACTGGCCTACGTCCTGGCAAAGTTTTATCGCCGCGCAAAAACCCTACGTTTTGCTCTCACGCGAGCAGCTTGCCGAGGATTTGCGTTTTGTGGCGAAGCATTTGCCCGGGATCATCGTCTCCTAAATAGGATCAATTGAACTGGTGACGCAGTCACGCTAAGCAGCGCGAAAATACTATCACCGTGGGAAAGATCTTAGCGTCAATTCTTAAATTGTTGTTTAGAACCTATTACAGTGGGTGGAATAGTCATGAATACTCGCATTCTATGCTTTCTTTTGTGGGCTCTTGTGACCAGCTCTAAAGCACAAGACATGTTGGCTGGTCAAGCAACCCTGCCAGATACCCTGCCTCCAAATCCCTTGCTTTCGTCCAATTGTTCGGAGTGTTGGAAGAATAACCACACATTGATGAAAGCGGATTCAAACTACCAGAAAGCTCTTGAATTTGCGCCCATCCTGTGGTTTGCCGATAAGGAGGAATACTTTCCCACCATGCCTTTCTTTTCTGCATTTGACAATGTCAATAATGATAGAAGCAGTGTGCGGGTAGATTTCGATGACCCGCAGGAGATTGCTTCAACTGAAGAGGATGAATCTGCGCTGAAGGATCCGGCAACGAACTTGAAGTTGATATCATGGAAGACTCTGGATGCTTGGTACAATCAATTGGAAACTGAGGCTGATTCGATTGCTTTTGTGAAAACGCTACAGTCCGAGAGAGATACTCTACGGGCTGCAATTGAAAGCGCTGGAAAAATTGAGAAGCATTTGATAAATGTCTTGGAGGAAATGCCTTCAAAGGGGTCAATCGATTCATCGCAATCGTCAAGAACTGCAAAAGAAAATTATGAACAGAGAAGGCGCATCGTCGAAAGGTTTGATTATTTCCACCACGGCCGGAGAAACCTAATGCGCCAATTGGATTCGTTGGAAATAAAGCTCAGGCAGCTTTCTGAAAAACCAGATTTATCCAAAACTGAAGTTCGCCATAACGCTAAAAAACGCCAATCCGTTGTCTTCTATAATGTGACCAAAAGCTTTAAAGCACGTGATCTAAAAGACAAGCTTTACAGCGACGAACAATTCTGGCATCGCTTGAGGGATAAACACAGAACTTACGTCGATTACCTCGAAAAGGAAGACGCCGAACTCTCTGTATATGAGTATTACTTCTATTACATAAACGATAAAGGATTGCAAGGCCATCCGGAAGATATCGAACGCGTTCTTGTGTTCGTGCCGCAAGTTGATTCCATTCATTTCCGTGTGGTCGTGGCTCCCGGCCACTCCAATCTCGTTCCCAACAATGTGCTTTTTTATCAAAAGGACGAAGTTAAACCCAGGTACGGATCCCATCTTCACATTCTCGTTGAGCTCGGTGGTCACTCCAACGCGCCGGACCTCACTGGCAACGGCCATTTTGAACCAGGAGTGGATGCGAATTGGCATGTTGAGAATATTTGGGGCACACGCGACATCCAAGCTATCGCCGGAAGCGGCGCAGTCAATCGGTACGCGTCATGGATGACTTTTCCGCGCGACGCTTCAAACAAGGTTTATCCTCCCGATGAAAAGCTCACCGAGTCGACCTCCGGGTTTTGCTACAAACTGCTTCCCATAAGGAATTTCAAATATCTAGATAGTTTGCTCGACCAATATGCCAAGCTCAAGGCGACACTTGAACAGTATGGCAGGAAAGAAGGGGCCTTTTCCAAAAATGGGAAAAGCAAGATTGTAGTCAGTCCAGATCAGAAAAGATTTGTTGGAATGCTCGATAGTACCCTGAGCAATACTGGGCTGGATTCGACCGGATTGTCAGAACTAGCTTCGAGAACTCTGGACCCAGAGCAATATTTGGAGAGCATGCGGCACTTCCTGCTTTGGCGCAAGGATCTCTCCATTGGGACAGAGACACTTACCAAAATCAAGAGCCCTAAGGGTCGTTTCCATGGTCTAGCATTGTGGGCTGATTCTGAATTCTTGCATAACAAACAGTTTTACTTCAGTCAGCCCGAAATTAGAGCTGCAGTGCTGTTTAGGTTCAAACGGGTGTTGCCTGGAGTTTTCGAATTGCACGCCGGTTACAACGCCCCCAAATTGTCCGCAACCGGCCCTGCCATGTCCGATCGAGCACCTGAAATCGGAGTCATTTATGAAAAATTTTATGCCAATTGGTTTTCTTACTACGCCGGATTCATGGGCTACGTGGAACGCAACCATCCAGATCATGTGGCCTATCAAATTGGAGTGTCAGGTGTTATCCCTTTTTTCTATGAGCCCCATCATACCCTACGCCGTTTTCGTTTACGCTTGGGCGCAGTCATTCTTGGTGGCGGGTTCGCCGATTGGCTGCGATTTAATTTACAACTCGGATTTCATTGTTGGCCGATTCCTTTGACTGATCGGGCGTATGTCCATCTCAAAGCCGATAAACACAAGATTTGGGAACATGATGATTTTGGCAACCCAGACCAATCATTCAAAAAGTTTTTGTTTCGCCGCCGCGGTTTGGGATTGGAGGTCAATAGTCTTGGATTCTGGATCAACTGGCTTAAACAAGATAGCCCTGAAATCAAGTTGGCTTATATCATCCCGGCTTGGGATGCGCTTCCTGTCAAAACAGATGGTGTGGTGGAGGCCCAAATAGGCCACCCTTGGCCGGGATTCAATTCCAAAGCTGATGATTGGAGATGGACATTATCACTATATTACGAACGATTATACGGCAGACTGCTGTCGTGGTATTTGAACATCTCCTGTCGTGATGTTTCACACCTGACTATTAACGATTTCGGTGGTGGGCTCTCCATCATGTACCCTTGGTTGGCTGGCAAGCGCTTTCCTGTTTTCAAGAATCGTTATTGTCCTCCCTGGATACACTTGCGCTTGGGGTTGCGATCCGCGATCAACAAAGAGCCCCTGCAATTTTCTCCCCCTCGCCTGGAATTGCAGCTTGGCTTCCATTAAAGGCAAGATTTCAAACTTCGAAAAGGAGTCATATAGGATGGCCACCTATTCTCGTCGCCAATTCCTCCGCTCCACTCTGCTCTCAGGCGCAAGCGCTTTATCGACCGGCGCTCTCGGCTCGCTGGCGGGCTGTGCAGGACGATGTTGCCTTTCTTCCGTCACGCCGCCCGTGCATCGTCGCCGGGTGCTGGCGGATATGCACGTCCATCCCATGATGCATGATTGGAACAAGCGCGCGCCACTGGCATTGAAATCGCCGATTCTGCTGACAATTGCGGAAGAGTTGGGGAATAAGGCGAAAATGACCTGGCAAACCTGCCCCATGCCGCCGGCATCGATCTGCTGTGCGCCAAGCACTACAACCTCTTCGATGAAATGCTTGGGATGCCGACCGACCCCAACCCGGAGGCACCCGGCAACACGCACTATATGATGGATTTGTTAGAGGAAGAGTTGGAGGGCCCTGTTAAACCGTATGCCAAACTGGCTCATAACCACGAAGAGCTCGACGCCATACTGAAGATTCGCTGGCCCAACCCGTGTTATCGCGTTGCCGTGGTCCATGCGCTCGAGGGCGGCCACGTCTTGGGCGGCAGCTTGGATCCGCTTGCAGGGTTTGCCCGCCGAGGCGTGGCGCTGATCACAATTTCGCACGTTTTCAACAAAGGCATTTCCTCCGCGCCCAACTGCCTGCCTTACTTTCCCGACAACAATAGCCGCGAGCCGAATCAAGGGCTTAGTGAGTTTGGTGAGGAGGTCATCACAAAAATGGAAGAACTGGGGATTATCGTCGACGTCACACACACGACTTCCAAATCTTTGAAAGACGTTTTGTGCAAGGCCAAGCGGCCGCTGCTGGCTACTCATGTCTCGGTACGAACACTTGGTGATCATCCCTATTCTCTTCTGGACGAGCATATTCAAGCAATCGCTTCCAAGGGCGGCGTTGTCGGTATTCCCATTTACCCCTACATGCTGTCAAACTACGCTTCGGCGGATACCGCGGTGAAACATGGAACTTTGCAGGAGGTTGTACGCACCATTCGCTACCTCTACAAAATCTGCGGTTATAACCACAAGCACATTGGTATCGGCAGTGATTTTGCCGGATACGTTCTCCAGATAAAGGAAATGGCGTGCCTGGGAGAAATTGACAAGCTGCGTCGGGCTTTGCTAAAGGAATTTGATAACGATGTCTGCATAGTCGAAGACATCATGGCAAATAACGTGCTTGAGTTTTTTAGAACGAATTGGAGGTCGGGGCTTGACCAACAAGAAGCCCAATAACACAAAAATGAAAAATACTACTAAACATCAAGATCAGGGAGGAAAAGTTGAAAGCGCCAATCGCTTTGTGTAGCTCACTCGTGGTGGGGTGCACGCCTTTATTTTCCCAGTATGCGGATAGCGTCAGCAGCGCGCGCGGCTATTTCCTGCAAAGTTATCAATACTATCAGCCGATGCTGGCTGACATCCGTTCGCCGCAATTCCACATGGGTGTTTATTGGGATGAACCCGTAAGATTTTCCAATTCGACCTTGTCGGGCAAGCATGCTTTTTGGGATGTGGCTTTTGGTGGGTTTTTCTCACTCTTTGGCTTCACGTTTGAGGATCGGCCGGTCGCGCACATCATCGACAGAACCGGCATCGACTTCTTCATTGACGCTTCAGCGCATACTCTGCTCGATTTCAACACGCTTTCTTCGGACGTGATCAATACGGATTTTCGCTTCGGTGCCGGCGTCACTTCGCGCCTGCCGGACGGGTTCAAGCACTTCTCTTTGCGCTTGCGCGCTTTCCATGAGAGCACTCATATTGGTGATGAATACGCGCTCGCCGCGACGCGTAACGCCTCGTTTCGACGCTACAATGTCAGCTACGAAGCGGTCGATTTGTACGGCGCATTCGACCGTTATTCCCCAAAGTGCAGGGTGTTTTTTCCCGATTATTTTCGCTTCTATGCCGGCGCCAGGGTTTTGACCGGAAAAGCGAATTTTGAAGATTTCAGCACTCTGCCTGAAGCCCGAGCGCTCACGACTTCGGATCGGTTCGAGTTTCAGTTTGGGGCCGAGGCTTTCTTTTTTGGTTGCATGCCCCCTTCCGACGTGGAGCGAAAAAAAGAAAGCTGGATTGCCCGCCTGCTGTTGCCGCAATTTTTCGTTTTGGCCGGGGACTACTATTGTCGCGATAAATACGCGGTCACGGACCCGGAAAAGGTAAGGAGCGTAAACATTGTTTTCGGTGTGATGTACGGTGATTACTTCCAAGGCAAGCGCACCACGAGGTGGACGATCAACTACTATGACGGCGTCAACCCCCATGGGCAATTTCGCACTGATAAAATCAGCTATTGGGGTCTCGACTTTGGCGTGGGATTTTAATTGGTAGTGTCAAGAATTCTAAGAAATAATAGTTGTTGGAGCCGGCCATACTGGCTTCATCCCGAATAATGTATTGCTCTATGATTTGCAAGACAATCAAGAATACGGATCGCACATCCATGTGCTAGTGGAGTTAGGGGGTCATGCCAGTGCTCCGGATCTCAATGCCGATGGCCGCTTTGATCCAGGTCTTGATGCGAATTGGCATGTAGAAAATCTTTGGGGAACCCGCGATGTTCAGGCTACGACCGGCTTGGGCGGAATTGGCAAGTATCAGGCGGCGATGACTGTCTCTAGGAAAATTGCGGACAAAATATTTCCACCGGACCTCAATAAAGACACGGCTAAGCTTGATCTTTGGCGGCTCGAATTCCAGACGGCCTTCAAAATACCCTAAGAATACTTGTTAGCCAAAATCGTTACTTGATCTTTTGAAAATACCTCGAGTGACAAAACTCAGATTTTTCTGGAAAGAAAGCTTTGGCAAGGGAAAACTTTTGGAGAGCTCTGTGCTGAGTATTCCAAAAAGGATATTTCGCAGTCGCGTTGCCACCAGCGGGCGTACACAATTATGCAGCAGCTCCAACCGCTTTTGGGCACGGATATAGAGGAGGTATGGAATAAACACGGCATAAGGAATGGGATGATAAGCGCTGCGCCGGGCCTTGGTTTATGAAGCCATCGCCCTGGGGTATTTGAGCGACGCCTTCTCCGCCGGTCACATGTTGTTGCCGGCGTCTGATGATTTCTCGGTCCTCCTTCACGTAAATAGCAAGCAGGCCCACAAATTTTATGGCAATGAAGGGGTATTCGTCATCAATTCTCGCGGCGAAGTGTGGCGGACGTTTGGCGACAAGCTGATGCGATGGTATGCTTTCAATTACCGTCCCGTGCATGAAGCGTGCAAGAGCTCGTTGCGCGAGCTTTTTCTGGTTTTTTACGTCTCGGTCGGCAGCGACACTCTACCCAAATCTTTGAAAAAATGGTGGCAATCAATCGAGCCGAGTAGGCCTCCAGAAACGATTTTGCAGGTGACAACCGAATCGCATGGCGGTGTGACCTATTATACGTCGGGGCAAGTCCAACTGCCCACTTTACAACTTCTGCCGATGCCTGTCACCGCGACTTGGAGTATTCGTAAAGACGCACTCGATACCAATGGCTTTTATATAAGAGAGCACTTTCCCCAACTCCGTGGAGCCGGATTGCACGATCCGAACGACAAAGACATCGATAAAGCCTTTCTATATTCATCGGCGGCCGTTCCTGGCAGCATGATTCCTCTTTTGCTATTCAGCCAAAGCAAGCAAGACTCGACCAAATCTACTACTGATTTCATCTCAAATCTTGAAGTACAAAACTTGATCAAATCGCACCCCCATTTTGCCTCCGTGCATTACGTGCAAGAAAGGAACTTCCCGCCCAGCTATGTTGGGCCGCTTTTTAGTCTTGGTAGAGGTATGCCCATCAATGCGAGCGACGGGCGTTCGGGTACTGTGGTTGGCATGGGATACGGTTTCTGCGATGATTTTCTCGTTCTCAGAAAAGTGTCATTTGAAGCCCCCTTCATGTATTCGTATGGCCACGCTGGAGGCCTGCTGCTGGCACCAACGTTCGGCATGGGGATTGGGCTTTCGTGGAAATTCGCCCTTCATAGCGAGGCGGGCTACGCTTGGGGGCTGCGCGCGCCTTAAAAATCTCACGGCTGGAAGTTCGCCGCCGGCATCGATTCACCGACCCTGCCCTTGGGTTTTACCTACGCCGGCGTAACCGCGCGATTAAAATACCAGTGGCTTTTGACGCAACCGACATTGCGCGGTGTTTTCTTAGAGCTCCTCTTGCATTAAGAATAATGGTCGCACTGCTTCGCTCGATAGTCATTCGCAAGGAACCTTGTGACGCATAAGCACCGTGGTCATTTTTACCAAGATTCTTTCAGAATGACATGGCGGATTGTATAGTATTTAAGGTAACCGTGCGCTGATAACCGCTCATCCTTCATTTTATAAAAGTCATCTTCTTCATCAAAACGATATTGCCCACTTGCATCCGGCAAAAGTAAATGCCACCCGGTGCGAGCCGGCCTTGTCGATCACGGCCGTCCCAAATCACGACGTGATAGCCGGCCTCTTTTTCCTCGCCATCCACCATTGTGGCGATTTCCGTGCCGAGCAGATTGTAAACCTTCAAAGATACTCTGCTCTTTTGCGGCAGCCCCAATTTGATTGAAGTCGAGGGGTTGAATGGATTTGGAAAATTCTGCGCCAGCTCATACGAGGCCGGCACCAGGGTCAGGTCTGCACCATGCGCTGCGATAAAATCTGATTTGCCGGCCAGGAGTTGAAAGCTCCTTTTCCCTCCGTTACTCTTCGAAAGATACACGTAGCTCGGCTCGCGGCGTAAATCTTGCGTGAGCTTGAGCTGGAGGTCGACCAGCAGCACGTCGAACTCCGCCGGCACGGAGTTGAGATTGGCGCAGCATATCGTTACAGGCTTGCTCGAGATATTGGTGTCCACCGTGAAATCCCATATGTGACCATCAGCGACAGGCGGACGATAGTCGGTCGTATAAGTATCGGCATAGTTTTGCCACTCACGATGCGGGAATGCGAGCATGATGTATTCGCCAATGGGCGGCGGCTCAAAGCGCTCGTGGCGATCCCAAGCTAACGCCGCGTCTCGCGCAACCCCGACCGTATTGCTGGCATCGCGTGCGTGGGCGCATGTAGCATCGAGACGAATCGACCAGTCGAGTGCGAACATGGATTTGGGGCTGCGCGAGAGCGAATCCCCAACGCCTTCAGAAGGCCAAATCTTCAAGGTCACCGGTTGCATGGCCTTGATCACGTAACCTTCCCACGGCTGTAGGAATTGCAAAGAATCCCTCCAAGCGCCGGTGTAGGTGTAAAGGTGCGTACGCAGCGACTCCGGATAAACGTTGGCGACGGGAATATCGAAGTTGAAGGGGCAGGCGATCATGTTCCAGCCGGAATGCAGTTGCAGCTCGAAGGGCGCCGTTGTCGCCAGCGTTGCGCCGGCCCCACTGGTCAGATTTTTGGTTTCGCTGGTGATGAGAAATTTTGCTCTACCCGGACCCAAATTGTCAGCATCCGGATATTCGCGATAGGGAGAAAGCGAATTGGCGCGCAGTGGATCGATGTCCCACAAGCGCCATCTGGTGCTATCGGCCGGCCCCAAGTCATCCAGCAACGTTGAAGCGACGAGAGGGTCGTCGCTGTCGAGCGGAATGGAAACCAAATGGTAGACTTGCTGAGACGAGCCCCCGGCATGCACCCGGCTCAAAGACTTGTCGGGCAGCAACACGCGCACGGAACGCCAGCCCGCGCGCGTGGGAGCGTTGATGCCATCCGTCGCTTCAATATCGAATTCTATACCACGGCTGCCCGCGATGGTTTCAGGGAGAGTGAAAACATAGTTGGAGGAAGTCTCGAGACTCATGTCGGCGGAAGCAAACGAAGCCTCGCCGCCTTGGCGATACAACAGCCGGACGGTTTGCAGTACGTAATCGTCAGATACCTGCGTCGAGACGGTGAGGGCCGTATGGAGCGGAATCGAAGAGGGAGCGGTCACGGCGATGATCACCGGTGAGCTTTGGTCGACGCCAGTGCCAATAAGAGTGGCGAAACTGTAACCGCCCGGACCATTGTGATAGACCATCAATCTCGCACTTTGGCCGCCCGGCGATTGGGGCTGAAAACGTACGTGCAATGGTCGTTGCTCGCCGCCGGGCAAAAAGAAGCTGGTGTCGCCAAGGTATGAAAAATGCAGCGCCTGCGCGCCTGCGATGTGCACGTCAGAAACCGTTAAATTGTCCGCGCTGCGATTGATCAGGGACAGAACGGTATCGCGCGCCATGCCGATCTGCACCTCGTTGAAATCCAGTGCAAACGGCGCGACAACCGCTGATTCTGGCTGAATGAGAAAACTATCCTCAGCAGCGAAGGTAGAGCTGCCAAGAGCTGGATCGATGGCCTGTACGCTCCAATAGTACTTTCCCCGCGACAAGCTCACAATCTTCCATTGCGTCGTATGACCCATGTTGCCAAACTCGGGCACTCGACGGTAACCCGTGGTCGCGCCGGCCATCGGCGACACGATTTCGCCGCCTCCTGGTGTGAGGCCCAGACGAAGATTGTAAGTCAATCCCGCCGAAGGGGTCTTGTCATCTTGGGCTTGTCCCCAACTGAGGGAAGCGGAAGAGTCGCTCACGGTGGGAGCCAGGCCTGCGGGAGCGGTCGGAGCCCGGTTGGGCTTGGGAGCATCATTGCGATAAACCTTCGAACAGGCAGTGGGAACGCCTACCAGGGAGGGTGGGCGAAAGACGATGATGTTGCAAAAATCCGTCAGCAGAAGATCGAGGTCACCGTCATTATCGTAGTCACCCCAGGAGAGGGCTCCTCCGCGGCCGAAATTTGTCGTTCCAATCGGGCTACCCGGTAAACCAGCGGAGATGTTCACAAAGCGGCCATTGTCATTTCTATAAATCAAACCGACCCGGCCAAGCAGCACATCCAAATCTCCATCGTTGTCATGGTCACCCCAGGCCACTGTGCCTTCATCGACCGCCGCCAATGCGACTGCGAGATCCGTAAAAGTTGTACCATTGTTCTGGTAGATTTTTGTCTCATTGCCAAACAGTCCATTGAGCCCGGATATCAAAATGTCCAAGTCTCCGTCATTGTTGTAATCACCCCAAGCGGCCGCACTGTCGTAATAACCCTTCAAAATGGTAGGAACGTCCACAAAATTGCCGGCGTCGTTCCGATAGATTTTTGTTCTGGCGCCAACTTGAGCTCCTCTGGACTCTCCCGTCAGCAAGATGTCCAAATCACTGTCGTTATCGTAGTCTCCCCACACAGCCGCGCTTCTGAACATGGGATCAAGCGCGGCGTTGGCATCCATGAATGTATCGGCCCCGTCATTGCGATAGATCTTTGTGACCGCACCGGCGACGCGTGAAAGACCCGTTAGTAAAATGTCGAGATCGCCATCATTGTCATAGTCGCCCCAATCCACGGCACCGCCGCCCATGTCGATCAGATCCGCCATGGTATCGACGAAGCTGCCGTCATCGTTGCGATAGATTTTCGTTGCTCTTGGCGCGTCGCTGTGAAAGGCGTCTTCGGTCCAACCCGCCAGCAGAATATCCAAATCATCGTCGTTATCATAGTCGCCCCAGGCCACTGCGCCGCCATGGACGCCGAGCAGATCGTTGCCGGAGTCCACAAAGAAGCCGTTGTCGTTGCGAAATATTTTACTGATGAAGTTGTCGTATTCCGTCGAGGTGGCGCCGGTTAACAAAACATCCAAATCTCCATCGCTGTCATAGTCGCCCCAGGCTGAGCTGCCGGCAACGCCCGGCAGCCACGCAGCGACGTCGGTAAACGGGCCAGCGGTTTCCCCGAGCACGGAGACTGTAAATGAAATCTGCTCCGTTGCGGCGAATTGGTCCTGGGCAACCAGGGTGATCGTGACCATTCCCAATCCCACGGGCGTGATGGTCAAAATGCCGTCTACAACGCTTGCCTGCGCGATTTCGGGAGCAAGGGATTGGGCCACGTAGAGTATCGAATCACCGTCGGCGTCGGCGAATACTGTTGGAGGGGCATATAAGTTTCTGGTGAGCGGCTCGTCATTCAATGTCACGCTCAAATCCGGAACGGGATTGATGACCACCGGCGGCTGATTGGTTGCCGTAATGGTAAATACTTCCTCTTTGGCAAAGATGGAGCCGGTAAAGCTGTGATCAACGGCCTGCACGCTCCAATAATATTGCCCGGGTGGCAAGTCTCTTATGACCCAGCTGCGATTATGATTTACATTACCGAATTGAGGAATCTTTCGTAAACCATTGCCTGGATCTGCCATGGCAGACATGATCTGGTTGCCGGCTGGAGCCGTTCCGATCCGCACATTGTAAGTCAGGCCCTGCGCAGGCGTGTGATCATCCGAGGCCTGGCCCCAGCTCAAAATCACTGTGTTGTGGGCAACCCTGGCCTCTAGTTGCGCGGGTGGTAGGGGAGGCGTATTTTGTGGTGCTCCGTCATTGCGGTAGAGAATGGTAACAAGGTCTGGAACATCAGTGTTGCTCGCGTTCCCCGCCAGAAGGATATCTAGGTCGCCGTCATGATCATAATCGCCCCACGCAACCGCGCCGTGGACAACCCCTCTCAATCCGGCGTCAATGCCAACGAAAGCCCCTTCATTATTTTGATAGAGCCGGGCGACGCTCGTCGAGTTGATGTATCCGGCCATGACAATATCCAGGTCGCCGTCGTTATCGCAATCACCCCAAGCGGCAGCGACGTCTTCCAGGGTGTCGAGGGCGGCACTGATATCGATAAAATTGCCGGCCTCGTTCCGATAAACGGTGGCCACACGACGCAAGGCGGGCGTGAGACCGGCCAACAGTATATCCAAATCCCCATCGTCGTCATAGTCGCCCCAAGCACCGGCGCCCAGAGCGACTTCAGGCAGATTCGCGGCCTTGTCTGAAAAAATCCCGTTATTGTTGGCATAAATCGCGGTAACGTAAATACCGTTTTCGTGAAAGCCGGTCAACAATATGTCCATATCGTCGTCGTTGTCATAGTCACCCCACTGGCCAGATCCAGTGCTGACGCCTTTGAGCGTGGCGTTGAAGTCGACGAAATTGCCTTGGTTATTGCGATAGACTTTCGCAATGGTGTTTGTGCTCCTTCCCGCCAGCAATATGTCTAAATCGCCATCATTGTCAAAATCACCCCAATCAGCGACAGCGCCACTGGTGACGGCCACTATAGGAGCGAGCAGATCCACGAAATTGCCTTGATCATTGCGGTAGATCTTGCCGCCATCGCCACACACGAGCAAATCCAAATCATTGTCATTGTCGAAATCACCCCACGCCACGTCACTTTGAGCTGTTCCGGCTATTGTGGTAACAATCTCCTGGAAGGTACCTCCTTGATTGCGATAGATTTTGGAGATGAGGTTATTTGAGCTGATTAAGCCCGTAAGCAGAATATCCAATGAGCCATCGTTGTCATAGTCACCCCACGCCACGGCGCTATAGTCGACTCCCGGCATGGGTGTGGAGATAGGCGTAAATATTGGCGACGCCACGCTGTGTTTGTAGGTCAAGCCCTCTGTATCGCCACGATTCCGATGGCTCTGTGCGGCGGCTTGGTTCTGTGCGAACAGCCACAAAACCAGCAACGGCAAACAGTGTTTTGCCATCTTTTTATGCCCTCATGTTTTACCTCAAAAGTATCATGCGTTTCATCTGTTTGATCGCGCCAACCTCCAGGACGTAGAAATAATATCCGGAAGCCTGTGCAACGCCGAGATCATTTTGACCGTCCCAAGCGACGTGATGCAAACCGGGCGCTTGCATTTCATCCACCAATATCCGCACGAGCTTGCCATTGAGGTCGTAAACTCTCAAGGTCACGTGCACCGGACCCTGGGTCAGGACGTATGAAATGCGGGTCTCGGGATTGAAAGGATTCGGAAAGTTCTGGTGTAAAACAAAGCTGGAAGGTCTGGCGGCATGATCAGCCAGCGGCTCCTCCAGCACCGCGGAAGGAACGCCAGGATCGGTAAAGCTCGTGAACAAGGTAAGAATTCCATAGAGCAGGCTCAAGCGAATTATTTCCCGTTTCCATTCTTCCCATTGATTGGATCCCTCCGGCACGCCGGACATCAACACAAAAAGTGCATCGATTTTGTGCTTGGCCCACATGCGCGGCAGGAAGAGGTTGTCGAGCGAATCGGCGGTGAAACTCACGGCGTACTCATAGCGCACCGGGCTGCCAAAAGTGCTGCCACTGAGCGCGACTTGCGCATTCCCGGGCCGGGTATATCTTCCGAGTACAATGAGCTGCTGACCGACATAGATGTCAGGCAATTGTAGTGGATAAATCTCGCTGACCTCTGTGGGCGTGAAGGCGAGGTTGATATTTTGCAACAGCGGGTCGCGGATTTGCGCATAGAACTCGCTGATGCGCTGGTTGACTTCGCCATTCTCCAAGAATTCCGCAATGCCGTTGTTGTTCGCGGCCAACTGTGTCAACAGGGGCTTGTTCACGTCATTGCCAATGCCGAACACGAAGATGCGCACGTTTTGCGTGTTGGCAGTGATGATAGTTTGCTGATCGAGCGAGGCGATGCCGTCGGTGATAAAAATGATCACGTTGGCCGTAGTGTCGCTCATTTGCTGCCCCAGACCCGCCAGCAGGGCGGACTGCAATTCGGTACCGCCGCCGGCCTGAATCTGATCGATAAAAGAGAGCGCACCATCGACTTCGGCCGTCGTTGCCGGAACGGGATTGGGTCTATACTTTGTGACCGTGCTGTTGAATTTGATGACGTTGAAACGATCATCCGTATTAAGATTGTTGACCGTAAACCGCGCCGCCGCTTTGGCCTGCTCGATCTTCTGGCCGGCCATGCTGCCGGAAACGTCGATGATGAAGGTAAAAATCTTGTCGATGATTTCGTGTTGTGAAGTGTGAGGATCAGGTTCGGCCAGCATGATGAAAAACCCGTCTTCATTTTGCGGCTTGTGACTGAGCAAGAACACACCGAGATCGATTTGACTCACTTCGTAGTGCACGACGAAGTTCTGAGCTGCCGGCAGATTGTTTTGCGCGAATGACAACTCGGCGGCACTGTTGGTGAAGCTCGAAGGCACTGCACCGTGCGAAGGATTGGCGAGAGAAACCAAATCACGCTCAGAGCGCAGACTCAAGCTTAACGAAAAGCTCGCCAGCGGATGTTGGGCGAAAGCTTTCATGTCGAGAGGATAGTCGTAAATTACGCGCCCATTGCGGTACTTCAACAGCTCGATGTAGGACAGCTCAACGGTGAGGGTCGAATCGGTTGGGAGTGAATCGCGAAAGGCGAACAGAAACGGCGCCTCACCCAGGTAATCCAGAAAAAGTAAATCCACTTCGCCGCCGGGATTGATCACGCCACTGGTATCTTGCGGCGTACCCGAGACTCTCGCTGTACGCCACTGGCCTCCCGCGCGCCAGCGGAATTGGATGACGCTGGCATTGATATTGGTCGGAAAGCCGTATTGCAGCCACACCGGTTGCGACGTACGATTCACAAAGGTCTGTTGGGAGATGGTGGTACAGACTTGGTTGTTGATGTCGGAGGTTACGGTTATGCGCTCCGGACGCAGATAGCTCGAAGTTTGGCCCTTGATTTTCATGATGCCGTCAGCGAGGGCTGGAAAAGAGGTGGCGAGCAAGAATATCGTGAGCAGTTTTTTCATGAGGCGCTCCTCAACCAAAGATTGATTTACGATTGAAGATTTGCAATTTACGATTTACGAAGGATTTGCATACATCTAAAATCGCGGGCCCGCAGGGCCGTCTTCCGGTCGCAAATCGTAAATCTCCATTGTAATCGTTCCTACCCGCGGCTGAAGTCATCGCAACAGCGTCATCTTTTTCGTAATCACCAGCTCACCGGTTTCCAGACGATAGAGGTAGATCCCACTCGGCAAGTCATGCTGGTTAGCGCCCTTGCCGTCCCACCGCACAACATAATGGCCGGGCGACAATTCGCGATCAAGCAACACGCGAATCTCGCGACCCAACATGTCATAAATCTTGATCATGACTCTCTGCTTTTGCGCGGCGGGCGGAACGTAGAAGCTGATCTGCGTTTCGGGATTGAATGGATTGGGGTAGTTCGGTTCCAGCACAAAAGTCCCGGGCAAAACCACGGGCTCGCGATCATCGACCGCCGTGGGATCGACGTAGAGCGCGGTGTACTTGGTCAAAATGCCGAAGCGAATGCTCAGGTCGATGATGGCATCGACCAGCTCTTCCTGCTCGCCCAGGATCTCGATCTGCTCGAGCAAGTAATCGATCTTGTTTTTGGCCCACAGTCTCGGTACGGCGCGGTGTCCGCCAGTCGTGTTGCTAAAGTTCACCTGGCTCATCAGGGTAACCTCTTGCAGGCGCGCCTTGCCCCTCAAGGTTACGGCAAAAGTGCCGGCATTGGTGTAGCGCCCAAATTGCAGAACCTGGCTGCCGAAGAACAAATCGGAAAGCACCACGGGATAGCGATCGTAGGTTTGCAAGCCTCCCATGTCAATGGCGAGCTCCGAGAGCACGGGCTTGGATATGCGATTGATTTGATCAGCGACCACCAGCGCGATGCTGTCGGTTGCAGTCACATAAATCGGATAACCGCCGTTCCGCCGTGCCAGCTCGATCAACAAGGGCTTGCTCAAGTCTTCACCAATGCCAAACGGGAAGATGCGAATGCGATGGCGATTGCGTGCCACAGCGCTATCCACAATGGCGTCGACCCGCAATTCGCCCCAGGTAGGGTAGCCGTCGGTCAGAAAAATGATCATGTTTGCGGTGGCATCGCTGAAGGAGAGCGACTCGGATGCTTTCAGCGCACCGTCAATATTGGTCAAGCCCAGCGCGCTTAGGCCGCTGACAAAGAATCGTGCCGCGGCAATCTCCGCGCTGCCGGCGGGCACCAAATCCGGCCGGAATGGCACGACGTTGGTGCCGAAGGTGACAATGTTGAAGCGATCGGCTTCCTGCAGATGATCGAGAAAGCTGCTGAGCGCCTGCTTGAGCTGCGCCAGGCGTTCGCCTTCCATGCTGGATGAAACGTCGGCGGTGAAAACGACACTGCGCGGGATGGTGGTCTCCGTGCTGATGCTGTCCGGCGGCGTAATCCAGAGCGCATAGAAGCTGTCGAGGCCGAAGGAATCGGCGCTTGCGGGCGAGTAAGTGATGACGTTCATGTCGACGTCTGCGCGCCGGGTCTCAAAGCGCAACAAAAAATCGCGGTCCGGGAAGAAATTCTCATCGCCAAAGAGCACGCGATACCTGCTCGGCGAAAGCTGCTCTATCTGCGTGGCCGTGGAAGTGGCGTGGCTGGGAGAAGTGAAAGCCTTGAATTCTTTTGCCGTCGTCGCGTCGATCTCGAGCGTCACGCGCTGCAAAGGTTTGGGGGAGAGCTCGGCGGTGCGCAGGAAAAAGCGATAGTCGATATTGCCAAAATCGTACGGCAGCAATTCGACGTATGTAATCTCAAAGCGTACCTCGGATTGCGGTTCGATGGGCGCGATATTGAGTTTAAAAAGATTGTTGCCGAGGTACTGCAGCAGCGCGGGATCGATGAGCTGGCGAATGCGTTGATCGTAGGCCTGCTGCGCCTCCTGCCGTTCGCGAATCGAGGCGACGTGGCGCTGGCCATTGAACCAATAAACCAATTCGGTGATGACTGCGCCCTCGGGTAGAGGAAAAATGTACGTCGCTTCGACCCGGGTGTTCATCTCGTTGAAGCAGATTTGATCCACGTGCGTCACCGCGAGCTGATCCTGGATCGCCACCGTGGCATCGTAGCTCTTGATCCACATGGTTTGATAGGTGGTGGGGCTGTTGAGCGGGCGAACGAACAGAGCGCCGGTTGCTAACGAAAGATTCGGGCAGAGCAGGATAACAAATAGGGCGGCAATCGAGATCCTGATGAATGCAGGCATGCAATCCTCCGCTGAGAGACGTGTCATTGCTGAGAAGATACGATGTATTGGAGTAGCCCCGAATCGATCTTCTCATTGGCAGTAGTGAGATTGGCCCCGATATAAGCGAAATTGTGCTAGAAATCAAGCTTTTTTAGCGATGTTCTGCGTGATAAATTCCCTGTTTGATCAAACGGCCGAGGCGTTTGCCCCCAGGCGTAGATAGACTAAAATCTGATTTTGGGCATAAAATTTATTTCTCACGCAAAGAATACGCAGAGATTTTCCTTGTGATCCTTTGCGACTTTGTTCCGCCCCTGAAAGATGAATACTTTTCCTGTTTTGGAAAGACTACGCCATTCATGGACTATTCCTTGCTTATCTCCGCCAATTGATTCGGCTCCAGCAGCCAGCGCAGCAATAGTTGGCCGGCACGCAACGGCTTTTCACCCTCGACCAATGCCACGCCGCCTTTTTTGAAAAGAGCGAAAGCGGCATTTTTTCCCATAACCAAAAAAGCCAGTAGCGCACTGACATGGGGCTCGTGGCCGACGAGTGCCAGCGCGGCCTGATCATCGTGCTCGTTCAAAAAAGCCAGTATTTGCGCCGGATCGGCCGCGGGCAGCAGCAAGTCCGTGGTCGTGATTTTTTCGATTTTCATACCCTCTTGTATGAGCTCCGCAGTCTGATGCGCGCGCACCAGGGGGCTGGCATAAAGCTGCGTCAATTCGATGTCCAGGTTGCGCAAGCCGCGAACGATGCGCGCCATTTTCTTGCGGCCCTTCGCCGTGAGTGGGCGTTGTTCGTCCGGATCGTGCCAGTCTTCACGCAGCTCGGCAATCGCATGTCGCACGAGGTAGATTTTCATCGTCACTCTCCTTATTCTGGTTGGACGCCGGAATATAGAAAGTTTCCGGAAGCATGTCAAATGTCCAACAATCTTGCGAAAGGGCTTGTGGCCGAAGGATTTTTTTCTTATAATTTCAAGCCTGAATCGCACCACGTACTCGTAAAATTTCGCTCAACTTTGAAAAGCCTCGCGGTAGGACCAGGGCAGTCTATGAGGATTAGAAAAAAACATTGGGCGGCAGCCGCCTTAGCCGGATTGGCATTACTTTGCACATGTACGAAGAATAATACCTCTCAAAAAACGCGTGAAACTGCGCCGCCTGCTCAAACGAAGGCCGAAGAGCCTCCCCAGCCTGAGATTCCCCCGGAACCCGGACCGATTGCCGGCTCAGTTCTGGACGTGGTATCCCCCGACAGTCCGATTCCGCCGGACGTTCTGGAAGCTATGGCCGGCTATGGCGTGACAATCAAGGGTCAACTCAAGTATTGGCACACGCAAAGCCTTGATATCAATGATGATGGGTCGAAAGAACTCCTGATTTCGAACGTGATGGAATGGTGCGGCAGCGGCGGCTGCAGCGTGTGGTTGTGGCAGCGTACGCTCCAAGGCCTGCGCAATCTCCTGCCGACCGACGACATTACGGCAGCGGGAATCAATTTGGAAAACGAAAGCACGAATGGCTATCACAATATCAGCGTTTATCATCGTGCCGCCGGCAAGAACAAAGAGGCATTGCTGGTCAGTGATTTGTACGTCTGGGACGGCAAGGGGTATCTCAAGAATTCTACGACCCAGCACGGCAATTATCTGGACGCACCTTTGCCTGCGACGGTGTGGAAAGTCTTACCATAATTGAGATCGCCGCCTGAGCGCGTGTGCTTTTACTGGAGTTGGAACGAGGAGCCGTAAAAAATGAGCTCACCGCCTGGAGAGTACGCGGCGTTCGGGCGGTCGTTTCTGAATGAGGTTGGAGGAAGAATGGTTTCGGCGAGCAGCTTGTTGCAGATTATTGTCATTATTACCATCCTGGTCGGCGGCGCGATGTGGGCCAAGACCTATTTCCGCAAGGCCAAGCTCACTAAAGAAGACAAGGAAAACTGGAAAAAGCACGCCAGCAATCACAATAAAGAGCTGGATGCGGCCTACGGCAAAAAGGACGATAAGTCCTACAACGACTTTCTGCATGCCAAAGCCTCGCGCTTCATGCCGAAGATTCCCTATCGCATCGACGGGCAAGAGCAGGTGATGAAGAAGGTGAAATGGCAGATGGAGCAAATCACCGGCACGACCAGCCCGATTGCGAGGAGTGAGGAGATTTACTCGGAAGTTTTGTTGGTGACGTATTACTTCATGACCGATGCCAAGATCGGCGACAAATTTGCGGAAGGCTCGGGTAAAGTGACGCGCGTGTGGGCGCGCGCGGGCGACGGCTGGAAGCTGGTGCACGAGCACATCAGCGAGAACTGAAGCGGCGCACAGAAATGGCCGGAGCCGAGAAGATTGCCAAGCTGGTCAAATACGGCTCCCCTCGGATAATCAAGGCCAGCCGCGGAGGGGTCGTCTGCGTCGAAAATCGAAACCCTTGCGGGCAGGTCATACTAAAATTTGTCCAACGGATGAAAAAACGACCAACGGAAAATAAATTCCGTTGGTCGTTTTTTCATCCGTTGGAAATAAAAGCTCTTGGATTTTTTCTTTATTTGATTCTTTGGACTCATACCTTCTCGCCAGTCGCCGATGGAAGACAGCCCCGATTGAGTTGAAATAAGCCCGCAAGCCTCGAGACCGGTGTACCAACTTCCTGCGCTCATTCACTCAAAATCCAACAGCGTATGCGAATACGAGCGCAAGGTCGCGCCGGTGGCGGCGACGTAGCGCTTCCAAAACTCCTGCACGGCAAAAAACTTTTCGGTGTCCTTGGCGTAGGCGCCGGCCATCCAGACGTCGATGCCTTCGAGATGAGGGATGCGGCCTTTGCTGCGCAGTGTGGCAATCGCATTGTCCAAGTAAAGGGTGGTCAGGTGATCCTTGTCAAAGTCCAATTCCGAGGAGCTCTCCTGCATATCGGAGATGATGACCAGCGACTTTCTGCCCGGCTTGCCGTTTTTGATCTGATCGCAGATCAAGAAGGAATTCACGATTTCGTTCTTCTGCACTTTGAAGCGGGAGGCGAGCACGCTGTCGACGGTTCCAATCAACTGGCGGCTGATTTCGCGCATGCTCTTGTCATACCGCGTGCGATTGTCGCTCCACATGCTGAAGGAGGGGAACGTGATGTCGAAAATCGGGCTGAAGTCTGCAATCGTCAAATCGATGATTTTGCAGACGGTCAAACGGTCACCGGCTTTGAGTTTGGAAACGATTTTTTCGATGTATTTTTTGTAGTTGTCCCGGTCGGGTAGCGTGCTCAGCGACATGTCGATGAAGATCATGACGTGGCGGGATTCTTTGGGCGCGGTTTGATCGCAGCCGGAAGTTGCCAGCCCGGCGATCGTGACGGCAGCCGTCACCAAGGCCAGCGCAGCCGCCGGCCGCAAGAGCATTGCAAATCGACGATTCATTCCTTGAACACGTTCAGGTTTTGGGTGCAACAATTCGATGGCGGTCATTCCGGGTTGACAATTCATTCAAACGCAAAACGCGTGCTCACCAAAGCGGTGGAGGGCTTGGTTTGTCCGTTGTTGTTGGCAAAGGTCTCCTCGCGGAATTCCGGAATCTGGATGTCCGGCAGCATCTCGAAAGCCTTGGGACGCCGCTCGTCCTGCCGTCGCAGCAAATTGTGCTGGCGATAAACGCTGATGGTTTGATGGGCGCGATCGCGAATTTGCAAAATGCGATTGTGACAACCGGATTTGAGGGCGTTGCGCATGCCTTCGATGCGATGAATGCGCGACAAGGATTTGGAATAGTCCTGCTTGAATTTAAACAGCTTGAAATCACGCTCGTGCGCATACCATGAAGCATACACCGAAATCACGAAAATCAAGAAATTGAGCGAGAGAAAGAAGAGCCAGGCGTTGAAAACGGTCTCCTCCGTGGTGGGTACGGAAGTTTTGAAGTAACTGTTACGCACGGCGGCCAGAGCATACAATGAAAAGACGATCACGCCCAAGCACCCCACCGAGAGCAAAACCAGGGTTTTGTCTTTTTCGTCTTCGCGCAGGAAACGGCCCCAGAAATGCCCGGCAATGGGTATGGCAAATGAAAGTATCAACGCCATGATGATGGTTTCGAAGCGGGGCGAGCCGAAAATGTCGAAGACCTGTGCGTTCATGGCCAGCTCCGCCACGCCGAAGACGATAATGAGCGGTATGTACCACCAGGGGGTGTGATCGAACATGGCGTCGCGGTCGAGCTCCTGCTTGCGGGTGAGATAGTTCTCCTCCGATTGTCGCAGCTTGTGCTCCCAGGTTTTGTGTTCACCGATCAGCTTGGCATCCCGCGATTGCCACTTCTGATAAACCGTGCGTATGGTGCGATCTGCGACTTTGCAGATGGTTTGCTCGTAATCCGTGGCGCAGCGGACTTCGTGCCAGTTCTCACTGTCAACATACCCTGACCTTCGATTCGAATTCTTGCTGAGATAATAGGAAATGCTGTCGTCGTTCAGAGGGGGTAACTCTTTGGCTCCATCCAGCCTGCCATTGAGGCGGGCATGGAAACTGGAGCCAAGTATCCATGGACGCATGTCTAACTCCTTGAAATCGAACAAAGTGGGTATACCGTCGCCTGCGTGATCTTGCGGAATGCTGTCGAGATCGCATTAAAGTACCAACAGTTATCCAAGTTTGGGAAAACGATTGCACAAAATTGAGTGTAAGTTTTCACTTCCATTTTTGCGGCTGAATTCTTATATTTTTTGTCATGTTTTAAGCATCGGAAGCCCCATTTGACCAGCACGGGAGGAGTGATGAAAGTCGGGATTTTGCGTGGCGAAGAGAATTCGTTTCCCGAAACCCTGATCGAGCGCATCAACCAAAAAAGCGCCGAGCGCAAGCTGGGCGTGAGCGCGGAGTTTATCAAAATCGAAGTCGTGCGCATGGCCGAGCCCTGCGAATATCGCTTGATCATTGATCGCATCTCGCACGAAGTGCCTTTTTATCGCGCGTTTTTGAAAAATGCCATGCTCGACGGCACGGAAATCATCAACAATCCTTTCTGGTGGAGCGCGGATGACAAGTTTTTCAACTATGCCCTCGCCCACAAGATCGGTGTGCCGATTCCCAAAACTGTCATGTTGCCCCACCAGGCGCACCCGCCGTCTACCTCTTCGCAATCCATGCGCAATCTTGTATACCCGATCGCCTGGTATAATACCTTCAAGTACGTCGGCTTTCCCGCTTTTCTGAAGCCGCACGCCGGTGGCGGCTGGAAGCACGTATACAAAGTGAACAACGAAGAGGAGTTTTTCAATTCCTATCACCAAACCGGCACCCTATGTATGGTGCTGCAGGAGGGCATCGAATTCACCGAGTATTACCGATGCTACACGGTCGGGCGCAAAGACGTTCATATCATGCGTTACGATCCGGGCAAGGCCTTTTTTGCCCAATACGTGCCGGACAATCCTCCACCCGTGCCCGAGTTGAAAGAAAAAATCATCAAGTATTGCCTGTTGATCAATCAGGCGCTGGGCTACGACCTCAACACTTGCGAGTTCGCCGTGCGCGACGGCATCCCGTACGCCATCGACTTCGGCAACCCGGCGCCGGATTGCGACCTCAAATCCGTCACCGCCGCCAATTTCGAATGGGTCGTGGATAAGATGTCGGAGCTGGCCATCGCGCGCGCATTGCAACCGCGCAAAGTACCGGCGGAGTTTGCCTGGTCGAGTTTCTTGGGCGCGCCGGAAGGCGGGCGCGAAGCGGAGGATAAATCAACGCGGAAAGCCCCCGGTAGCACGCGGCGCGGCAGTGCGAAAAAAGTTTGAGAGCGGGCTTTAGTCGTGGATGGGTAATTGTGAATAGTGAATCGTGAATTGTCAATGATCATTACCAATCAGTCATTGACCATCCACCATCTGCTTTCCACTATCAAGATCCCCGTACCCACACAGGAGGATAGCTTTGAATCCTCAATTCACCATCGGTATCGAAGAAGAATTTCAAATCGTCGACCCCAAAACGCGTGAATTGCGCTCGCATGTTTCCGAAATGCTCGAACAAGGTAAAATGATTTTGCAAGAGCATCTCAAGCCGGAAATGCACAAATCGGTGATCGAAGTTGGCACCGGCATTTGCAAAAACATTCACGAAGCCAGGCAAAATGTGATGGAGCTGCGCAGCGCGATTCTCGAGCTGGCGCATAAAAACGGCTTGTGCCTCGCGGCCGCGGGTACGCATCCTTTTTCCGATTGGCGCAACCAGGAAATTTTCGAGCATGAGCGCTACAAAATGCTCGTCGATGAAATGGGCGACGTGGCGCGCGGGAATCTCATTTTCGGCCTGCACGTGCACATCGGCATCGAAGACCGCGAAATCGCCATCGCCTTGTGCAATCAGATGCGCTATTTTCTGCCGCATATTCTGGCACTTTCGACCAGCTCGCCGTTTTGGCTGGGCCGCCGCACAGGCCTGAAATCCACACGCACCGAAGTGTTCAAAAAATTCCCGCGCACCGGCATTCCGGATTTTTTCACCTCCTGGGCCGACTTCGATTTGTTCGTGCAAACTCTCATCAAGACCAATTGCATCGACAACGGCAAGAAAATTTGGTGGGATCTTCGGCCACACGCGTTTTTCAACACCATCGAAATTCGCATTTGCGACCTGCCCACGCGCGTGGAAGACACTATCGCCATCGCCGCGCTGATTCAGGCCACGGTCGCGACCCTGTGGACGCTGCACAAAAACAACATGAGCTTCCGCATTTACCGGCCGACGCTGATAGAGGAAAACAAGTGGCGCGCCGCGCGTTACGGCATCGAGGGCAAGCTCATCGACTTCGGCAAGCAAAAGGAAGTGCCCTTCCGCGATCTGTTCTACGAATACATTCGCTTCATCGACGAGGCCGTGGAGGAATTGGATAGCCGGGAAGCAATCAATCATCTGTATCGCATTCTCGAAGGCGGCACCAGCGCCGAACGGCAATTGCGCGTCTACGAAGAAAGCGGTCACGATTTGACCGCAGTGGTCGATTACTTGATTCAAGATACCAGTGAAGGGTGTTATGCTCCGAACCGTCCGGCAACCTGATTTCAATCGCGCCTACCTGTGGGGTGCGCACAATGCGGTGCGCAACTGCCTCCGCATCCAACCGCATGAACACGTCACCATTATCACTGACCACGCCACTTTAGACATCGGCACCTGTTTGTACGAGCAGCTCCAGCAGATCGGCAGCAGGATCTCTGCTTTCGTGCTCGAGCACATTACGCCCAGACCGATGCGGGCTTTGCCCGCTGCAGTCGCCGGTGCCATGGCGCAATCGCAAGCCGGGATCATGTGCGTGAAACCGCAACCGGGAGAGGCCAAAGTGCGCGGTGATCTCATCCAAGTGGTCGAGGCGCACGGTGTGCGCTACGCACATATGATCGGGATCACCGGAGAAATCATGTTGCAAAGCATGCGCGCGAACTTCGACGAGGTGTATGCCCTGGGCGATCGCCTGCTCACCGTCGCTCGCCGCGCTCAAAAGGCGCACATCCGCACCGCATTGGGCACGGATCTGACCGTGACGCTGAGCCCCAAGCTGCGCTGGCAAAATACCGGCGGAAAAATTTCTGCACAAGTCTGGTCGAATCTACCCGCGGGAGAAATTTTTACCTGTCCGGAAAGCGTCGACGGCGTGATGGTGGTGGACGGCACGGTGGGAGATTACTTGTGCTGGAAATACGGCTGCATTGAAGACACGCCGCTGCGCCTGGAGATTGCCGGCGGATATTTGCAAGCGGCGCACAGCGAGAATGAGGAGCTGGAAAAAGAATTTCTCGACTATTGCCGCACGGCGCGCAACAGCGATCGCGTTGGCGAATTTGCGCTGGGTACGAACACGTGGGTCACACGCTGCATCGGCAACTTACTGCAGGACGAAAAAATGCCGGGCATGCACCTCGCCTTCGGCAATCCCGCGCCCGGCCAAACCGGCGCGGATTGGACCTGCCCCTCGCACATCGACGTGATCACCATGAAGCCGGATATTTGGTTTGAGGAGACACAGGTGATGGAGAAAGGTAAGTTTTTGATCTGAAAACTATCCCCATCAATTTACCAAACCCTGCTGAATGGCATAGTGCGTAAGCTCGGCATTGTGCCGCATGTGCATTTTGTCGAGAATCCGGCGACGGTACGTGCTGATGGTTTTGTCGCTCAAGGAGAGCGCGAGGGCAATTTCCTTCGCGGTTTTTCCGGAGGCAATCAAACACATGACCTGGTATTCGCGGTTCGACAGCTTTTCGTGCGGCCGCGCGGTGGCTTCTCCGGTAAGATTGAAAGCCAGACGCTCAGCCAGCGCCGCGCTGACGTACTTGCCTCCACATGCCACCTTGCGGATGGCAGTAATCAACTCCTCGGGCGCGCTTTCCTTGGTCAAATACCCTGCTGCTCCGGTCTTCAGCGCCCGGATGGCATACTGCTCCTCCGGGTACGTGCTCAGGATGAGAATTTTGAGATTGGGATAGGCAAGGCGAAGTTGTGACAGAATGTCCAGGCCGCTTCTGCCTGGCAGAGAAATGTCCAAGAGCACGACGTCGACTTCTTGATTCCGGAGATCGTCGAGCGTTTCTTCGCCGTTACTCGCTTCGCCGCTGACGGCGATATCAGGCGTTTCTCTGAGCGTCTGTTTCAACCCTTCACGCACGATCGGATGATCGTCGGTGATGAAAATTTTGATCATAGATACCTGCCTTATGCGGAAGGGTGCGGGTTGTGGCTGCCATGCTGCGCCACCGGTCGCACCGCCCGGTGCTGCGAGAAATGATTTCTCGCCTCCAGGAGAATGAGCTTCCGATTTGCTTTTTAGTGGACGTGCAAGGGAATGCGGACCAGCACCACCGTCCCTTTGCCGGAGACGCCCCTGATCCTGACTCTCCCTCGCCATAAGTAGACGCGCTCGCGCATGCCAATCATGCCAATGGATTTGGCATCGGCGATTTGAGCGGCAGTAATGCCGCGGCCATTGTCCCGCACTTTCAGCAGCAGTGCCTTTTCGGTCACGCTCAGGCGGATTTTGACACTGGTGGCGCGGGCATGGCGGACGACGTTGGTCAAAGTTTCTTGCAGGATGCGAAAAACCACGGTCGAGCGCTCGCGATCCAGCGTAATATTCTCCGGCTTTTGCGTGAACTCGCACGCGATGTTCGAGCGCTCTCGAAACTGCTGGAGTTGCCAGTCAATGGTGGCGGAAAGGCCAAGCTCGTCCAGCATGCCGGGGCGCAACTCCGAGGCAATGCGCTGCACGGATTGAATGGTGGTATTGATAAGCTTGATCATGGCCTTGGTTTTTTGCAGCAAGTTTTCCAGGTCTGCCGGCAGTTTTCCGCGCAGCCAGGAGACATCCATTTTCAAAGCCGTGAGCGCCTGGCCGAGCTCATCGTGAATTTCACGGGAAATGTGAGCGCGTTCTTCCTCTCTTACCGATTGCAAATAGGCCGAAAGATTGCGCAATTGCTCGCGCGAGTTTCTCAGCTCCTGCTCGGCACGCTTGCTTTCGGTGATGTCGCGGATGACGGCGACGCCGCCCAGGAGCGTGCTGTTTTCGCTTCGCAAAGACCTGGCGTTGGCGCTCAGCCAGATGCCTTTGGGCGCGGTGGGATGTCGCAAGAACATCTCGACCGTATCCGCCGTCTCGCCGCGCAGAACACGCGTCAAAGGGAGATCCTTGGTTGGATAAGGTGTCGTCATGTCGGACAAGAAAAGCCCGAAACGCTCGGCGGTTCGGCCGGAGGAGGTGTCTGCCAGGCTGACACTGTGGATCTGTTCCGCGGCCGGATTGAAAAGCACTAACTTTCCCTCCGCATCGACGACGATCACGGCGTCCGCCATGCTTCCCAAAATGGACTGCAGGATTCTGGTTTGATTCGACAGGGCCTCCTCGGCGCGCTTGCGCTCGGTGACGTTCCTGTTCACGCTGACGTAGTGCATGCCACCGCCGTACTCGTCCCTCAGCATGATGACGGTCGACTCGATGAACACCGGCGTGCCATCCCTGCGGTATTGGATCACCTCGCCAAAGAACTGGCCGTTCTCATTTTGAGATTTCAATGCTCGCGCATGCACCACGCTGACGAATTCCGCCGGCAGCACCTCATGCGCGTGCCGGCCGATGACCTCGCCAGCTCTCCAGCCAAAGATCGCTTCGGCGCCACGATTCCAGGCCGTGAGCTCCAATCCTTCATTCCAGGCGATGACCGCATCGTTGACGTTGGCGAGTAAGTTGGCTTGATAAGCGATCTGTGCTTCCGCCTTTTTGCGCGTGGTGAGGTCGCGGATGGCGCTGATGACGAGAATGCCCTCCGCGGTGGCCAGGGGGCTGAGACTGATTTCCACCGGGAATTCACCGCCGTTTTTGCGTACGCCGTAGAGCACGAAGCCTTCGCCCATCGGACGCATGCTCGGATTGTCGAAGTAATTAATGCGGTGCGGAACGTGCTTTTCCCAAAAACGCTGCGGCATCAATAGTTCGATGGGCTTGTCGACCAGCTCATCCCTGCGATAGCCGAAGAGCGTCTCTGCCTGATTGTTGACGAGCACAATGTGGCCGCTGCGGTCGATGATCACGATCGCGTCCGGAGCGGCTTCCAACAGACCACGAAACTTGGCTTCGGTTTTCCGGCGTTCGGTAATTTCGTTTTGCAGTTCCTGATTGGCGGCTTTGAGCTGGACGGTTCGTTCGAGGACGCGCTGTTCCAGCTCGGCATTGAGCTTCAGAATTTCCGCCTCTGCGCGCTTACGCTCTTCAATTTCGAGCTCGAGCTCGGTGTTGGCATTTTCGAGCTGTTCCGTGCGCTCGAGCACGCGTTGCTCCAGAGTCCGGTTCAGGATTTCTAATTCCTGCTTCTTGCGATACAGATCAACAAACACCGAGACCTTGGCGCGTAGAATTTCCGGAACGACAGGAGCGAACACATAGTCCACTGCGCCCAGCTCATAGCCTTTGAGCCGGTCCAAGTCGGACATGCTGTAGGCCGTCACAAAAATGATCGGCGTCTGCTCCAGTTTCGGATGTTGGCGAATCAACTTTGCCGTCTCAAAGCCGTCTATGTCGGGCATCACCACATCCAGGAGAATCAGGGCAAAGCTTTCCCCTTTGAGCAGCACTTGCAATGCTTGCCGGCCCGAGGATGCCACCACCAGATTCTCTTTCAGATTTTCCAGAATCGCTTGATAGGCGAGCAACTTTCCGGAGTTGTCATCCACCAGCAGGATGTTGGTTTTTTCCATGTTCGCGCAGTTGGATTTCGATTATTTCTATCAGTTTCTTCAAGCTAATGGGTTTGCTCATATAGTCATTCGCGCCGGCCGCCAGGCATTTCTCGCGGTCGCCGCGCATGGCCAGTGCGGTCAATGCGATAATGGGAACGTGCTGCAGCGCGGCCTCCGCACGAATGCGGCGGGTTGTTTCGAGCCCGTCCATACCCGGCATCTGAATATCCATTAAAATCACATCGGGACGTTCCCCGCGCGCCAGGGCGATGGCGTCGTTGCCGTTTCGGGCGACGACGATGCCATAGCTCTTGGCGTGCAAATAGTCGGACATGAGCCGGATACTGCTCATGCTGTCCTCCACGAGCAAGATCAATGGGCGTTCCAGCGTTGCAGGTCTCCCGCCCTGAGCCGGTTCCGCGGTCTCGATTGCCTGTGTGGAGATTGACAAGGACAATTGTTGCGGGCCGTATTCGGGGCCCTCGCCCGGTGTGGCCGCTTCGAATCTTGCCCCTGGCACGACGAAATCGGCCGGTTGCCATGGAAGCGAAACAGTGAAACGGCTGCCTTTGCCGGGTTCGCTTTCGACCGAAATGCACCCGCCATGAAGATCGACCAGGCGCTGCGTTAGCGCCAATCCCAAGCCCGTACCGGGATATTGTCGTGAGAGGCTGCTATCGAGCTGGACAAACGGCTGAAACAGTTGCTCCAAGTCTTGGTGCCCGATCCCAATCCCTTGATCCCAAACCGTAAAATGCACAATTTCTTTTGTGGCATTGCCCTCGACTTCCAGACCAATTGTCCCGCTCTCCGGCGTGAACTTGACGGCATTGCTCAAGAGATTTACAAGAATCTGTTTCAATTGGCGCTCATCCGCCTGAATCGTCATCGCAGCGGCGTCAATGTTCGTGGATATTTTGAGCTGCTTGCGCTGTGCCATCTGCTGAATAAATCGCAGACTGGCCTGGCAGACTCGCTCTACGAGGACCGGGGCAACGTCCAATTCCAGTTTACCCGCTGCGATTTTGGACAAATCAAGAATGTCATTGATGAGCGCAAGCAGATGCCGCCCGCTCTCCTCCACGTTGCCCACGGCCTGTAGCTGCTTGTCATTGAGGCGACCATAGACCTGCTCCTGCAATGCTTCGCTGATGCCCAGGATGGAATTCAACGGCGTGCGCAGCTCATGGCTCATATTGGCCAGAAACTCATCCTTGAGGAGCGCCACCCTTGCCAGCTCTTCATTGGCCTTTTTCAAATCCTTGGTCCGTACTTCCACACGATAGGCCAGTGAAGCGCGCTCATCCTGCAGAGCTGCTTCCACCCGCTTGCGTTCTGCAATCTCGGCAATCAGGGCTTGATTGGTCTGGGTCAACACCCGGTTCAAGTCCTGCAAATCCTTTCTTTTTCGATACAATTCCAGGAATACCGAAACTTTCGCACGCAAGACTTCCGGCACGATCGGCGCGTAGACGTAATCCATTGCGCCCAGCTCATAGCCTTTGAGCCTATCCAGGTCCGACGTGCTCAATGCGGTTACAAAAATAATCGGCACTTGCTCCAGTCGAGGGTTCTCGCGAATCAACCTCGCCGTCTCGAATCCATCCATCCCGGGCATGACCACATCCAGGAGAATGAGTGCAATGTCCTGCTTGAGCAGGCACCGCAATGCATCCCGTCCTGACCTGGCCAGCACCAAAGTCTCACCGAGCTCGGCCAGAATCGCCTGGTAGGTAAGCAGCTTATCGGGGTGGTCATCAACCAGCAGAATCTTGACTTTTTCCATAGTTGTGCAATCGGGCTTCTCGATTCCTTCGTTCGGCCTCTCATGGTTCTGTCTATCAATTCCAGTCGTACCTCGAGCTGGCATAAAACATTATCCTACCGATGGAGCCATACCCTCATGAGCGAAAGCAGTTGTTCCGTGTTTACGGGTTTGGCAATGTAATCCGAGGCGCCGGCTTCCAAGCATTTTTCGCGATCGCCTTTCATGGCCTTTGCAGTGAGTGCAATGATTGGCAAGCGATTGTGCGCGGGGTTCTGACGAATCGTCCGGATGGTTTCGTAGCCGTCCATCTCCGGCATCATAATATCCATCAACACAATGTCGAGATCCGGGTCTTTCTCCACAACGGCAATTGCTTCCCGCCCGGTTTCGCAGCTCTTCACCTGCATGCCGTGACGGTCAAGCAGGCTGACCAGGGTAAAAATGTTGCGAACGTCATCGTCCACCACCAGCACCTTCCTGGCGGCCAGTGCGTCATCGCCCTGGTGCAACCGTTCCAGCATTTTTTGCTTGGCCGGCGGCAATTTGGTGGTAACGCGGTGCAGGAACAAGGCGGTTTCATCGAGCAGCCGTTCTGGAGACTGCACGCCTTTGATAATGATGCTTTTTGCCATTTTCCGCAGACGGCTCTCCTCTTCGTCGGTGAGCTCTTTGCCGGTAAATACCACGATGGGCAACTCCTCCAACTGAAAGTCCTGCCGGAGCTGCTCCAAAAGCACAAAACCTGAAATATCCGGCAGCCGCAAGTCCAGCACCACACAATCGAAGGACTCGGTGCGCAATGCAACCAGGGCCTCGGCGCCGGTGCCGACGGCCGTGATCCGCAGGTCTTCGTGATGGATCAACTCGATAATGCTCTGGCGCTCGATTTCGTCGTCTTCTACAACCAGAAGCCGCCTGATGGGTGCCCGCGCAAACTCCAGCATGCGGTCAAAGGCGCTTTCCAGCTCTTCGGTGGTGATCGGCTTGACCAGATATGCAAATGCGCCGTGTTCCAGGGCGTGCTGGCGTTCTTCCGCGATCGTGACGATTTCGACCGGAATGTGCCGCGTCTCCGGATCCATCTTCAACTGGCTCAGCACGGTCCAGCCCAACATATCCGGCAGAAAGACGTCCAGCGTGATGGCTATGGGTTTGTATTCCTTGGCCAGAGACAGGGCGATATTCCCCCGCGAGGCAACCAGACCTTTGAAACCCTTGTCTCGTATAAGACCGAGCAACACGCGCGCATAATGCGGATCGTCCTCCACGATCAGGACGGCTGCCTCGCCTGGTTGCAGGGTGTGACGGTCGTCCGGAACTTCTTCCGGCAGCGGCATCGCCGCCACCGCCGGTGAGGTTGCGTGTTTGGCAGGGATCGCTCTTACCGAGGTCGAGCCCGCGAAAGATTGGGGCAAGTACAACGTGAAAGTGCTGCCCTGGTCGAGAACACTCATCAGACGGATCTCCCCGCCCAGCAGACTCGTCAACTCGCGGCTGATCGCCAATCCCAGGCCTGTGCCGCCGTATCTGCGGCTGGTGCCGGCTTCCGCTTGTTGGAAGGCCTCGAAAATGATTTTCTGTTTTTCCGGCGGAATACCAATGCCGGTGTCCCTGACCTCGAAGGCGATCACACGGGAGGCGCTGTTGAGACGGGAATGGTCCAGACTCCAGCCCGCATGGACGGGGTGCATGCGCAACGCCACCTGCCCTTGTGCCGTGAACTTGAAAGCGTTCGAAAGCAGATTCTTCAACACCTGCAGCAGGCGCTTGAAGTCCGTGACAAAGTTGCGCGGCAGGTGAGAATCGAGCTCGATGTTGAACGCCAGATTCCGCGCTTCGGCCACGTGCCGGAAGCTGCGTTCCACCGTATCCCGCACGCTGGAGAACAGTACCTCTTCGGGTTCGACCGTCACGATGCCGGATTCGATCTTGGACAAGTCGAGGATGTCGTTGATCAAATTCATCAAATCGGTGCCGGCGGCGTACACGGTTTTGGCATACTCGACTTGTTTCGTAAGAAGATTCCCTTCGGCATTGTCGCTGAGCTGCTGGCTCAGAATCAGAATGCTGTTGAGCGGCGTGCGCAGCTCATGGGACATGTTGGCGAGAAATTCCGATTTATATTTGGAGGTCAGTGCCAGCTCCGCGGCCTTTTCCTCCACTGCGCGCCGCGCCTGTTCGATTTCCTGGTTCTTACGCTCCACCTCGACGTTTTGCTCGGCAAGTTGCTTGGCTTTTTGCGCCAGCTCTTCGTTCGTCTGCTGCAATTCCTTTTGCTGGGTTTGCAGCTCGGTCGCGAGTTTCTGGGATTGTTGCAGCAACCCCTCGGTGCGCATCGTGGCCTCGATGGTATTGAGCACGATGCCGATGCTTTCCGTCAATTGGGCGAGAAAGGTCATGTGCGTTTGCGTGAACGGCATCAACGAGGCCAGCTCGATCACGGCCTTGGTTTGGCCTTCGAAGAGCACCGGCAGCACAATGATGTTGCACGGCGAAGTTTCACCCAGCCCGGAGGTGATGCGAATGTAATCGGGCGGCACGTTCGTGAGCAAAATGCTGCGTTTTTCCAAGGCACACTGGCCCACGACGCTTTCCCCCAGGCCAAATGCCCGGCGCACGTCGGTCTCGCCATGGTGCGCGTAGCCGGCCAGCATCTTCAGACACGGTTTGCCGTTGTCGGCGTCCATGCGATATACCACGCTATGCTGCGCGTTGACCAGCGGCGCCAATTCGGAAAGCAGCATCTGGCCGACGGTGACCAGATCGCGCTGGCCTTGCATCATGCGGGTGAAGTTGGCGATGTTGGTTTTGAGCCAGTCTTGTTCCGTATTCTGCTCGGTGGTGCCGCGCAAGTTGTGAATCATCGTATTGATGTTGTCTTTGAGCTCGGCGACCTCGCCGCTTGCTTCCACTTGAATCGAGCGCGTCAGATCGCCTTGGGTCACGGCTGTGGCCACCTCGGCGATGGCGCGGACCTGCGTGGTCAGATTCGCCGCGAGCAAATTGACGTTGTCGGTCAAATCTTTCCAGGTGCCGGCTACGCCCGGCACCAAGGCCTGGCCGCCCAGGTTACCATCGGTGCCTACTTCGCGCGCCACGCGCGTCACTTCTGCAGCGAAGGCGTTCAACTGATCCACCATCGTATTGACGGTGTTTTTCAATTCGAGAATCTCGCCCTTCACGTCCACCGTGATCTTCTTGGAGAGATCACCGTCGGCGATCGCTTTGGAAACCTCAGCAATGTTCCGCACTTGCGCGGTAATATTGCTGCCCATGGAATTGACGTTGTCGGTGAGATCTTTCCAGATCCCGGCCACGCCCGGCACCAAGGCCTGGCCGCCGAGCTTGCCGTCGGTGCCCACCTCGCGCGCCACGCGTGTCACTTCCGAAGCAAACCGCTTCAACTGATCCATCATGGTGTTGAGGGTATTCTTCAATTCCAGAATCTCGCCCTTCACGTCCACCGTGATTTTGCGCGACAAGTCACCGCGCGCCACGGCCGTCGCGACTTCGGCAATATTACGAACTTGCGAGGTGAGGTTGCTCGCCATCGAGTTGACATTGTCGGTCAAGTCCTTCCAAGCGCCCGCGACGCCGGGAACCTGCGCCTGGCCGCCGAGCTTGCCGTCGGGGCCCACCTCGCGCGCCACGCGTGTCACCTCCGCACCAAAGGCATTCAACTGATCTACCATCGTGTTGATGGTATTTTTCAATTCCAGAATCTCGCCCTTCACATCGACCGTGATTTTTTTGGAAAGGTCGCCGTTGGCAATCGCCGTCGAGACTTCGGCAATGTTGCGGACCTGGGCGGTGAGGTTGCTCCCCATCGAGTTGACGTTGTCGGTCAAGTCTTTCCAAATACCCGCTACGCCCGGCACCAAGGCCTGGCCGCCGAGCTTGCCATCGGTGCCCACTTCGCGTGCCACGCGCGTCACTTCTGCCGCAAAAGCATTCAATTGGTCCACCATCGTATTGATGGTGTTCTTCAGCTCCAAAATCTCGCCTTTGACGTCCACGGTAATTTTGCGGGAAAGATCGCCGCGCGCCACGGCGCTGGCGACTTCGGCGATATTGCGCACCTGCGCCGTCAAATTACTGGCCATAAAGTTGACGCTGTCCGTCAAATCCTTCCACGTGCCCGCGACACCCGGAACGATCGCCTGGCCGCCGAGCTTGCCGTCGGTGCCCACTTCGCGCGCCACACGCGTCACTTCAGCACCAAAGGAGCGTAGTTGATCGACCATGGTATTGATGGCCTCTTTCAACTGCAGAATCTCGCCGCGTACATCCACCGTGATTTTCTTGGAAAGATCGCCGCTCGCCACCGCAATTGTCACCTCTGCAATATTGCGCACTTGTGCGGTGAGATTGCCGGCCATCAGGTTGACACTCTCCGTTAAATCTTTCCACACGCCGCTTACTTTTTGCACTTGCGCCTGGCCGCCCAATTTGCCCTCGGTGCCAACCTCGCGCGCCACGCGCGTGACCTCCGAGGTGAAGACCCCGAGCTGGGCGATCATGGTGTTGACGATCTTAGCCGAGCGCAAAAACTCACCTTCGAGCGGTTGCCCATCACGCTCCAAGCTCATGGTCTGCGTCAGGTCGCCTCGGGCCACGGCACCGATGGTGCGGGTTACTTCAATGGTTGGCCAAACCAGGTCACTGATGAGCGAGTTGACCGATTCTTCCATCTCGTGCCAGGCCCCACCGGCGGCGGTGAAATCTGCGCGCTGGCCTATCCGGCCTTGTTTGCCCACTGCCCGGCTCACACGCTTGAGATCTTTGGAAATCCTCTCATTGACGGAAACGATGTCGTTGAACACATCCGCGATTTTGCCTTCGAGGCCGTCCCAATCGGAGGGCAGACGCACTGAAAAATCTCCTTTTTGCACCGCCGATAGGCAGCGCAGCAGTTGACGCATGGCCGAAGCCTCAGCGGGAATGACTTGCGCCATTTTTCCGTCTTGTTTGGAGACGGATTTCGTTTTCATAAGCATAATCCGTGAGCTTGTAATGGAATACTAAAAAGGAGTTGGCGGGCATTTCTCCACATGAAGAAACCTGCGGCACTCCTCGGCGGTCAAAGCACGGGTCACTCGCTTTCGCGCCAGGGCAATTAGATCATCAGCAATCAAGGCATGAATTCGTACGGTTTTATCGCCACTAGCTGTGGCTAGGTGCTTGCCATCCGGGCTGAAAGCCAGCCGATTCACCACGGCACCATGGTTATGCAGCGTGAGCAAAAGGCGACCGGACGCGGCGGTCCATAGTTTCATACTGCCATCCGCACTGGCTGTGGCCAGGCGTGTCCCGTCCGGGCTGAATTTAACATCATTGACCGCCGCACTATGCCCGAGAACCGTGAACAACTCCCGGCCGGAAGCAGCATCCCAGATCTTGACCATTCCGTCCGCACAAGCAGTGGCTATGTGCCTTCCGTCCGGACTGAAGTCGACACCAGTCACCGCATCGTTCTGGCGTGTAAGGGTAAGTACTTCTTTACCAGAAGCAATCTCCCAGAGTCTTGCGGTCTTGTCCGAGCTTGCGGTGGCCAGACGCTTGCCATCGGGACTAAAAGCTACGTCTTGCACCCAGTGCGCATGAGTGGCCATGAAAACTTGTCGCCCCGTCGCGATCTCCCACACTCTTGCCGATTGGTCAAAACTTGCCGTCGCGAGAAGCCCGCTCTCGGGGCTAAAGGCAACCGATTTGACGTCCCCCTGGTGGGGCAAACGGGCGATTCGAACGCCGGTTGCCGCGTCCCAGACTTGCGCCGTGTTATCGTCGCTCCCAGTGGCCAGGAACTTTCCATCTTTGCTGAAGGTGATGCTATTTACTGCTTCGGCATGGCCGGTCAGTGAGAACAGCTCCTTGCCGGAATTCACTTCCCAAACCCTGGCCCTGGCGTCCGCGCTGGCGGTCGCCAGTTTCGTGCGATCCGGGCTGTAAGCGACGTCATTCACGGCAGCCGCATGGCTTAAAATCAGCAAATCCTTCCCCGGAGAGACGTCCCAAAGTTTTATTTTATTATCGGCATCCGCCGTGGCAAGGAGACGGCCATCCGGTCGGAAAGCGATGGCATTTACGGCTGCATTATGGTCGAAGAGGTCGAACACCTCGTGCTTGGAATTCAGATCCCAAACTTTCACTTTGCCGTCACTTCCGGCCGTGGCGAGAAGCCGCCCATCCGGGCTGAAAGCAACTCCCCTCACTGGCGCCGTGTGGCCGGTAAGCGTGAGCAATTCTTGGCCGGAATTCACCTTCCACAATTTGGTTTTCCAATCCGCTCCTGCAGTAGCTAAAAGCGTACCATCCGGGCTGAAGGCAACGCTGTGCACCGCAGCGGCATGGCTTGTAAGGGTCCGCTCCTCTTTCCTGGAAGAAACTTCCCAGAGTTTGACGATCCCGTTTCCACCGGCAGTAGCCAGTCGCCGGCCATCCGGACTGAAGGCTACACTATTGAGGGCTGCCGACTGTGGCGAGATCGTGAATAAAGCCTTGCCGGAGGCGGCCTCCCAAACAACGGCCTTCCCATCCAAACCAGCGGTGACCAGCCTGGTTCCGTCCGGACTGAAAGCAACGTCATGAACGGCCGCGGTATGCCCGTTTAAGGTAAGCAGGAGCTGGCCGGAAGAGAGATCGTGCACCATTGCTCTTCCATCTACATGAGCAGTTGCTAGACGATGCCCATCCGGGCTAATGGCAGCACCATAAATTGCCGTCATCTGGCCGGAAAGCGTAAGTTTTTTTTCACCGGAAGAAACGTTCCATATAATTACACTGCCGTCCAGGCTGACCGAGGCCAGGCTCTTGCCTTCAGGATCAAAGGCAAGGTCCTGGACCGCATTCGTATGTCCAGACCAGACCGATCGAATACGAGAAGCTTGCACGGCTTGATTGAGCGCATCGTGTACTTCTGAGGTTAAGGTCCTGTCTATCGTATAAGTCGCCGCCGCTGCATGCAGAGCCAATAAAATGCTCAACTCCGGATCGCGCTTCAGGCTTGCGCTGGCCTCGGCGGCCAATTCTCGTGAGCGTGAGTAGGCGGCGAGCGTGCGCGTCTTCTCCACTTGCAGGGTGCGGGCTTCGGCCGTATCGAGCGCCGCAAGTTGTGCAATCCTCAGGCTATCGGCAATGCGAGCTTGCTGTTCTGCAAAATTGCGTCCGATCTCGGCCGTCAGCCTGGCGGCAGTCGCACGTTTCCATTGTATCCACGCCAGCACCGCTGCTCCGGCTGCCAATGCCGTAACGGCAGCCAGCGCGATCACCAGACTGCGGAGACGTGCAGCAATTCTGGCCTTTTCGTCCGCCCTATGTAGTTGCTTTTCCGCTCTAAGCTTTTCCCTGGCCAGTTCCTGGGATTGTGCATGCCGAGACCGCCAGTTCAGAATCGCCGGCGCCAGAACGTCATGAAAAATCTCATAGTACGGTGCCTCCGGCCGATCCGGCGGCGGGGCAACCGGTCGCAGTATGCGCAAGTCCGAGCTGGAAAGCTTATGCAAAAGGAGGTTGAGCTCCGCCAGCGATAGCTGCGCAAACTCGGCCAGATCATGTAGGCTATGCGCAATTTTAGTTCCCGTTGGTGTTACCAGATAGCGAAAAGCTCGTGCGGCGGCCTCGGCCTCGATCGGCGTCAGCGCGGCCATAGCTGAATCCAAATGCGACCGGACGATACGCTCAGCTCCTCCTAGGCGCTCGAGGGTCTCAAGCCGCAAGACGCGTGATCCGCTGAGCCTCTCAACTTCCCAGAGGCGGCTCATCACGAGCTGCAAATAGGGTGTTTCAACCAGCATGCTGCTCTTGAGGCCGGACTTGGCTGCAATCACACCCCGGCCGGCTTCGCTCATAGCAACCCGCCCGGTTTTGACCTGATCTAAAACCGCTTCGACCAGCTCGGGCGAAATTGCAATGGCGCCACCGTTTGTGTCATGCAAGCGGTTGTATTGCAGAATGGGTTTTTCGATCGCTGCGCGCCCCATCTCATAGTCCAGGTGCTCAATTCGCAAATAGTTGTCGAAAAGATTGGGGATCCGTCCTTTGAAACGATCAAGTTTGGCGAGTGAATCGTCACGGATGGCGATAAGAAAGCTGGCGCGCAAATCACGCTGGTTGACCGCAGTCGGAAACTCAGCAACAAAAGTGCCAGGACCGTCATCATAGGGATGATAAAGAAAATACTCCTCAAACTGATCGAGAATAACGATCAAATCGCCCCCCATGCGCGTGCAATACTGCTGCAACGTTTCAACGAACGAACGCTCAGTGGAGAGCAGTGGCGCTGCGCCGCGGCCCAAGGTCTGGACGATGGTCTGCTGCAAAGAATTCGCCAAACCTAAGAGAGGATCGTCCCGCCAGGCACTGAACACGACGACGATGTGCTCAGGCGCCCCTCTTTCCGCAATATTGGTTTGCGTGAGTTGGCGCAGGTGATGGGCAATACCCGCGTGCAAAACAGAGCTCTTTCCCACGCCACTCGCGCCGTAAAGCAAGGTCAATTTGTAAGCCATCAAGTTGGCGACGATAATTTCGCGTTCTTCTTCGCGGCCGTAGAAAAAAGGCGCGTCTTCTTCTGTATACGGCATCAGCCCTTTGTAGGGTGTATGAATGGCATGCCATTCAGATGGGCTCATGATCCACCTCCAGTGGGTGTTTGGGCCTGAATGCGCACGCTCAACTCCGTGACATACTCATCGAGGGAGGCGTCGACGATGTCCACCTCGCGCTGCTTCCAGAGGCGCTGATCCAGCTCATGGGGGTTGGCTTGAATTGCCCACGATTGATAATTCAGCTTTTGCTCGCCCCAGATGCGATGCAAGATGATACGGAGGCTCCAGTCACGTAAACTATGACCCAGGAACAGGAAATGGCTTTTGCGCAGTTTGGCCGCCAAAATTACTGGCACCAGGTTTGAGATATCGGTGCGGGTCAAAAAGTTGATATAATGGTCTTCGGTAATCACAAAGCTGTCATGCTCCGGCGAGTTGCGATCCACGGCGCCGTGAATTTTGAGAATCACCGGACGATGTTTGAGCAATTGGCCGCCATATTCATTCGGCCTTTCGATCAATTGGGTCCCGCCTTCTGGGGTGCGATGCCAAAATTTGCCGTGGTGCACCCCTTCTGCTATGTAAGCCACGACGTCGTATTGCTCGTTTTCAGCTTGCAATGCTGTTTCCAACAGATCATCAAAATTGGTTGTGACGATGAGAGGATATGGAGCGGGATCATGCTTCGCGCGTAATATCGCGGGGATTCTGGCCAGCAGTTGGTGCAAAGGGGTTGGAGGATAATTGCGGTCAAGGATGCCATGGAGTTGATCGTAGAGCTGGCGTGCGCCAGCGGTGACAGCGACGTATTGTGACACATGCATGAGGTCGGCAGCAACGTTATTCTTCGGGCCGGCAAATTTTTTTGAGAGATGCTCGGCAAGTTCACGATTGCTCGGCAAGTAATCTTCCTGGTCATGTTTCCAGCCGTGATTTGCCGGGCGGCCACATAAGTTGGCATCCACACCAAGAAATGGAACAACGCGCCCTTCATGGATGCCTCTGATGACCGCCTCGTAGTGGCTGGGCAGAGAAGAAGGTACAACCATTTCTCCTAGGTCACGGGCCATCGTGCACCTCACAATTCGCGCAGTGTACTTCCGGCTCTTTCCTGATAACTTTGGGGTATGATGCTTAGGACTCCATCGTTATAATTTAGTCGATCTGTGATAAACCCGCAAGATTTAATTGAGCGGGGGCAAAAATTTTTACACAAGAACGCCCGCTCTGAGGGTTTAAATGAAGGTAATGACACGCCAACCCGCCAAATCGATGACGCAGCTGTCCAAAAGTATCTGATGAACGTGTCGGGAAAAATCCTACAATGAGCACGCAAGCTCCCTGCAAGCAAATAGCCTCAGAGCCTCATACAGAATTGGAACCGGCCTGATTGAATATTCTGGCAAATTAGCTTTTATTCACACTGAAATCGCGATTAAACTTGAACGTGAAATGATGCAATGATCAAAGTGCTGATTGCCAATGACCTTCCGATCATTGGACGAAGATTGCGCCAGGCTCTTGCTGAGACGCGCGATATCGTGGTCGCCGGAGAGGTCAGCAACGGAACAGAAGTGTTGCACGAAGTTGCCAAGCAAGACTTCGATGTGATTCTGTTGGACATCTCCATTTCCGGCGGCAGGGGGGTTAGAAGTCTTGCATCAGTTGTATGATGACAAACCCGATCTCCACATTCTCATGATGAGCAATTATTGTGAAGAACAATACGTGATCAAAGTTTTGACGGAAGGCGCCTCCGGCTACCTGGCCAAAGGCAATGCTCCGGAAGAATTGATTCCGGCGATCAGGCAGGTTGCCTCCGGGAAAAAATCTATAACCCCGGCGTTCTCCGAGAAGTGGATTTTGAGTACGGAACCAAATCCCGAAGTGCCACAGCAGAACTAAATCATTCGAGCAAGGAAATGATTATGTCGTCGCTCCGCATACTCATCTATCACAATCAAGACCAAGGCGAAAGGCGTACTTCACGCATGCTCAACCTGGCCGCCGCCCTGTCTCGTGATTTGGAAGGTTGCTCCATTCTGATACTCACTGATCTCTCGAACCTCAGCCGCAGCAAAATCCCGGCGGGAGCCGACTACATTCATCTGCCCGCCTCTGTGCCGGAGGACGGCTATCCGCACCTGGCCAAGGGGCGGCACTATGGAGGTGCCGATCTTCGAAAGACCCGTTACAAGATCGCACAAGGCACCATCAAAACGTTTCGTCCTGACCTGGTTCTATTCGATGACAATATGCTCGAATTCTCCCGGGTGCGAGAGATCGACAAACTGGCATCTTATATAGTGAGTGAAGTACCACGTGCCAGAATCGTATGGGGATTATCTGATACGCTTGGCGGGCCGGAATACGTCAGGGCGCAATGGGCAAACAATGGCACTCTCCGGCTGTTCGAACGATACGCTGATGAGGTCCTGGTCTTCGGCGCCCGGGAAATCTTTGACCTCGCTCAAGCCTATGAGGTGCCGGAGCGCATCGCCAGAAGATTTGTTTATACCGGATATCTCACGAACCGGATGCCGCCGCCGCTTCCATCGCGCGACGAAGTGGGAAGAACACACCGCAAACGTGCAACCATTCTGTTGGCATTGGGAGGCGGCCCCGAGAGCTTTACCATCATCGACAGCTATTTGCGGGCCCTCGAAAGGGGCAGGGGCGTTCTCCCGATCCGCAGTTTCATCGTCGCCAGTCCCGGCCTGGCGTCGCATCAAGTACGCGAGTTGGCGTTGCGCGCCCAACGGCTGAGCAACGTGGTGTTTCGCCGCCATGATACGCAATTGTTGCGCAACGCCCAGCATGCGGATTTGGTCATTTGCGACGGCAGGTACGAGACTATGTGCGAGATTCTCCCGTACCGTAAAATGGCCATGGTGATGGCGAGCGCCAACGAGCGGTTGGAGTATTCTTTCCGCGCCAGGCTCTTGCAAGCGCACGGCCTGGTAACAATGGTCCCGGGCGATCACGATCCCACTGCCATGCGAAAGCTGATCGTGAAGATGCTTTTCACCAGAACCCTGGCGATGAAATACACTCTCCTGGAGCACCTCATGCTTAACGGTCTGGCCAGAACCGTGGAGAGGATACGTTGCATTACAGGACGTGAGTTGACGGACGAAACCATAGCACCGGCTCTTGCAGCATGACAAATGTATTGATTTATTCCCAGGACGGCTTCGGCCTCGGGCATTTGCGGCGCAATCTGAACATTTGTTTGCAGACCACGAAGCGATGCCCACAGGCGACGTTCTTACTCGTTGCCGATTCTCCGGCCGCGCCATTTTTCAAACTCCCCCGGCAGTGCGACTTCGTCAAATTGCCGACGATCGTCAAGGTGGATACGGGGGTTTGGCGACCGGACCATTTGGCGATGAGCCATGCCGAAGTAGTTGCGATTCGCTCGGAGATCATCCAAAACGTGATCCTGAGTCTGCGGCCGCAGGTGTTTCTGGTGGATCACATGCCGCATGGCGCGCTGGGTGAATTGAAAAAGCCATTGGAGCTCTTGAAAAAATACAGCCCCTATACGCGGGCGGTGCTGGGCATTCGCGATATCCTGGGTGCGCCGGAAGTGACTCACCGGCAATGGCAAAAGGAGGGCGCCTTTGAGGCCGCGGCAAGCTTTTATGATGCGATATGCATCTACGGCAGTCCAGAAGTTTTTGACGCCGTCAGCGAGTATGAGTTCCCAGCGGCGGTGGCAGCAAAAACTCATTATTGTGGCTATGTTTGCCGCGAACGCGTGGAGGCCGCAGGCCCCCTTCAAACCCTTGGCAACGGCTTCGGCAACAATCGCGAAAAGCTGGTCCTGGTGGCCGGCGGTGGCGGCGCGGATGCAGCATTCTTCATGAATCAGTTTGTTGATGCCTTTCGCCTGCTGGATTCGCATGAGGCGGTGCGGGCGATCATTACAACCGGCCCGTTCATGCCGCGCGACCAATTCGCGCAGTTGCGCCACCGGGCGCGGGGCCTGCCGATCGTGGTCGCACAACTTGGTGAAGACAGCATTCGCCTCATGCGCCGCGCGGACCTGGTGGTTTCCATGGCCGGTTACAATACGATCAGTGAGATCATGCGCTTTCACAAGAACGCCATTGTTATTCCCCGGCCCGGACCGAGTGCGGAGCAGACGATGCGCAGCCGTATCATGTCGGTGCGGGGTTTGTTCAGCACCATCCACCCCAGCGAGCTCACCGCCGCAAAGCTTGCGGAGTTGATGGCGCAAAAGCTACAAGGAACCAACGGCATGAACCACGCCATGCTTCCCAGTTTGAACGGCGCCTCCGCCATGGCAGAATTCATTTTGTCAAATGGACACAGAACCTCATGATCCGATTGGAAAAAAGTCACCTCGCCAAAGTTTTCATGAAGGCGCAGAGGCAAAACCACCTCCTCGGGATTATTCTGAAAGGCTATCCCCGCCTGTCGGAAACTTTTATCATGAACGAAATCTTGTTGCTGGAAGAATTGGGCTACAAGTTGCAAATCTTTGCCCTGCGCCATCCCGGCGAGCTCCAAGTGCACGCGGCCGTGCAGCGCGTGCGCGCGCATGTGGCATATATCCCGGACGAGTTTTGGAAATCCTGCTTTGCTTTCATACTTGCCAACGTTCGCGCGTGGCGGCGCTGTTCGCGGAGGTACTGGCAGGCGTTCCGGTTTGCCCTGCGCCAGAGCGTGAGCCAGAAGAATTCTGCGCCGCTCAAACGGTTTGCGCAGGCGGGCTATCTCGTCGGCAAGAGCCTGGAGGGCACCGAGGTCAGCCATTTCCACGCCCATTTCAGCCATGATCCGACCACTGTTGCTTATTTCGTCTCGTGGTTGACCGGCATCAGTTACAGTTTCAGCGCACACGCCAAAGACATCTATGTCCAAGATCAAGCTTTTTTACAGGAGAAGATGGCACAAGCCCGATTCGTTGTGACCTGCACAGAATGCAACACGAATTATTTGCAATCACTCCGCGATCAAAGCGGCGGCTCCACGGCGGTCCTGCGATGCTATCACGGTGTGGACTTGGAATTGTTCTCACCGCCGGCGAAACGGAGCATCAACCCGGTGCCCCAGATTCTCTCCATCGGTCGGCTGGTGCCCAAAAAGGGCTTTCCGGTTCTGTTGCAAGCATTGTACCGCCTGCGTCTGCAAGGTTTTGAGTTTTGTTGCACGATTATCGGTGACGGGCCGATGGCGAACATACTGCGCAAAAAAATTACCGAAGCAAATCTTGATGATTGTGTCCAGTTGCTTGCTTCGATGCCGCAACATGAGCTGCTGCGGTATTATCACTCGACAGACTTGTTCGCGCTGGCCTGTGAAGTTGATCGCGACGGGGATCGCGACGGTATACCAAATGTGATCGTCGAAGCCATGGCGATGGCCATACCGGTGGTCTCGACCAGAGTTGCCGGTATTCCGGAATGCGTCGAGCATGGCCGCACCGGCTTGCTCGTCGCGGAAAAGGATGCTGCTGCACTTTGCGAGGCCATGGCCAAGCTTTTGAGTGCACCCAGGCTCGCCCGACGATTCGGCCGCGCCGGAAGAAAAAAAGTCGTTCACGAATTTAACGTCCGGCGCAACATCGCACAGATTGACGTCGCGTTGAGCAAGGTCGTTGGTCACAACGGCAAGGATGAGGTCCAGCTCGAAGGCGAGATACTTGCACCGGCCATGGAGTGGAATCGTTCACCGGGTCATCGCCAGATCGCACTGGATAATGCCAGGTGGTGAGTAGCTCACGTCACTTTCCATATAGGATATACCACATGTCTGCCGCAATTGCCTTTGCAATGCCCGACAACGAGGAACGGCCCTATACCCTCGAGACCGCCCTGGACCATGAATATATGAAAGCAGTATTCTCTCCGGTGATCAGATCGCGGTTTGGAAAAAACGTACATATAGAACGGGTCAGCATTGAAGTCATCCGGCGCCGCAATCACCGCTGCGTTTTGCGTTATCAAATCCACGCGCTCGATACTTATGGCGCCATCAAGATCGCGTGGCGCTTGATCGGTAAAGTCATACGGCCGGAGGTTGGCCAACGGCTCTACGAGAACATGCAAAGGCTCTGGGAAAACGGCTTTGCCCGGAACGCCGAGGACGGCATCAGCATGCCAGAGCCGCTCGAATTTTTGCCGGAGATGGGGCTGCTGGTGCAAGAAGAAGTGCCGGGGCAACCGGTGAAGGCGCTCATGAAACAGCCCGCCCTGCAGCCGGAACATTTTCGCCAGTTGGCTCGCACTTTGACGAAACTGCACAAGTGCCCGATTTTTTTAGGGCAGAAATCCCGGGCCAGAGTCAGAGAATATCTTTTGCGCTGCCATCCCAGACACGATTTTCTTGCGTTGGCGTGCCCAGACTTGGCTCCCGCGATCGAGTACATCACCACCGCGGCGCAGAGCGTCGAGAGCTCGTTTGGTGACATCGGATTGACATTGTTGCATGGTGATTTTCACCTGGGCCAGGTTCATCTTCAGAACCGGCGGTCTTGGCTGCTGGATTTTGACGCGTTGGGCTATGGCGATCCCGCCTCTGATCTTGGCAATCTCCTGGTATTTATGGAAGGCAAGGCCCGAAACAATGCCGAGGTTCAGCGGCTCATCGATGCGTTCCAGGACGAGTATTTCTCCCGCATGGATCACCGCATTGCCGCGCGGATTCCGCTTTACCAAGGCCTCACGCATCTGCGTCGCGCCTGTAAATGCCTGCGCCTGCAAGAAAAAGGCTGGCAGGAAAAAGTGCAGCGCATGGTCGAGCAAGGCGTCAAATCAATTCAAAGTATGACGAAGTGCTGCTTTTCGTCAATGCCGCATTCAATCGGAGGACGGACCAATGGAAGAGATCATCGGATTCAATAACCTCAATATCGGACAACGGATAAAAGTGAGAGGATTGCAGGGCTCGGAGGGAATTTTTAATGCGTTGCAGATCGAGATCAAGCCTCACAGACATCAATCTACCATTATCGGCTTGCTGCAGAATATTGACCTGCGTCGCAACACGCTGCGCGTTTTCGATCGCAAAATCACCGTGCCCGACACGACCGTGATCACCGATGTGAATGGCCGGCTCATGGGCATGGTTGATCTAAAACCTTCCAGCCGGTTGAAACTCAAAGGCAACTATTCCGAGCTTGAAGGATTCATGCTGGAGAGAATCGAAGTGACGGATGGCCTGGGTTTCAACATTGACAAATTGGAAGGGGTTATCGACCACTTGGACGCGGCCAGTAAGACCCTGAGTGTCCTCGGATTCACCGTCCAGCTCAGTGGCAAGACTATGATCGCAGGGGTCTTTGATCTGGCCTTGGAAATGGCCGGCGCTTAAGGGTATTCAGAAACCAAAACGCGGCTCAATAGGTTGCTATTATGAACGACATCAAACTCCCTGGCCTGAGACAGGCCGTGAACGGCGATGATATGCGCATTACGCTGTCCACCGTGTTGCGGCGCGATCTCGAGCGTGATCAACCCGATTTATCCGGCGTCCGCCTGCACGTCTTGAAGCATACCCGCGGCAAACGTTGCGTCATCGAATATTGGCTGAAGATGGATGAGAATCATTTACATGACCAGCGCGTGATTGGAAAGCTGTATCGCAAGAATCGCGGAGAGAAAATCCATGAGAACCTGCGTAACATGTGGAATGTTCGTCACAGAAAGAACGGCCACGACGCGTATTTCGGGATGCCCGAGCCGCTCGCCTATTTGCCAGAGTTGGGCATGACGCTGCAGAGTGTGGTTCCCGGCCGCCAGCTTTCCAGCCTATCCGACCAGGGCGATTTGCTCCCGGCTCTGCGCTTAGCGGCGGCTAATTTGGCGATCATGCATGGTATGGCCGTTCCATCACTCGAAACGAGAACGATGGATGATCATCTCAATAAGTATTGCCATCCCTCGCCCGAAGAGCTAATGGCCGCGTGCCCGGAGCTCGCGCCGCTCGTTGAAGGCATTCTCGAGGGCATACGGAGCGATGAGAGCTTACTGGACGCTCCGTTGTGCACGGTGCACGGCGATCTCGGACTCAATCAGATTTTTGTCACGCCCGAGCATGCGTATTTTATCGATTTCGACGGCTCTTGTATTTCGCATCCCGCACTGGACCTCGCCAATTTTTTGGTCGCGTTGCAAGTGCATTTCGGCACCCTGAGTAGAGTGTTGATGAGCGCGTTCATGGAAAGTTATTTGGCGATACAGTCGCCCCGCATGTTCACCGGGTTGCGCACCTATCAGGCGTTTACTTATTTGCGCCGGGCAACCATTTGCTTTCGCGGGAAAGAGGTGGCCGGCTGGCGCGAACATGTCCGCTCGCTTCTCAAAACGGGCTATGCCTTGCTCATAGAGTCGGAGCGGAGAGTCCATAGCGACGAATTGCTCGTTCAGGTCTAGCCTTAAAAGACCATGCCCGTACCTAGCGGCGGGAGATTTTTGGCGCCTTAACGCGAACGTACACTCGTCTTTATTGCGGAGATTAACCTAATGAATCTTCTGAATGCCATGTCCCCAGGACGTGCAAATAGCCTCGAGGAAGAACAGAAGAATCTCAAGGGCATGCCGCTCCTCAAGATTTTCAAGGTATTTGGCCGCCACTACAAAAAATACTGGCTGATTTTAGCCGGCTCCTGCATGTGTTTGTTGGCAACGATTGGCGTTGGCGTGCTTACGCCCTGGCCGCTCAAATTGGTTTTGGATCATGTTATTCTGCAGCAGCCCGTGCCCGATAGTCTTGGTTTTCTGCGTCCATGGCTTGCCAACCAGCCGGCACTGCTCTTGTTATTGCTGTCACTTTCAATTGTTCTCTTGGCGCTTCTGGAAGCGTTCTTTTCATATCTCAACAAATTTTGGGTGTCGAGCACCGGCGTTCGCATAAACGCCGATATTCGCGAGCGTGTGTTCGCGCATTTGCAAAGAGCTTCATTATCCTTCCATGATTCTGCGCGCTCCGGCAACCTGGTTTACTTGTTGACTTCTGACGTTGAGAATATGAAGGACATTCTCATCGATTTCCCGCAGGATTTTCTCCATCGCCTGGGCTTGTTTTTCGCTTATGCCGCCTGCATGTTGGCCCTGGATTGGCGCTTGGGATTGATCGCCGTCAGCATCGTGCCACTCTTTTACCTGTTTACTCGGCGCTTCGGCCTCGGCTTGACAAATGCCATGACCAGCAAGAGGAAGCAAGAAGGCGAGGTCGCGTCCATCCTTGCAGAAAACGTCTCGCTGATGGCGTTGGTGCAGGCGTATGGCCGGCAAGAGTCGGAACGCGCCCGCTTCAATGTCGAGAACCAGGAAAGCCTCGGCGCCCAGCTTCGCGCCCTGCGGTTGCAAAAAACCTACAGCCGCTTGACCGATTTGTTGATCACCCTCAGCACGGCCGGTATTCTTTACTCTGGCGGGCTCTATGCCCTGCAGAGCGAGATCTTGCCGGGAACACTGGTCGTATTTGTCGCCTATCTGCGGGATATCTATGGCGCAGCGGAGAAATTCAGTGCCGTCTTCATTAACCTGGCCAAGGCGCGAGTTTCAGGCGAGCGTCTGGTCGGGCTGGTGGAAAATGAGATGGTTATGCAAGACCATCCGGCGGCGCGACCGGCGCCACACGTCCAGGGGAGAATCGAGTTCAAGAACGTGAGCTTTGCCTATGGCAAAGGCAAAAACGTCTTTAAGAATCTGAGCTTTGTCATCGAGCCCGGCGAAACCGTGGCTCTGGTCGGGCCCAGCGGCGCGGGCAAATCCACACTTATCAGCTTGCTCTTGCGCTTCTATGACCCCAAACAAGGGCAAATTCTGATCGACGGCCAGGACATTCGTGCCTTTACGCTCAAATCCTTGCGCGACCAGATCACCATTCTTTTGCAAGACGCGAAGCTGTTTCGCCAAACGATTCGCGAGAACATTGCCTTGGGCAAAATCGGCGCCAGCACGGAGGAGATCATCACGGTGGCCAAGCAGGCGCAGGCGCACGATTTCATCGAGCAACTGCCGGAGGGGTACGATACCATGATGACCGAATGTGGCGACAATCTTTCCGGCGGCCAAAGACAACTCCTCAACATAGCGCGCGCGCTGATGCGCGATACGCCCATTCTGATTTTGGATGAACCGTCCCACGGTTTGGACGTGCAAGCCGAGGCCCAAATCAACGCCGCCGTGCATCGTCTCACGCAGCAGAAAACGACGATTGTGATAGCCCATAAGCTTTCAACCATAGCCAACGCAGACAAGATTCTGCGCCTGGAAGAAGGAGCGCTGAGCTGTCAAAGCACACACGTGCGAGGGCAGGGCAAACATGCGCTGCACGGGGAACTTTTCCGCCAGCAGTCGCATTCGGTTGCCGTTGCCGCCGAAGCCGCCGAAAAAAATGGGCACACAAAACTTGAGAAAGTATGCCAGGCTCCCCTCCCCACCCCTACCGCTCCACCTGTTCCTACTGCTTGAGTTCAAGCAGTAGGGCAGGTGGGGTATAATGATATGTTGGCGCAAGCTCTAGTCAGAAGAGAACAAAATGAACAGCAGCGATCAGAATCAATCTACCTCAGATCAAGACCGCGATCAGACGGGTCTCAATTATAGAACGTTGCTCCGCCTGTATAAGGCGTTTGGCAAGTATTACAAGCGGCACTGGAAGCTCATGGCGTCGGTGTATGCCGGGCTTTTGTTTTCCATCTTTCTCGCTTTGTTGACGCCCTGGCCGTTGAAGCTCATCCTGGATTACGTCATTCCACAAAAACCACTGCCCGCGGATGCTGCTTTCTTGACCTGGCTGGTGGGGCAAGACCTGCAATTGTTGCTGGTGACATTGGTGCTGGCCTTCATCGCTCTGCAAGTCTGTGAAAGCGTGGTCACCTATTTCTCCAAGGTGGAGATGCTCACCCTGGGAGAGACGATTGTAACGGAGATCCGCGCTTTTGTTTTTGCCCATTTGCAGCGGCTGTCATTGTCTTTTCATGAGTCGGTGCGCTCCGGCGATCTCGTTTACCGGTTGACAGCGGACATCAATGACCTCAAGCCGGCGTTGGTTGATCTGCCACAGAATTTCATCTATCGCCTGGCCGTAATAATCTCTCACGTCGGCCTGATGTTGCTGCTGGAATGGCGCTTGGCGCTGCTGGCCTTCAGCGTCCTTCCGCTGTTATATGCCGCACACCGGCGTATCGGTACCGGAGTCCACAGTGCGACCAGGAAAAAGAAAAGCAGGGAAAGCGAGATCAGCGCTCTGGTGGCTGAGAACGTCACCGCCATGGCATTGGTGCAGGCGTATGGCCTCGAAGGCACGCAGCAGGCGCGCTTTGTACTGGAAAATCGTGCCAGCCTGGCCTCCGGTGTGGAAGCCATGCGGCTTTCAAAAATATTCAGACGCATCAACGTCATGTTGGTGGCTTGCGGAACCGCCGGCGTGGTGTATTGGGGCGGCACTCTGGCCATGGAACAAGCAATTTTGCCCGGCACGATGGTATTGTTTGTTGCCTATCTGCGCAAACTTTATGGCCCGTTGGATAAGCTCGCCGAGCTGATGCTCAGCGTGGCCAAATCTCAGGTGGCGGGTGAGCGCCTGCTGCAGTTGCTGGAATGCGACATGGTCATGCAGGACGGGCCCAAGGCCGTTCCTGCTCCCCGATTCAAGGGCGACGTTGCGTACCGCAAGGTCAGCTTTGGCTACGCCAAAGGAGAGCCTGTGCTGAAGGATATCGATTTTGTCGTTGAGGCTGGACAGACCGTGGCGATCCTCGGGCACAACGGCGCCGGCAAATCGACACTCATCAGTTTGCTCCTGCGCTTCTACGACCCGCAGAAAGGGCGAGTCCTGATCGATGGACGCAATATTCATGAATTCGAGCTGCAGTCGTTGCGGGACCAAATTACGGTCGTCATGCAGGAAGCGAGGTTGTTCAACAAGACCGTGCGTGAGAACATTGGTTTCGGCAAGATTGGCGCGACGGATAGAGAAATCATGCAGGCGGCCAGGCTCGCGCAGGCCCATGATTTCATCATGCGGATGCCGGATGGATATGACACGATCATATACGAAGGTGGAGAGAATCTCTCCGGGGGCCAGAAACAACGCCTCAACCTGGCGCGCGCCATCATTCGCAACACGCCGATCGTGATTTTGGACGAGCCGGCCACGGCTGTGGATGCCGAAACCGAAGCCAAAATCCACGAGGCCCTGCAGGCACTCACGCGGGAAAAAACGACTTTTATTGTCGCCCACAAATTCTCCACTGTGGCGCATGCGGACAAAGTTCTGCTCTTGTGTAAAGGTCGAATTGCTGCTTATGGCACACACGAGGAATTGCGGCGTACCAGTCCGGCATATCGAGGAATGTATGCATGGCAATTTGGCCGGCGATTCGAGGTTGTAAATGAGCGGGCCGAAGTCTTGTCCAGGACCGGATGAGCCAGCACAAAAGAAACAAAGAGAATGCGCGTTACACTTTACACGTTACACGAATACGGTCTAACGTGTAAAGTGTAACGTGTAAGGCCGTATCTGCCATTGGATATTGCGAATGGTTCGCAGCGGGCGACGAAGCGTCAGTCAATATGGAGATTTCAAAATGCAATTTCAGGATTTGGCACTCCCGCATCTCGCTACGGCTATGGACGTTTCCGCCATGCGAGAGCAATTCGGCCGGCATTTACGCGCCGCCTGCCCCGCTCTGGAATGGGAACCGACGCAATGCGTGATCGAAAGAGTCTACTACCGGCCGGCACATCATTGCGGAATTCTGTATCGTTTGACGCTGCGTCATTTTTCCGGCCGGTACGCCGATGAATGGTTCTTTGGACGCATGCTCCCGCCGAATGGCGGCAGCGATCAGCTCGAACGGATCGGGCGCGGCATCAAGCCGGTTCATGGGTCGCATGAGTTTTTGCGGCCGGTGTCGCCCCTTGCCGTTTGGCATGGTTTGAACATGAATCTGTGGATTTTCCCACAGGACCCCAAAATCAGGACTTTGTCGTACTTGACGGACCCCGAATTTGTCCGGCAGCAATTCGAAGCCAATCTCCCGGCCCTTGGTTTCGGCCAGAACGGCTCACCAGACGGGCCGAGGGATTGGCGCTGTACCAAACTAACGTATGATCGGGTCAAATATATGCCGGGTAAACGTTGCGTTCTACGCTTTCACCTGAACGCTGACACGCCTGGCGGCGAGTCTCGGCGGATGACCTTTTACAGTAAGACTTATAGTGATGGCTGGAGCGCGTATCATTTCGCCATGACGAAGTCGATCTTTGAGCAATTGGCAGCTCAAGGCAGCGAGGTCAATCTGCCGAAACCTCTTCTCCATCTGCATGGCTTTAACACTTATTGGCAGGCGGAATGGCCTGGAGACGCGCTGATCGATGTTCTTGCCGACCAGAATTGGGAGGAGTTATTTCCGCGCATCGCCGCAATGATAGCGTCATTGCATCGCAGTCGTGTCGAAGGTCTTCGCCCCGGACCCGAACCGGATGACGTATTGAATACCGCGATTGAAGACGGTGCGACGTTGGTTCATTTACTGCCGCAGTTTCAGCCCTTCGTGCAAACGGTGCTCGACGATTTGCAGGTTGAGAAAAGCATGATGACACGACAAACGATCCGGGCCGTGCCCATTCACGGCGCCTGCCGGGTTGAACAGATGCTGGTGCGAAATACAGAGCTGGCGCTAGTGGATTTCGACGCCGTGTCGAACGGCGATCCTTATTACGACCTCGCCGAGTTTATCGCCTCGTTGCAATATCTTGAGATTAGCCGCGAACTCTCTCGCACGCGACTTGAGCGCGCTGCCGAGTTGTTTTACCAGCACTATTGTGAGCTTGTGCCCGGGTTTCACCGCGATGATCGCCGCCTCGCCTGGTATGCGCGGGCTTTTTTGATAACCAAGATGTTATCGTCTATAAAGAATCTCGACTTGCAAGCTTTGCAACGCCTCGAGCACGCTGGCTGTGATCTCATTTCCGGTGAGCGTGCAAAATCAAATTACCCCAGTGTTATAAACTAATTTAGGAGGATGCACAGATGCTGGCGCGTTTCTTTAATTATTCTTTTCTAACCGTATTGTTGCTCGCCTCGTCGCTTCATGCTCAAGGGCTGCCTAATGAAATTGTCGTGAATCCCCACCGGTCCACTTCCCCCGTGGTCGAGGATGCTGACGACCCCGCCATTTGGATTCATCCGACCACACCTGCTCAAAGCCTCATTATCGGCACCGACAAGGGTAATTTCCCTAATGGCGGTCTGTTTGTCTGGAACGTGGACGGTAGCTTGCATCAGCGTTTGAACATCAATCATCCCAACAATGTTGACGTCCGATATGGCATGCAACTGCAGAGCGGCTTGATGGATATCGCGGCGGTTAGCTTGCGCGACGATAACGAGATTCGCGTTTACAAAATTGATCCAGTGACACGCACGCTTGCAGACCTCACGACTGCCGCCGGTATTCCGGTATTTTCCGACCCCTATGGCATTGCTCTCTACAAGCGGCCGGCGGACGGGGCGATATATGCCGTGGTGAGTAGCAGTGCCAGCGCCCACAAAACGCTTTGGCAATTGCTGCTTACCGATGATGGCACAAGTAAGGTACGCGGCACAAGAGTTCGCGAGTTCGCTCCGATTACCGACTTGGTTGAAGGTTTGGTGGCCGATGATGCCCTCGGCTTTCTTTATGTTTCCGAAGAAGGCCTGGGCGTTCACAAGTTCTATGCCGACCCGGATCGGGGCAATACGCGATTGGCTTTGTTCGCTACCGATGACAGTATTACCGGTGAGCGCGAGGGGATCGCAATCTACCAGTGTGGCGACTCCACCGGATATCTCCTGCTTTCCAGCCAAGGTGATAACAACGTTAAAGTCTACGCGCGCGAGGGCGCCCCGGGCAACCCGCATCAGCATAACTTGCTGACCACCATTGTCACGAATGGCGCCACGCAAACCGACGGTCTCGATGTGACCAGCCGCGCCACGCGTGCGGAATTTCCATATGGATTCCTGATCACCCACAATTCGCCGGGCAAAAACTTCCAGCTCTATTCCTGGGAGAATATCGCACAAACCCATCTGAAAATTTGTTCAAGCACGGTTGGGAATATCGGCGAACCGGCGGGGATACCGGTGGGATTTAAGCTAGAACAGAACCATCCCAATCCGTTCATTGCCGCGACGAATATCCGCTATGAGATCATTCAGGCCGGATACGTGACGCTCACTGTTTACAACCTGATCGGCCAGGAAATTCGCCGGCTGGTGGATATGCCTCAGGCGCAGGGCAGCCATATAATACAGTGGGATGGCCTGGACACCCATGGCCGTCCGGCTCCGGACGGAGTCTATTTTTATCGCATTACATTTAACGCCGGCGAAGCCAGACGCAAAATGGTATTGTTGCACCCGTAACGCGGACCGGCCCAGCAGGACTCTGCGGCAGCCGGAACCGATCGAGGAGATGCGCTTCTCGCAACGATGTAAAAATGACGCAGAACATGCACAGCCTGTTTCTGCAATTCTAATCGACTCAAGGTGGGCTCATGAATATCGCATATATCAGTACTGACTTCGGCGTTCCGATCTTCGGCCACAAGGGCGCTTCGATTCACGTGCGGGAAATGGTGGCAGCTTTTGCCGAGGCCGGCCATTCGATTTGGGTGATTTCGCCAGCGATCGAAGATTGTGATGGCGGCAACGGCAACGGCAAAAAAAATGCAGGAGAGCTTTCAGTTTCGCCTCCCCTTCACCCCTTCTCTTTTGTTCCGGCAAACCGTCCCCCGCTTTCCGCAGCCGTGCAGCAGCGGGTGACCTTCTTCCCCGCGCTGCCGCCGCGCGAGCGCCACTTCAAGCTCATGCATGAGCTGGCGGACCTTGACAAGTTCCTGGGTGTGAAAACCCGCATCCGGCAGGAGCTGCGGAATTTGCTCTACAATCTGACGCTGTACGAGAAGGCGCGCGACTACCTGTTGTTTTGTAACATCGATTTCATATATGAACGTTACACGCTGTCCAGTTATGCCGGCATTCGCCTGGCGCACGAGCTTGGTGTGCCGCATATTTTGGAGGTGAATGCACCACTCGTATTCGAGCAGCAAAAAATGCGCGGCCTGGAGATGAAAGCACTGGCGCAGGCACTCGAACACCGCATTTGGAGCGAGTCCGATAAAGTGGTCGTAGTCTCACAGCGCTTGCGTGAGCTCGTTTCCTCTTGCGGCGTGCCGGAAGCACGCATATCCCTGCAACCGAATGCCGTGGCTCCCAAGCGCTTTACGCTCTTGCATGAAAAAGGTGCTGAGATGGTACGGACGAAGTACCAGCTCGAGGATAAATGCGTGATCGGATTTGTCGGCAGCCTCAAGCCCTGGCACGGCGTCGAGACGCTGGTCGAGGCTTTCGGGCAACTCCGCACGGAGAATCCGCAGGCTCGATTGCTCATCGTCGGTGATGGGCCCGAGCGCGAGAATTTGGAAAAATATGCACACGCGCATGGCCTCGAGGACGCCATCATCTTTACTGGCAATATCTATCATGAAGATATCCCGTACTACATTGCCGCCATGGACATCACCGTTGCGCCCTATATTCCCAACGATAACTTTTACTATTCGCCCATCAAGATTTTCGAATACATGATTATGGGCAAGCCGGTGATTGCCGCTCGGATCGGCCAGATACAGGAAGTGATCTCGGAGGATGAGACCGGCGTGCTGTTTGAGCCGGGCAACACGGAAGAGCTCAAGACCGGGCTCCAGAAGCTCATTCGGGACGCGCAGCTTCGCCGTGCGCTTGGCGAAAAGGCCAGAGATTGGGTGCGGCAGGCAAGAACGTGGGAGCAAAACGCCCAGCAGGTGATCAGGATTGCCGACGAATTGTTGGCGAAGCGTAACGGTTTCTCTGAAGAAAAGAAAAGAGCATGAAATTAACGACTTGCATCGTCACCGGCCAGTATCCGCCGCAAATCGGCGGCGTCGGGCATTCGGCCTATCGCGTAGCCAACATGCTGGCGCGTTCAGGTATGTCGGTTCACGTCGTGGTGTTGGAGAAGCATGCCGCGCCACTGCCCCTGGACGAAAGCATCGCCAGTGTGTCTGAAGGAGAGGTGTTGGTGCATCGGGTCAAAGTCTATTGTCCCAATCCCGAACGCGAAGGCCCCATCTCCGAGTCCGAGATCTTGACGCGCTACCATCGCGAGATTTTTCACGCCCTGGAGCATTTTCAGCGGCGGTATCAATATGAGGTGCTGCATGCTTTCTTCCTTCATCCTGCGGGCTTCGTTACCGGGCTGATTGGGCGGCTCTATGACGTGAGGGTTATCGTCTCTATTCGCGGCAACGACGTTGGCAAATATATTTTTGATCCGCTGCGGCTGCCGTTCATCCGCGCTGCTTTGGAAAACGCCGACTATGTCACTTCGGTCGCGACCAGTTTGTTGGAGTTGGCGTCGCGGGCCCTTACGCCGCTTGTCGGAAAGGCGCGAACCATCCTCAATTCTATCGATGCCAGCCGGCTCTCTCCCCGCACCCGGCCGCCGTTGCAACTGCAAGGAACGGTGATTGGCGCCAGCGGTTTGTTTCGTTACAAAAAAGGATTGCTCTATCTGTTCAAGGCGCTGGCGAGCCTGCAACGCCGCTGCGATTACACGCTGCTGCTGGCGGGCGACTATTTCAAAGAAGAAGACCGGCAATCGCATACGCAGTATCTGCACGAGTATTGCTTGCGCGATCGCACCATTGTTACCGGCAAAATTCCACCGGAGTGCCTGGCCGACTATCTGCAACTTCTCGACATCATGGTGTTTCCTTCTTTGTTCTCAGAAGGGTGCCCGCTGGCGCTGCTCGAAGGAATGGCGATGGGAAAAGCGGTGATTGGCAGCCGTGCAGGTGCGATGCCGGAGATTATTCGTGACCGTGAAAACGGCCTGCTCGTCAATCCCGGCTCGGCCGATGAAATTGCGGACGCGATCATGACTCTGGTCGAAAGTCCATCGCTGCGTAAGCGCCTCGCCGAAAACGCCGCCACCACGGCCCGCGCCATGACCCCGGAGCGGGAGTTGCGAGAATGGCAGGAAGTGTATGAGACCGTTTTGGATAGATGAACGGCTCTTTGCCTTCCGCCGCCAGTGGAAAAGTGGAAACAATGGAGAGAAGATTCAATGCGGAATAAGACAAATTGGCCATCGGTGCGGAGATACCTGCGGGAAATCAAGGAATATCCTCCGCTTTCCGTCGAGGAAGAGTTCGAATTGGCGCAACGCATCCAGGAGGGCGATCAGTGGGCGCTGGAAAAGCTGATCAAAGCCAATTTGCGTTTTGTGGTGGCGATCGCCTACCAATACCAGGAGCGAGGACTGCCGTTGCCGGATCTCATCAGCGAAGGCAACCTTGGATTGATCAAGGCGGCCCAGCGTTTCAATGCGTCACTGGGTTTTAAGTTCATTACCTACGCCGTGTGGTGGATCCGGCAATCAATTTTATTGGCATTGGGAGAACACGGCCGGCTCGTACGCGTGCCGTTGTATCGCCTGAATGAAATCAGAGAAATCCGCTCCGCCCGGCAAGTGCTGGAGCAGCGGCTCGAGCGCGAGCCCAGCCTCGAAGAGCTTGCCCAGAATTCGGCAATGACGACCCGGAAGACACTGGAAATTCTGCTGGCCTCCGCGGGCCATGTTTCACTCGATATGCCCGGCCCGGATCAAGGGAACGCGAGCCTGCTGGATCAGCTCGGCAGCGAGCAGCAATCTTCTCCTGAAACGGCGTTGCGGGAAAGATCCATGCAGGTCAAGATTGAGCACATGATTTCCACGTTGCCCTCTCGCGAAGCTGAGATCATTCGCATGTACTTCGGTCTCAATGGCGGCGCGCCACAAACACTCAAGCAGCTCGCAGCGCGCTATCGAGTGACACGCGAGCGCATGCGTCAAATCAAGGAAAGAGCGTTGATGCGCTTGCGCCGGCAGCCTTCGCTGCCGCACCGCCAGAGACTGGTGGCTTCTCCATCCGTGCAGTTTTCGTGAGCGCTCGTTTTGCGGTTTTTATTTTCAATTGATATCAAGACCATGTCTCCTCCTGCCTCGCTCATGACACGCGGCCCTCGCCGGCTGCAGGAAACCTTGCAGCGCTTTCGCTTTGGCAAGAGCTCCAAGTTGAGGCGCAATGAAATGCAACTGGCCATGATCTTCCTGAGCCTGATCATTGTTCCCAGCGGGCTGTTGGGTTATCTCAGTTGGCGAGCCCTGGAAAATGAAAAGCTGCTCTCGCAGGAAAGATTGCGGGAGAGTTACGATCAGTTTGCCCGCCTGGCGGCCCGTGAAATAGACCACGAGCTTGAAGACCTCGAGAAGCGATGGGGCACCGCGATGAAAGATCTTCTGAAAAGAGGCCCGGCAAATTTCACCGACCGCGAAGTGGAGAAGCTGTTCTCGGGCGAACCGCTGATTGCCGCTTGCTTCTTGCTCACGGCCCCGGGACAGGTCGTTCATCCTCCCGGCCTGAGTCCGGGAAAGGAGACCTCCTCGCCGGAAACTTGGGAGCAGGCTTCCTACTTGCACGAGTTTGAAATCTTCAAGCAATTGCAGGAGCAAGGCGAGGAGCTTGAATATCACGTTTACGACTTGCAGGGTGCCGTTGCTCGTTACCAGGAGATCTTGTCAAGAGTCTCCAACCCCCAGTTACGCGCCATGGCGGATAGTTACATAGGCCGCGCTTTGCAAAAGAAGGGCGACTGGATCGCTGCGCTCGCGGCATTCCGCGATTTGTTGCAAAACTATCCTGAGATGCGCGATTTCAATCAGATGTACCTGCGTTTTTTGGCGCGCTACCAGATCGCCGTCTGCCTCGACAATCTCGAACGCGACCAGGAGGCCGTGGCCGAGCTGGCGCGACTGAACCTGGATTTGTTCGAGCGCAGCGACGCCATCCAAACGATGCAATACTCGTATTTCTTTCAGATGATCCAGGATTTGGCTTCGCGACTGCTCGCCTCTCCCCATCTTTCTTCGCTCGCCGCGTCTCAGGCGCAGTTCCAGGCGCTGGCCGAGAAAAATAAGAAACGCATCAGTCAAAAATATTTTGTTCAGCTTCTGAACCAAGAATTAACCGAGAGCGTGATCAAGCGCAAGCGTCACAAACTGAATTTTCGATATGTGTCGGGCGAGGCGGATGGCGAGCCTTTCTTATTGGCGCATCACTCTTTGCCCGATCCGAGCGGAATTTTTGCGACCGGCATGTTGGGATTGCAAATCGATCTGAATCGGCTCCGGCAGGAGCTTTTTCCTGTGATCCTGCGCAACCTGAAGTCCAGCAAACAAGTGCAACTCGTTATTCTGAATGAAAAGGATGAATACGTCATCGGCCCCACGAAGCCGGCTCCGGCGCTTCTTGCCGTGCAAAAGCTGGAGCGGCCGTTTGATTTCTGGCAAGTCGCGATCTATCTCGACGACACGTACCACGTCTCTCAACGCCAGGACTTTGGCGTCGCCCTGAAGTTTTGGCTGATCTCATTCCTGCTGCTCAGCATCTTATCGGGCGCTTACCTTTTCATTCGGCGCGCGCGGCGCGAAGCTCAGCTCTCGCACATAAAATCCGGTTTCGTCTCCAACGTCTCCCACGAGCTGCGCACACCGCTGGCCTCGATCAGAATGCTGGCGGAGTTGATGGAGATGCAACTCAATGGCGAATCAAACATTCGTTTGGAAAAGCACAATGCTCGACATTATCTCAGCATCATTCAGCGGGAATGTAACCGGCTGGGGCGGCTTCTCGAAAACGTGCTGGATTTCTCGAAAATCGAGCGCGGCCTCAAGCAGTTCAGTTTTGAATACGAAAACCCCAGCTGTGTTTTGTACATGGCGGTCGAAACGTTTCGTCCACATGCCGAGGCGCAAGACTTTACGCTGGAAGTGGAAATCGCGGAGGACCTGCCCGCGGTGCGCCTAGACGCCGACGCCATCTTGCAGGTAATGTTGAATTTGTTGAGCAATGCCCTCAAATACAGCCAGGAAATCAAGGAAATTCGCGTACGTGCCTATCGCGCGGACCGGACCCGCCTCTCGGTCGAAGTTGCCGATCAGGGCATCGGCATGGAAGCCGCAGAATTTCCGAAAATCTTCGATGCCTTTTATCGCATTGATCCAAGCTTGAACTCCCCGAAACAAGGCGGGGTTGGATTGGGATTGACCTTGGTGCGCCACATCGTGCAGGCTCACGGCGGTGAAGTGTACGTGCGCAGCATTGCCGGCCAAGGCTCCACATTCTGCTTTACACTTCCGATTTCCTCCGTGGAGGTATCCAAGCCAACGCGCCAGGAAACCAGCAACACACCGATGCTCACTGATGCGGAGGTTCTGTGAAAGAAACCCACCGACACCTCGAGCTTACCGCCCCCGGGAAAGCTTCACCGGCTGGCATGAACACAACGATCTTGAGCGAAAGCAAAGAGCGCGGCATAAAGCAAATACTGATCGTTGAAGATGATGCCGCCATCGCTCTGGGATTGGAGAGTGCGCTGCGCGGTGAAGGCTATGAGACGCTCACGGCACGCGCCGGCAAGGAGGGCTTTCGCCTCGCTCAAGAGCAGCAACCGGATCTGCTCATTCTCGATTTGATGCTCCCGGGGATGAGTGGCCTGGAAATCTGCAAGCGCATTCGCGACCAGGGCCTCGGCACTCCGGTAATCATGCTGACTTCCAAGGCCGAAGAGAACGATAAAGTACTGGGGCTGGAGATCGGCGCCGACGACTACGTCACCAAACCCTTCAGCTTGCGCGAGCTGCTGGCGCGCGTGAAGGCACACTTGCGCCGCGAGGAGGCGGCAGGCTCGACCGTGACGGCCGCGCGGCGTACGCAATTTGCATTCGGCGAGGTCACCGTGGACCTCAAGCGGCATGAGGTTCGCAATGCCGGCAAGCTGCAGGAGCTGACCCCGCGCGAATTTCGCATCCTGGAATATTTTCTGGCGCACCCCGGTGAGCTCATTTCGCGCGATCGCTTGTTGGGGGAAGTGTGGGGTTATGAGCTTTATCCTACCACCCGCACGATTGACAGCCACATTCACCTGCTGCGCACGCACATCGAGCTCGACCCGGGAAACCCGCGCTATATCAAGACGGTCCACGGCGTGGGCTATCTGTTTGAGTTGGAGGAGAGCGTGAAGCAGAAATCTGCAAAAACAAGCAAATGTCGATGAAAAAAAGTTAAAACACGATATCAGATCGGGCACATTTCATGGGAAATCCAATCGCCAAAATCGGTGTGCGCCTGCATGGCGTCACTCTGAACCTCGAGGCCGACCATCCGCCCTTGCTGGACTACGCCGTCACCCATCTTCATGGCATGGTGCAACCGCCGTACGGCACGCCGGACCTGTCGGTGAAATGCTGGTGGTCACAGCGTGAGTGGGATGAGGAGGCCAACCCGTTTCCTTCAAATGGCGGCTTGAACGTCATCGGTAAGCGTATGTTAGGCAACGCCGAGGCCCTCATTTGGCTGGACACGTTGAAGATGAAAGGGCTGCAGTTGCGTTTCCGGCGTGCAAACGAACAACTCCACTTCGAGGTTGCTTATTGTTTTCATCCCAAGCAGAAGAAACTCGAGAGCGCGCCAGAGTACGAATACAAAGCCTATTTCAGCTTGATGAGTTATTTAGTCTATTATCCGATGATGTGGTATCTCGAGCGTACGCGGAGTTGGACGGTCTTGCACGCTTCCGCCCTGGCAACGGGTGAAAGCGGCGTTATGATCGGAGGCCTGGGTGGCGTCGGTAAGACCACGACGTGCGTAGCTTTGATGCAGTGCGACGACATGGCGCTCATGTCTGAAAATCTGATTTTCACGGACGGAGAGTTCATTTATCCATGCTACGAGCCGATCCGGCTGGATGAACACAGTCTGACCATGTTGGGCGCCCCCCCTGAAAAGGCGGGGCTGATGCCCATGGCATTCCCCGAAGGGCTGAAGGACAAGTGGCTTTTCCACGTCGCTCAAAGCGAGCTTTTGGAAAGAGTCCGGCCGGCCATCCTTTTTCTGCCGCAATTCTCCTCTAAGAGTTACCTGATCGAGCTTGCTCCCGAATTGGCGGTTGAAAAAATTCTCGCGATGAACCGTCTGACCCGTGAATTGGATGATTATGGCTGGTACGCAGCAGCGTTGGATATGCATTGGCCCGTGGCGAACCGGGCCGCCCAGCGTGTGGAGGTGCTGCGGGAATTCGTGCAACGCATCGTCTGCTTCGAGCTCGGCATCGACCGCTCGGCCGGCGTCGGCGCGGTGGTGGAAAATATTCGGCGCGTCGTCAATTCACCGAGGAGAGGGATATGAAAACGAAAACATGGTGCGCAATCTTCTTGGCGCTGGCCGCTCTGCTCTTGGGATGTGCCGGCAGAAGAACTACGCCCGGATCCGTGCAGACCGAGACGCCGATTCCACCCGCCGGAGGAAATGGCATGGCTGGCAACACGTTGAGCGCCTGGCGCGATCGTACGCCCCTCATCGAGCCCTCCCCGGTCTGGCCCGCTGCGGCCGAGGATTGCGCCCTCATTTATGACCCGCGCGCACATCGTCTGGTTCTGTGTGGCGGAAAAAACGACGATAACGAAAACCTCGACCAGGTTTGGGAATTTGATCTTCAAAGAAACCGTTGGCAGCAAATCGAGATCGTGGGCGAAAAACCGCCGCCCACGGAGGATCATGTTGCCGTCTATGATCCCATGAGCCATCGTTTGATTCTGCACGGCGGCGAGAACGGCGCAACCTGGAACAATACCTGGGCGCTGTCTCTGACCACACATCGGTGGCGCAATATGACAGACGCCGCGGCTCCGGCGCGTGAAGATCACACCGCCGTCTACGATAGCCGCGCGAAACGCATGGTAATCTTTGGCGGACGCAACTGGGAAATCGAAAACTCCTATGACCTCTGGGCCCTGGATCTCGATCCCCAGTCGCCCACTTTTGAAAAATGGCGGGACTTGACGGTCAAAGAAGACCATCCTGCGGGGCGCTTCGACCACGTCGCGGTCTTCGATAGCTTGAAAAATCGCATGCTCGTCTATGGCGGCTGGAGCAAAAAGGAAAAAGAATACCTCGGCGACACCTGGGCATTCTATTTTGCGACAATGCCCGAAGGGGCCTTGCGGCCGGAGGCGAAGGGAGAGTGGAAAAAAATTAAAGCCAAAAAATCCCATCCCCCTAAACGCCGGCATGCGGTTGGAGCATATGACTCGTCCAGAAACTGGTTCATTCTATGCGGAGGCTTTGGCGAGGAGGGCTATCTTAATGATGTTTGGGCGTTCGACCTTGCCCTGGATAACTGGACGAACATTACACCCGGCCCGCAACCACGTATCGACCATCAGGCGGTTTACGATCCGAGGAGCCAGCACCTGATCATTTATGGTGGTGATGCCCGGCTGCAGAATAAGTTTCACGACATGTGGGAGCTGCAGATTCAAGCTGGCCGGTCTTTCAATTTGTCGGTGTACAAGACGTTGGACGCGCGCGCCGAGAAATAATTGCTCATTCCCTAACCGTGCGAGGGTCGTATGAAATTGACGAGGTACAGTCCATTCGAAGAAATATCCGGCAACGGCAGCTTGCCGATACGATTCTTCCTGACACCGGAAATGATGCCGGATCAGGAAACGCTGGCGCAGTTGAAGAACCTCGCCACCGCGCCTGGCTTGCAGCGTTATGTCACCGTTTTGCCGGACGTTCACCGCAAAAGCCGCAACCTCAGCCCGACGGGGACGGTGGTCGCAGCGAAAAATGCGCTGGTGCCGCGCGCCGTCGACACCGGTATCAATTGCGGCATGCGCATGGTTCTGACCGATATTGACGCGCGGGAGCTCACCCCGCCTATACTCGATGATCTGTTTGGCAAACTCAAGAACTCCATCCCGGTCTTCGAGCACGAACAGGAGCGCTTCAGCCCGAAAGACGTTGTGGAGATTCTTGTGCGCGGCTGCCAATGGAGTCAAAAGGAATTCGGCCTGAGCGACCACGAGCGAAATTGCATCGAGAACCGCGGCACCATGCCGACGGATACGAATGACGACGAAGCCATTCTCGCCTGCATGCCGGAGAAGTCGACCAAGAAAGGCGCGCGCTGCCTGGGTACGCTCGGCGATGGCAACCATTTTCTGGAGTTGCAGGAAATCGCCGAAATCTTAAATCGCGATCTTGCCAATCGCCTGGGGCTGTGTGAAGGCAAGGCATTTTTTATGCTTCACACCGGCTCGCGCACGGTCGGCAGCAAAATGATGAAGGCTTATCTGCGCGAATTGGAAGAAAAATTTCTTGCCTCAAGGTCAAAAGCGGCCGGACCGATCTGGTCGGTGCCGGCGGATTCCGAAGAGGGCGTCAAATTTGCGCGCGCGCTGGCGGCGGCCTCCAATTTCGGCTTTGCGAACCGGATCGTCATTACGGATAGATTGCGGAGGGCGGTGCGTCAGGCTCTGCATGATGAATCATTGGAGATGCCATTGCTGTACGATTGCGGCCACGTGAGCATCAAGGCGGAGATGTGGCAGGGAGAAAGACTGTGGATACACCGGCACGGTGCCAGCCGTGCTCTGCCACCCTCGCAGTTGCAGGAGCATCCGGTATTTAGCCGGACCGGACAACCGGTGCCGATCCCCGGTTCCATGGGGCACGCTTCATACGTCGGCGTTGCAGGCGAGCAGGCCGCTGAGGCGTTTTGTTCCGTCAATCATGGTGCCGGGCGCGTGCTGGACAAACCCGAGGCGCTGTTGCGCTTCACGGAGAGGCAGGTACAAAGAGAAATGCTGGACAAAAATATTCGCTTGTATCGTTACGGTTCGGGTGAAATCGCCGAACAGGCCCCCGGCTCGTTCAAGGACATTTCGCAAGTCATCGAAGCCATGTCCGCCTTCTCCCTGGCGCTTCCGGTGGCGCGCTTGCGCCCGCTTGCTGTGCTGAAAGGTTAGCCGGCCGGGCCTTTATTTTCACACAATTTTGACAATTCTTCAACCGGCCCATGACAACGTGCGCGTATGATTGTCTTATCTTCCATACAGAAGCAAGCGCAAGCCCAGTCGAAATTGGTGACTGCGGTGCACTTGATGAAGATTGGTTTATCGCGTCATGGCGAGAATTGCATTCGCCCTTAGTTGATTTTGGGAGATTGCCTTTTTGCATCGCTTCTCGCCATGACTCTTTTCCTGCTTGAAATCAGCAATTGTGTATGATTCATTTGAAAGTGAAAGGATGGTTTACCATGCAAGCACGTTCGCATGTGTCCGCGGCTTTTGTGTCTCTTCTGCTTTTGACGATGACGACCGCCGCCATGGCCCAAATGAGAATAAAAATGTCCCCGACGGAAGTCATTGGGGCTCTCAAGGTCGGGCAATGGGTCAAGATGGAAGGTGTCGTTCAACGAGATTACTCGGTGTTGACCAAGAGCATTAAGGTGTTGACCGGTGATTTTCTCGAAAGCGATTGGAGCATCACTGCAGTCGCTCGCATTGTTGATTACAGGCAGAAAGAACTCAAATTGATGCGCCTGCCCATCAAAACCCAAGCGGATACCGACTACGAGAACAAGACTGGCCATTTGCAGGGCTTCACGGACCTGAAAGAAGGCATGCTGATGGAAGTAGACGGCACCTACTTGAAGGACGGCACCTTTCTGGCCGTTGAAATTGAAGATGTATCCGTTGAATTGGTAGAGGACCCCAAGCTGGGCGGCGAAGTCGAAGCCGTGGGCAAGATCGAGAAAGTCGACGCGGCCACACAAGTCGTGATGCTCATGGGAATCCCGTTTAAGATCATCAGTGAAACCGAACTGAAATCGGCAATCAAGTAACAAACACAAACGATGCCGGCGGAGGATGTCATGGTTGAGAAAACACACAAACAAATCAAGTCTTTTGCATCAAAGCTGCCACAGCTTCTTCTTCTGGCGGCATCGGTGTTCATCTCTGGATGTGCCGGGACGCGCAACGAGACGGAGCCGCAACCTGGAGCGAGCCAGGAATTGCAAAACAACGCTCCTGCTTACTCACCGTCCCAGGCAGAACAGCGGGTCTCGGACGATAGACCGCCCGCAAATGCTTCGCGACCGTTGGCAATACCGAACGAGAGGTTGCAAAACGCAACCTCCACAGCCAAGAACGGATCCGACGTGCCACTGGAGCTCCAGTATCAACCGCTCGACGAAACTGAGATCAGCGAACGGTTGCAAACGCCGCTCTCGATGGATGATTGTATTCGCATTGCGCTGCACCAAAACTTCAGGCTGCGGCTGGCCAAGCATGATCTGTCGCGAGCAGAGGCTTCATTGCGCGGAAGTTCTGGCAAATTCTTGCCGGTTTTTGCGGTGACGGGCACCCAGGAAAGAATGGAGCAGAGGCTGCCTTTTAATCCGTTAGCGCCCAACGACCCCACGCGTTTGAATTTTAACAACAATTTTCTAATCGGCGAAGTTCAGCAAACACTCATGACCGGCGCCGTTTTGAATTTTTCCGGCGATCTTCGCGATCTGTATTCCAATACCAAAGCGCAGAATCTGGCTTATTCCCTGAGCCTGACGCAGCCGCTGCTCCGTGGCGCGTGGCCGACGGTGACGCGGAGCCCGATCGCGCTGGCGCGCCACGACCGGCACATTCAGGAATACCAGGTCAGCGACGCCAAATTGAACACCATCTTCACGACGAAGCAGGCTTATTATAACGTCCTGCTCGCACGCGAATTGATCGAGGTCAATCAGGTTGCCCTCCGGCGCGATTCAACGCTGATACGCGCCTCGGAATCCATGATGCAAGCAAAGCGAGCAACGCAGCGCGACGTGTTGAGCGCGCAGATACGACTCGCCGAAGATCGCGCCGCGCTGATCCGAAGCGAAACCGAATATCAGCTCGCTCTGGATGCGCTGAAGGAGATCCTGGGCGTACCTTTGGAAATGCCTCTGCAAGTGACCGCGGCCGAGCTGAAATTCTCACCGGTAACGTTGAATGAAAATGAGTTGGTCCGGCTGGCCTTGGACAACAACCCTCTGCTGCACGGCGCAAACGTTGCCATCGAACGCGCCCAGCTCTCCTACAAGGTCGCGAGAAATGCGCTGTTGCCGCAACTGGACGTCACGGTGGGACATTCCGGATTATTTGAAACCTTGCAGCTGCAGCGCCAGGAGCTTGGGAGCTCGGGCATGCTGGCCTCGTTCACATTGAGTTATCCCTTCTTGAATCGAGAGGCTGCCGGGGCCGCCGAGAATGCCCAGGTCGCCATCTCGCAAGAGCAAGACCGCCTGACCAATCTCCAGCGGCATATCGTCCTCAATATTCGCAGCATCGTGCACAACGCGCGGAGCACTGCTGAGGAGTTGAATGCCCTGAATGGCACGATCACGGCTTCGCAGCAGAAAGTGGATTTTTCCACTACGATGTTCAATCTCGGCCGGGCTTCGAACTTGGATATTACCGATGCCCAGGAAGACTTGTTGAAAGCCCAAAATCAATATTTGGAAAAACTGGTTGATTACTATGCACAACTGGCCTTGCTCGAGAGTTTGATCGGCCAAGAATTGAGCCAGTAATCATAACATACTGAGCAGGACGCGAGAAGTAGGGGCGTCATGTAAGACGCCTCGTGCTTCCAAAATTCGCACGAAAACAATGAAAGCGATTCTGCTTCGGACGACGACAGGGTATGGACGACAACACTTGGAGGCAAATTCGATGAAGAGAAAGTCATTACACTTTAGCCGCTCCACGGACGGAATAAAGCCTGGTGAGGCTAAATCCCTGGTGGAAGCAAGATTTTCTGGTCCGGCAAAACCCTTTGAGCCGGTAAAGCTCTTTGCACCGGTAGAGCCTTTTCAGCAGGTGAAGCCTTTTGAGCCGATGAGCGCTCTTGAGGAGGTAAAACCCTTGGAAGAGGCGCAACCAATGGAGGAGGTAAATCCTTTGAACGAGGTAAATCCTTCGAAAGAGGTAAAGCTTTTGAAAGATGTAAAACTTTCGAAAGAGATAAAATCTTCGAAAGAGGTAAAACCCCCGGAAGGCAAAAAAAGCAAATTCAAAAAAACCAAAGTGATATTGGCCGTGATCGTTTTAGGCGGAATTCTTGCGGGCGGCACAGCTATGGTCACGAATACGGAAAACACCCCGATACCGAGCACGACCGTCAAGCGTGGACCGGTTGCGATCAAAATCACGGAAATCGGCGAGCTTCGCGCACAGGACCAAATCACCATCGGCGCGCCCAACGATAAGATGATTCTGTGGATGGCGCCCGAAGGTAAATGGGTGGAGGAAGGCGATACCCTGGTGGTTTTTGAGTCGGAGAAATACATGATCGCACGAGGAGAGGCATCCTCCGGCGTCCTGGTGGCAAGAGCAGATTTAACCAAAACGCAGAGCGATCTCGAAGGCCAGAGGACGAAGGAGGAAGCAGCGCTCCAAAATTACAATTCGCTGGCCGAGCTGGCAAAGAAAGGCTTTGTCATGGAGAGCGAGGTTGGGCAAGCCCGGTTGGCCTATTTGGAAGCGCAAGCCAAGACAAGATCCCTTAAGGCGACCGTGGATGCGGCGCGCGCCAACGTGCAACGCGCGAACCGGGGCGTGGCGCAGCAAGACCGGAAACTGCGCGAAACTTTCGTGCTGGCGCCGCGTGCCGGCTTGGTGGTTTATGCGATGACCGGAGACAATGAGAATCCGAGGAAAGTCAGCGTGGGCATGATTCCATTTGAAGGAATGAACTTGATGCACCTGCCGGACGTTTCCACGATGATGGTGGATGCGGAAATCAGCGAAGTTGATCTGGCCAGGCTGAAGTTGGGCCAGCTGGCGGAAATTCGCCTGGACGCTTTTCCGGACGCCGTCTTCAAAGGTGAAGTCAACCAAATTGCAGATTTGGCGCAGCGCAAAATCAGCACCATTACCGGAAAATTGACCGGTGCGAAAGTTTTTCGAGTAACCATCAAAGTGCTCGGGCGCGACGAGCGCTTGAAGCCGGGGCTCACGGCGACTGTGGACATCCTCGTGAACCAGCATAATGAAGCGACTTATCTTCCTCTGGAAGCCATTTTTGTGGATGAACAGGATCGCACCATAGCCTACATGGCAAAAACGGAGAAGATTGCACCGCGCCCGCTGGCGACCTCCGGGTTCTTCAATTATGCGTGGGATCGAGTGAGAAGCCTCAGGCCCCAGAAGAGAATTGTGCCCGTGTCCATCGTGATTGGAGAAAGCAACGATCGTGTTGCTGTGATCGAAGACGGCTTGCAAGAGGGCCAAATGGTTTATCTTACTCGCCCTCCTGAAATTCAAAAGTAGCAGCCCGAGTTGAATGACGTTCGGGCAATTTTTTGAAGTGAACCTAAGGGGCGAAGATAACACCAGGAGACCATCACGATGCATTTGCAGCAAACAGGCGGAGATGCCACCACGCTGGTGGAAATCAAGGATCTCAAGAGGACTTACTATCTGGGTGGAGCCGAGGTGCCCGCACTCCGCGGCGTTTCGTTGACGGTAAAGCGCGGCGAATTTGTGGCCATCATGGGCCCCTCCGGCTCGGGAAAATCGACGTTGATGCATTTATTGGGGTGCCTGGATCGCCCGACCTCAGGCACATATGAGCTGGATGGCACGCCAGTGGAAAATCTTTCGGATCGGGAGTTGTCACACTTGCGTAACCGCAAAGTGGGATTCGTCTTTCAATCTTTCAATCTCATTCCCCAGCTTACCGTTCTGGAAAATGTCGAAGTGCCTTTGATATACAAGGGCGTGGAACGCCAGGAGCGCCAAAGCCATTCCAGAGAACTACTCGAGGCCGTGGGGTTGGGGCACCGCTGCGATCATCATCCCAACCAGCTTTCCGGTGGCGAGAACCAACGGGTCGCCATTGCGCGCGCGCTGGTCACCGAACCCGACGTCATTTTAGCCGATGAACCCACAGGCAATCTCGATACCAAAACGGGCCAGGAGATCATGGAAATACTGCAGGGTTTGAATGAGCGCGGCGCGACGATCATTCTCGTCACCCACGAAATTGGCAAGGCAAAATGGGCGCGCCGGCTAATTCACATGCAGGACGGCCAGATTCTGCGTGAGCTTCATGGCCAAGAAATCATAAAATTGTCAGATCTGTTTGAGGGATTGCCTCAAGCGTAACGCCAGCAGCACTTGCCGTCGAAATAAAATGGAAACGTAAACCGTAAACTATCATTTATCGCCTGGGTCTAATGCCATGCAATACGCGGAAACCTTACAGATTGGGGTGAAAAGCATTGCGGTGCATAAACTGCGCTCGCTGCTGACCACACTGGGTGTGATTTTTGGCGTCGCCGCAGTCATCTCAATGCTTTCCATCGGCGAAGGCGCCAAGCGTGCCGCGATCGAGCAAATCAAGCTCCTGGGCACGAACAATATTCGCGTTCAACACGTGAAACTTGCCGGCGAGCAGGCCGCGGAAGCGGACAAAAAATTCTCGCGCGGACTCACCTATCCCGACGGGCAGTTGATCCGTGCGACCTTGCCGAATGCCAAAGGAGTTACGCCTCTCCGGTTTGTCGAAGTCGAAGTCATGGCGAACAACAAAGAATCCAGCGGGCGGGTGGTTGGAACGGACGAGGCCTACCAGTGGGTAACAAATTTCCGGCCCAAAGAAGGCCGGTTCATTACGCCGTTTGACGTGCAAATGGCCAAACGGGTGTGCGTGATCGGTTGGGAAGTTCAACAGGAGCTTTTTGGCTACCGGAATGCGACCGGCCGGCGCATCAAGATCGGCGACGCTTGGTATACAGTTGTAGGCGTGATGGAACATAAAAGTATTAAAGAAGGAAAAACCTCGGTCATTAAGCTGCGCAATCTTAATAAGGATATCTATATCCCGATCACGACGGCACTGAAGCGGTTCACCGACAGCAATAACCCGCATTTTGTCGAGGAGATTGCCATTCAGGTTGAGAATGAAGACCAGGTGCTACCGGCCTCTCAAGTTGTCAAGCGCCTGCTCGACCGCACGCACCATGGCGTGAGTGATTATGAAATTGTCATTCCCTCAGAGTTGTTGGCGCAGAGTCAAAGAACACAACGGGTTTTTAATATTGTTATGGGCTCCATTGCTGCCATTTCCCTTCTGGTTGGCGGCATTGGTATTATGAACATCATGCTCGCCAGCGTCACCGAGCGTACCAAAGAGATTGGCACACGCCGCGCGTTGGGCGCCACCCAGCGAGACATTATGGGTCAATTTCTGAACGAAACGATTTTGATCAGCGCAACCGGCGGCATCATCGGCATTATCCTGGGCGCGGTGATGGCGAAGGGGATCAATTTATATGCCGGCTGGGACACGGTGATTTCGCTGTATAGCGTGGGGGTGTCCTTTGGTATTTCGGCAATGGTCGGGATTGTGTTCGGGCTTTATCCGGCGCGCAAAGCCGCGAAAAAAGATCCGATTGCGGCCTTACGGTTTGAGTGAGTGCAGGCAAATTTGGTTAGCTAAAAGCATCGACCCTCAGCCCATAACAACTCTCATGCGGGAGCGTCATGCCAACGCAGAAGTTGTTCTGGGCTGCATGCTTTTATGTTGAAAAAAATCACTGGCCGCCAAATCCCGCCAAGAATTCTGCCGTAAAGCCATAACTATTCTGCTCAATCAATTGCTGTGCCCGCTGGCGGATCTTTGTATCGTCTCCCCGCAAAGCTTCCCACAAGATCTCCGGATGCTCCTGCAAAAGTTTCCTCATGCTTTCATGCGGCCGGAGATGATAATCGATCAGTTGCTGCGCTACAGTCTGATTGAGATGGCCGGCTTTTGCCACCCTCTCAAAAAATTCCGGCCCGAGTTGAACCAAATGTCGCGCGCCAATACCATTCTGCGCCAGCACCTGTTCGCCGCCCTGGCCGCGATCGACCACGTTGATGGCCCATTGCAATTGCCCGCCGCGACTTTGGATTGCCGGTAGCCACGAGCGTACGTAACTCGATGCTTCTGTGACCAAATCGGCAACGTGCAAAACCCGCGCGCCATTCAGTGCTAACGATGCTTGCAAGCGAATTGCAGTGTTGTTTTGTTCATCATAAATCATTACGGCCGACCGGTCCTTGAACAATACCAGCGCCGGTTTTTGAAGCCGTTTCGCCGTGAGCAAAGAAAAAAACCAGTCCCGCCGTTCCCCTCCGGAGACATAACCAATTTGAGCCGCACCGATTTCATCTTTAGCTAGTGTGACAACTGCGTCGATAACCGCGCGATAGCCGGCATCTTCAGCGTAATTTTTCTCGGTGTGGGCGAGCAATCCCGTCAGCAGGCGCTTGCGATCGGCGGTATTCTGATCGATGAATGCCAGCAGGTCCTCGGCTTTCTTCCGTCCGCCGTACAGAAAATGTGCGTTGAGATAAAACGGCCCGACCGTGCCGGAAGTATACCAAAAAACTTTGCCGGCCGGCGCAAGCTCCAACGCCTGTGTTTCAAGCAAGAGATTTGAAATTTCGTTCATGGGCTCGCAATTGTCCATAAAAACTATGGCAAATTTAATCGTTCTATCTTATCTTGCAAGCACTATCAAAACCTTGATGAAGCCTCGAAATATGAAGGTAACTTGTTGATGGATCAAGCCCATTGGTTCGACGACTTACCCGTGTTGGGTAACATGACGCCCGAGCAGGCGGCGCTCAAGCTGCGCGAATTGGGGGAAGAGGAAATGACAGGCAAGCCGGCAAGCTCAAAACCCGTGGTAACGCGTGGGGCAGGGGCGGCTACTTCCCGCAGCTTCGGAGACTGGTGGCCGTTCGGCGAGAAAGCCTGGCATCACACCGGGCACGCCTTTGGCCATATTGCACCAGCGCCGCCGAACGAAAGCGACCTGCCCATCCGGCACGCCGGTAATATTGCGCCGGATCAGGCCTTGAAGAATGCTCGCATCAAAATCACGCTGGATGCGATGCGCGTGGCGGATTATCCCGGACGCGGAACGCATCGGGTTTTGATGGACTTTTACGCGCAAAACCATCGACCGGAAGGCGTCGAACATCTGCATTTTAATGCGACGTATCGCGTGCGCGAGAATGAGCATGCGGCAGTTCTGAGCTATCCCCTTTTCGTGGGATTGAACGCTGGCAGCGATGGTGTCGCTCTGAAGTGCTATACGGTGAACGTGAAAAATGAAGACGACGGGAGTTTCCTCAACTTTTTGGAAACCGATGTCTTCCGTTTGGGCCTGCAACTGGGTAGCTTCGCCCATCCCGCCGTGACCCTCTTTTCCGAAATGGCTTACGGCTTGACCCGTGCGATCGCGCGCCGCACGAAAAATGTGGCGGTGCAGGACTTTCATCTCGGCCTCGATTTCAGCAACATTCCTACGCGCGCGCGTTTGGCCGAGGGCTCGTACCTCGCCGTACAGATTCCAGAGAATATACAAACGGTGTGGGAATGGAAAGAATGGGTGTTCAACCCGAATTCCGGCCGCGTGGTCAAGCGGGACGATCCGGCGCAGTTGATTCCCTATAACTACGTCATCTTCGGTGTCAGCCGTTATGAAGGAAAATGACATGACCACAATGGCGAACCGATTGTGAACCTGCCCAGGCGCTCGCAGCGACGAGCGTGCATCGACTGGAAAGAGTTTCAGTAATCATAAAGCCTCCTTGCTGATTTACGATTGCCGATTCTATCGGGCCCTGGGCTTTGGCCGTGATGTGAGAACAGCGTTTGATTTGGGCTGTTCACAGATCGACTTGACTGGATTGAATGAGCAAAATACGCCCCAGTTGTTGACGCAGAGGGCAGAGCAATTTGTATTTCGCAAAAAAAACGCTTGACTACTTCATAAAATTTTGCATTATTACGCGCGAATTTGTAGTGATTGAACATTCCAGCTTTGTTTCAGATTTGAGCACCTCACGCATGTGGTCCTCATGCATGCTTTCTCTCCGCCAGGTCGTTCTTCACAAATGCTTGAGTGTTTTGTAGTTCTGGGGTAGAGCCTGAGCAATTTTTAAGCGCGCACATTAGGAGTCGATGAGTCCGTCGAGGGCATACAAAGCCTAACGGCGATGTTGTGCACTTGGTGAGCTTCTGCAGATTGCGTTTCGCGACCGTTCCTGCCCTCTCGCCTGGTTCGACAACGTTAAGCATAAATTATTGCAAACATTCAATTGTTTCCTTCTCCACTAACTCTCTACACGGAGGGATTATGAAATTCGTGACGACCGCACGATCGGTCAGCCTGTTCGCCGCGGCATTGGCGTATTCCATCTTGGTGGTGAATCTGCAAGCGCAAGTCAGGCCACGAGTCGATTCGCGCTTTGGCACGGTCGGCCGCGAGGGCGCTGTGCGCTTGCAATTGCAGAACTATCGCGAGTATCAACGCCAGAACCAGGATCCGGTGCTCGCGGGCAAACAGAAACATTTCGTCGTCGGCCAGGTGACCTCTCGCAGTGATGAATGGAACACGGATTGGGACTGGTACCTCGTCGATCTGATGGAAAAACCGAAATCCTTGCTCCTGCAGCATTTGCTCAATTTCACTTTGAACGTGGTGCGTTCCGACGCGCTTCCCGTCATTCGTGACACCTGGAATGCCAATCGGCCGCAGCTCGAAGCTTTGTGGGCACAGACCGTCAATGGCGCCTCCAAAACGTGGAAGAAAAGAGTTTTGGGCGTCACGCTGTACAGTTATACCGTGCGCTTGAGCGACACCAGAGTTTCCATTCCCGCCGAGCTGCCTGAGATTCAGCTCACGGTCGCACCCAACGGCGAAGAAATAAACTTTTCCTTCGAGACCTCGGTGACATGGTCCACGCATGCGCGCGGCAGCAATGGCAGCATACATGCTTCCCCGACTTTCGATACCAAGCTCACCCTCGGGGGTACGATCGCGATGCTCGACGACGAAAAAGGCCGCTATTTCGTCCTCAAGGACGTTTACGGCAGGTCGGTGACGGATGCCCAGGGCAAGATCGTGTTCACCGTCAACATTCTCAACATTGGTAACGTGAATTTCACCTGGAACAAGATCGACGTCATCGTCCAGACGCAGATCGATAACGCCGTCGGGAGCGGCATGGCGCAAATCAAGAACATCGACCTCAACAACGACGGCAGCCCCGATCTGGCACAACATTTTTATTTCGAGCAATTCTTGTCCAAGACTTTCTTCGCGGGCGAGCCTTTGCGCCGGCAGCAACAGATTTTGGACGGCATTTTCGATCGCGACGCCTCTTGGATCCGGGAACAAATCGAAGGGCGCGGCGTACGCGGCGCAGTTTGGGAAATCGGCAACGAGCCCAATTGGTTTCCACTGATGCGGCCGGAGCAATACGCGCTCGAATTCCGGCGCTACTATGATTGGATCAGAACGCTGGATCCCACGGCCAAAGTGATGCTGGGCGGATTGTTTTTGAAGGAAGTGATCGACCGCCCCGAGGACATCGCGATGACCCTGATCCCGCCTCTGCTGAGCGTAGAATTGCGCCGGGAAGTGGCGGCGTTCATCAGCAACGTCATGTTCGAAGCGTCGACGGTCGCGTGGTTCGAAGCATTTCGCGCCGCTTTGCCAGCCGAGGTCGAGGTGAATATCGGCAACTTCCACCTCTATCCCATGCGCGCGGAAGCACAGGCTTTCAAGCTCGCAGACGTTGAACCGGCAATCGCGGCCCTGTGTGCGAGCTTCCAAAGGCACCAGGTGGCGGAAATCTGGGCGACGGAGATGGGAAACATCGATTGGCGCCGCAATGAAGCCGAAGTCGCCACGATGTGTGCGCAACTTACCTCATACTTGCAAGAGAATCAGTTTGGCATCACCAAATGGTTCTGGAGCCGTTCGGTGGGTTATGACCGCCGCTTCGACACTATCGGCCAGCAGCCGGTCACAGCGCTGTTAGCGAACGACGGCGCCACATTGACGAAAATCGGCCAGGCCTACTTGAGCGCAGCCATGCGCCATTCGGAGGATCTGCGCTGGACGGATACAAAACTGGACCGAGGCAGTGATCGTGGTCTTGAAACAGACCAGCCGCGGGAATTGGCGCTCGCAGCGAATTACCCCAATCCGTTTTCACTGACGGCAGCCGGGTCAACGCACGGCGTCACGTCCATTCCGTTCGCATTACCGGAAGCGCGCGAAGTGGAAGTGCGCGTCTATGATATGTTGGGCCGTTTGACGCGCCAAATCGTGCGTGGCCAGCAAAACGCTGGCTGGCATCAGGTCGCCTGGGATGGCCGCGACGAAAGCGGTAAACTGGTGACCAGCGGCATCTACTTCTTGACCCTGCAGGCCGGCGAGCAAAGGCTGGTACGCAAGCTGATGGTGACGAAATGAGCTTGATAAGCACTCCGTAAATCGAAAATCGTCATTTGTAAATCAATCATTCAAACAAAAAGGAGACGTATATGTGCACGTCTCCTTTTTGTTTGAGGTGATCATCGCCTTGGCAGGCGATTTCGATTCGTGAGCTCATCCCATCGGCAACAACGACAGTCCGTTAATCAACCGCACGCCGCAATAAATCAATACAATACCTACCAAGCACGACAAGAACCATTTCGGCGCTTTGAACAATTGTTCCAGCAAGGCCGGAAGAATTTTGATCAACTCTGCCCAAAATCCGTTGCCTGCGGGAGGGTTGCGATCTCCATTGCGCGGGCTCCTGCGCGTGACGTCTTTATAAGCGCCCATCAATCCTACGACGATAAAAGCCAATCCCAACACCGTAAGCGCCCAGCCAACGAGGACCATGTTTTGCTCTCCCGAGAATCCAGATACTATGACAAATTCTTGAGGTCTTACAATCTGCGCGAATAACGTCTACACCAGTTTTCAACCAGGCGAAAAGCCCCTTGCGGGTTGAAAACTAAAGCCCTTCGGGCAGCACGGCAGCACAAAAATGTAAAAACTTTTCAACACGGAGACACAGAGCGCACGGAGAGTCACAGCGCGGCATAGCCGCAACAAAAAAACTCACGCAAAGCCTCGCTAAGATTCGCAAAGACTTCCGGCCGGCAGAGTCGCAACCAAAAACTTTGTTAAAAAGGCAAAGTTCTACAAGTTTGTATTACAGAGTGAGTTTTATTACGCGGAGTTCTTAAAAATTCTCTGTGAAACTCCGTGTTCCCTGTGTCTCTGTGTTGAAAAATGGGTTAACATATGAGTAAAACTTTCAGATTTTATTCTAAGTTTGATTGCTGCAGCGCGTGAAGTGTAACGTGTAATCTGTAGGATTAGTCTTGCACTCCGCTCCACGCCCCCTGCCTCAGTCAAACATCATCTTGCCTTCACGGATGACCTCCCGCCCATCGATGATGACCGTGGGATTCATGATGATGCCGCGTGCCAAAACTTCGTGAGGCTTGCCGCCGGTGCCGCGGCGACCAAAGCCCAGATGTACCGTTCCCTGCACTTTTTCATCTTCCATCTCCGACTGGCCCAGCCTCGCGTTCTCGTTCATGCCAAAACCGATTTCAACGACATGCCGGCCCGCGCCGCTTTTGCTCGCAGCAGCTGATTCCGCCGCTTCCTCGATGGCGCGCAGACGCCGGCGCAGATCGTTGGAAGTTTTTCCTCCTTTGATGAGCTTGACCCTGCCATCCACGACTTTGATTTGAATCGGCTGGGTGCGGTGACTCGCTTCGCCAGCAACTGCATTCAGCAGAATCTCCCCATTGACCGAGCTGACTTGCGGCACGACGAATGCCCGGCCCGCCGGCAAGCTGCAGCAATACTCTTCGCCATTGAGCGGTGCGGCTTCGATGTGCCCGCGGCGTTGCAGAATTGTCATTTCCAGTTCCGCTCCGGAAGCAAGGCGCAGCCTGAGTGAGCGTCCGATGGTCAAGATATCTGCAAGCCTGCGGCAGCGCTCACGCAGCCGGCGGAAATCGGTGTTGGCACAGCGTTGAATGGTATCTTCTTCCAATTGCGGCCAGATGATCACGCGGCTGGTCGTCTGGTGCCGAAGCCAATTCAGGCTGTCCGCATCGAGGTGTGGCGCAAGCAGAACCACTTGCGCCACACTGCTCAAAAACTGGCGTGAAAGCTGCGACAGCAGCGAACGCTTAATGGGTGAATGGGGAATTTCCAAAAAAAAGACTTCCACGCGCGCTTTCTCAGCGACCTTACGAAAGACTTGCGCCGGGGAAGAGAGTTTGGGCGTTGCCACCAAGAGCAAAGTCTGTTTCGGCTGCACCTCTAAACTCTCGAAGAGTGCAAGTTGAGCTGCTTTTTCGAGTCGATTCATGCGCCCAGTAATTTTCCCGCTTCCATAATGATGCGGCCGTCGATGCGCACGGTGGGCTCGAGGATCAGCCCGTCGAGATGGCTTGAGACCGCAACATTTCCTCCCATCGATTTATTGTCTCCCAAAGCGATGTGCACGGTGCCCATCACTTTCTCATCTTCCAAAATCAAACCGGTGATTTTCGCTTTGTCGTTGGTGCCGATGCCGAGCTCGGCGATATTGCGGCCGAACGTGCCCACGGCCTCGACCAATGCATTGAGCTGCCGCGCTTCTGGGCCACCGGTGATCTCCACCGCGAGACCGTCGCGGACGACCAGATGAATCGGCCTTTTGATTTTGCCGATGCCTGCGACTGCGGCCTCGAATACGATTGTGCCTTGCGCCGTGCCTTCCACCGGTGCGAAGAACGTTTCGCCCGCAGGCAAATTGCCGGAATCCCCGGGATGGTGATACAAGCCGGTGTCGGGCTTGGGATAACGGTCGCCGCGTTGCATCACAATGTCCGTGCCCGCCGGGCTGGTGACGTGAACCTCTTTGGCTTTCTGCAATTCTCCCGAGAGGCGAATGCTGCGCTCGGCGATGGCACGATAATCCGCGCTCAGGCAGCGAATCATCATGTCTTCGGTTACGCCGGGCAAGGTCGCGATGCGCGCACCGCGCGCAATCGCTTCGCGCCGCGCCGCGGTGTGCGTGACGGATTTGCTGGTTGGGCACAAAACAACGCTGCTGAGGGCCATCATCGCGGCCACGGGAGCCGGCGGCTCCTCACCGTTACGCGCGCGCGGCGTCATTTCGACCAATATCGCTTCCGCATTTAGTCCTTTCGCTGCTTGCCAAAGAGTGACACCAATGGTACGCTTGTTCTCGTCCGTGAGAATCATTACCGTTTCCCCGGGCTGCAGGGCCATGCAATCAACGAGTGCAATGCGTGCAGCGTTTTCCAGTGCGCCGGCCGATTTTTTTGCAGTTACCACTGCGGGCGCGGGTCTTTTACGCCTCGCCGCTTTCAATTTAGCCGGCGCGGTTTTATTTTTGCCGGCATTTTTCGAAGCAGCGGCTTGCCGCTTTATCCGGGGGGCAGTGGGTTTTCGTTTTGCCATGATCAATCCGCTTTGTCATCTTGAAAGAATCCTGACAGAGTGGGACGAGCTGCCGTGGCGTCACAAGCCGTAAGGCCCTCGTGGGATTCTTCCGAATGAGAGGAAAACACTCCACCCTGAACCTGGCAGAGCGCTACTCTTGCATAAACACATGCGCAAAAATTTTGGCATCATCCATCATGTTTTCAACCAGACAATACTCATCCGGGCTATGCGCGGTGTCGTCCATTGTTGACCATACGGCGGCTGGAATGCCGTGCCTGCGAAAAAATGCCGCGACCGTGCCGCCGCCTATGCCGACGGGCTTGGCGTGTAAGCGGCGCAGCTCGCGCAGGGCGCGGGTGAGCGCCAGCACCACCGGCGCATCAGCAGCCGTCGGCCGCGCGGCCTGGCCGGAGTTGGGTGAAGAAATCGCAATCTTGACTTTGAATTGCCGTTCAATTCCTTGGGCGATTCTCTTCACTTCCCGCATGACCTCGGATACCTTGTAATCGGGAAGCACGCGGCAATCAAAATACATCACGTCCTCGCCCGGAATGGTGTTCACATTGGGCACGTTGGCTTCGCGCTTGGTTGGCTCGAAAGTCGAAATCGGCGGTGAGTACATGGCGTCGCGCTTGCGGAATTTTCCGTGCAGCGAATCCATATGCACGGCAAAAAAGCTGGCGGCCTTGTGCGCATTGCGGCCACGCTCCGGAATGGAAGCATGTGTTTGTATGCCGCGGGTATGAAAACGGAGCCAAAGAACGCTTTTTTCCGCGATCTCGATCACCGTCCCTTTTGCGTCGCCCGCATCAGGAATGATAATGAGATCGTCTTTTTTGAACAAATCGCGATGATGATCCAGCAAATATTTGACGCCGTATGCGCTGCCGGTCTCTTCATCGGCCACCAGCACCAAACCCGTATTCGAAGCCGGCGTGAGGCCGAGATCGTGAAAAGCCTTGACGGCGAAAACGGAGGAAGCCAGCCCGGCTTGATTGTCTTCCGTGCCGCGGCCGATCAGCTTGGTCCGGCCTCTTTTGTCTTTTTCAACCCGCATGGTCCACGGATCGCCCGACCATTTTGACAAATCACCCGGCGGCACAACGTCCAAGTGCGACATGATCCAGACCGTGCGTTTGGATGAGTGGCCATGAAAACGTGCGATGAGATTGGGCCGATAGCCGCAGGCCACGCGCGAGTCGGGTGCGTGGTATTCCTGCACGTCATCCGGTTTCAAATTTTCTCGGATCCAAGCGCTCAGAAAATCGGCTTTTTGTCTTTCGCCTTCGCCGCCATTTTCCGGCGCAAGCGCGGGAATGGCCGTGAGCTGCCGCTGCAACTCAATCGCTTCGTCGCGATAAAGGTCGATCTTTTTGAGAATGGCCTTGAGATGAGCAAACGGCATTCAGCGTTGCCTCTTGAATCTTCGTCATTGGTTGTAACCGGCCGACGGATCTTTTGATCTGTAGACGGTAATGAATTTGACTGCTTTACAATTTCTTGCCGGCGACGCGATACAGCGTCCATCCCATGAACGCGAAAAACAACGTCCCCATCAGATAATAACCCCCGCCGCCGAGCATGCCCGTCAGCCCGTGCTCCGCGCTGAGTTTTTGCAGAGCATTGAAGATGTTATCATTGACCGAAAGTAAAGCCACGATTACACCGGCCAGCGCGCCGCCAGCCACTAAACCCGTCGCGAACAAACTGCCGCGGCCCAATTCCGCATCTTCCGTTTCTTCTTGATTTTTTTTCGACTTCCAATCCACAATGCCCTTGATCGCGCCGCCGATAAAAATCGGCAGGGTCGTGGAGAGCGGCAAATATGCGCCGACGGCAAAGGACAGGGACTTCACGCCGCACAACTCCATCGTGATCGAGAGAAAAGCGCCCACGAGCACGAATTGCCAATCGAGATTGAACGAGAGCAGGCCCTTAATCAGCGTAGCCATCAACGTGCCTTGCGGCGCGGGAAACTTATCGCTGCCAATGGCGTGCTGAATGCCTTGCGCCGCCATTTCGGTAGTCGGTTTATCCAGCAAGATCAGCGTCGCGCCGATCACGAGGGAAGAAACCACGGCGCCGACGAACAGGCTGAGTTGCTGCCATTTGGGCGTTGCGCCGACAATATAGCCGGTTTTCAAATCCTGAGAAGTGGCCCCGCCGTTTGCCGCCGCGATGCAAATCATGCTGCCGACCACGAGCGCCATCGGCTCGTAAACGATTCCGGTCCAGCCCACGGCGATGAAGATCAAGGCCGTGCCCATGAGCGTCGCGATGGTCATACCGGAAATAGGATTGGAGCTGGTGCCGATAATGCCCACGATGCGGCTGGAAACCGTGACGAAGAAAAAACCGAAGATCACCACCAGCACGCCAAGCAACAATTTGTTGATGATGGAATCGCCCGGAATTTGTGGCATGATCGCCATCAACACCACCAGACCGATACTGCCAAAGATGACCGTGCGGAAAGAAAGATCGCGTTCGGTGCGCACCATGCTGGTCGTACCGCGCTCCTTGATCGACACCATGCTTTCTTTAAAGGAAGAGACGATGGTGGGAATGGTTTTGAGCAACGTGATAAATCCACCTGCTGCCACTGCTCCCGCCCCGATCTGGCGCACGTAGGCGCGGTAAATCGCCGCCGCGGTATTGCCGAAAGTATGCGAGGCCGGATCCCAATTGCCCGGCCCGCCTGCGGTGACCAAGTCCTTCAAATAACCCAGCTTGACGAGTTGCTGCGCAATGGTGTCTGCCGGCACGACGGATGCGAGCAGCGGAATCAATCCCAACCAGCCCAATATACCGCCGGCCACCAGTACACCGGCGATCTTCGGACCGATGATATAGCCCACACCCAGGTATTCCGGCGTGACTTCGGCATTCAACGTGGCCGAAGGAAAATATTTGTTGGTTTGCCTCGTCACCCAGGCCGGCGTTTCGGCAATGACATGGAAGACCTTTTGCAGCAGGGCGTAAACAATGGCGAAGCCCAGGCCTTGGTAAGCGGTCTTGGCAAAATCGCCGCCTTTTTCACCGGCGATGAGTACGCTGGCACACGCCGTGCCTTCGGGATAAGGGAGAACGCCGTGTTCCTTCACAATCAGGGAACGGCGCAACGGGATCATCATCAAGGTGCCCAGCATGCCACCGAGTGCGGCGAGCGTGAAGATCGTTAAATAATTGAAGAACGGCGCACCGACGCTCACGCCATTTTCCGTCATCGACATGAATAAAAAAGCTGGCAGCGTGAAGACCACACCCGCGGCGATGGATTCGCCAGCCGAGCCAGCAGTTTGGATGATATTGTTTTCGAGAATCGTGGTTTTCAAAAACTTGCGGCCGAGTGAGATCGCCAGCACCGCGATCGGAATCGAAGCAGAAACCGTCAAGCCGGCTTTCAATGCCAAATACACCGTCGCAGCGCCAAAGATGATGCCGAAAAGAGCACCCGCGATCAGAGCCTTCGGCGTGAATTCGGGGATGATTTGTTCGTTGGGAATGAACGGCTTGACCTTGCTCTCGGATCTGGGCGGTGCGGTTTTCGTTTCCATCTTTCCTCCACAAACGAAAAGATTAGGTGCGGTAGGTTGATCATCTTACCCGAGCCATGAGGTATGCACAGCGCATTCATGCAGAACGGCTTGAAACGTGATCCAAAAGCTTTGATGGTTTGGAGGCCTCGTGCCAGCGGGAAGGAAGCCGCAGTGGAACAAGTTAGTTTTCCTAACTCGCTGGCCACAGCGTATCCTGTCTGTGGAAGGGTTGAATGCCGAGATGCGCACGTGATGAAGGGAGAAGCGCCTTCCCATGCGTCACAAATTTATGTCAGGCTCATGTTGAAAGCGGCTGCCAAAATATTATGAATCGGCCCAAAAGTCAAGCGGAAAATCCGGCCTCGCCGGAGTTTTTTATTGGTTTTTCCAGAAAGATTTTCTATATTTACTCGAAAAAGTTTGGTTTATAAGTGTGTGGCAGAATTTCACGCTCGGCAGATACTATCCGGGTTCGTCCTGGTTGCATCGTCTCGATCCGCGGACCAAGCTCGTGCTCGGCGTGACGATTATGGCGGCTTTGATGTGGGCGGAAGCATGGCCGGTTTTGCTGTTGTGGACCGTCGTGATGATCGCCGTAATATGTTCAACGGGCATGCCGCCGCATATTTTTGGTAAAAATCTACGCGCATTTCTATGGCTGTTCGGCATTACGATTGCCATTCATGCGTTGACTGATCCCGCGGCCCCGCAGGTTGAAGTGTGGGGCATTTCCATTTCATGGCGGGGCTGCGTCACCGGCTCCAAATATGCCGTACGTTTGGCCTTGTTGGTGCTCGTCGCTGCGCTCTTGTCTTTTACCACGATCCCGAGCGATTTGACAGAAGCGATGGAGCGATTGTTGAAGCCGCTCCGGCGCATGCGTGTACCGGTACATGAAATGGCGTTCATGACGGCGCTCGCGCTGTGTTTTGTGCCGACGATTGTTGCGGAAGCGCAACGCATTCAGCGCGCGCAAGTCTCTCGCGGCGCGCGTTACGAAGGCAGCTTGTTGCAGCGTCTACGGGGTTTGGTGCCGATGCTGGTGCCTTTGTTTGTTGCAGTTTTCAATCGCGCGGATGAGCTGGCCGTGGCGCTGGTCGCGAGGTGTTATGATAGCGGCGCGCCTAGGGTGGCTTATCAGGAATTGGCTTTTGAGCGGCGCGATTTGTTGGCTACGATGGGTGTGACCGGAATTTGCTTTTTGACTTTCTTGTATCAAAGCTGATCAAGTGAGAGAAAAGCTCGGGATAGGTAAGTTTCGGGGCGGAATTATGGAACAACGCACGCATTGGCAAATTTGCGGCGGCGGCTTTGGAATACATTGGCCTGATATTGACGAAGATTTGAGTACAGCAGGATTGTTGCGAGGGGCGCCGGCAGCCGCAAATAGTTGGAAACAAGAGTCGCTGGAGCCTTTGAATAAACCCGAGACGCAATCTCAGATTCTGAGCTTCCTGTTTCCGGCCCGATAAAAACTTGAATCGTATTGATCTGATCCATGTGCCATGCCCAACGCCAAGCTGATTCTAGAATACGACGGCAGCAAGTTTTATGGTTGGCAGTTTCAGCCTCAATTGCGCACGGTACAGGGCGAAGTCGAGCGGGCGTTGGAAGTTTTGTTGCGCGAAAAAGTGCGTGTGAATGTCGCCGGCCGTACTGATACCGGCGTACACGCCTGCGGCCAGGTGATCAATTTCAAAACAGAGGTTGAGATTCCCACGGCAAACTTGCCGCGTTCTTTGAACGGGATTTTGTCTCGTGACGTCGTCGTCAAGCACGCCGAAATGGTTCCGCCGGACTTTCACGCGCGCTTCGATGCCATGAGCCGCCAGTATCGTTATGTGCTCAGCCGTTATCCGGTCGCGGTAGGTAGAGGGTATGCTTACTTCTGCAAATTCCCACTGGACGTGCCAGTGATGCAGCAGGCTGCACAATGTTTGCTCGGCGAGCACAATTTTCGGGCCTTTTGCAGCACCGCGACGGAAGACCCGCACTATCTCAGCCGCGTCGAGGAGTTTGAGTGGAAGGACAACGGCGAGAAAATCATGATGCGCATTCGGGCGAATCGCTTCTTGCGTGGCATGGTGCGCATCATCGTCGGCACGCTGATCGAAGTTGGGCGCGGCCGGATGGCGCCGGAGCAAGTCGGAGCCATATTGCAGCAGCAGCAGCGCGTAGCCGCGGGCATGACCGCGCCGCCGCATGGGTTGTTTCTGGAAAAGGTTTATTATCCGGCGGTGTCGTTTGAGACTGGTGTGCAGCATCCTGATGCGAAGCAGCAGGCTCACGAGGACGATGATTTGCAATAAGAGTAATAATGCGAATGACCAGTAGAGGCAATACAGTCAAGATGATTAAAGGCTTTTTAATCATCTTGAAGTAAATTATCTTGACTCAAGTCTTGGTCTTTCACGGGTTTTTTGACTAGTCATGCGCATTAATAGAGACAATCTGCAAGTGCCATGCCCACTGTGCTAAGAATTGGGGCATTTCGCTTTCATTTTTACTCAGATGAAAGGAATGAGCCGCCTCACATTCATGTTGCAACACCAGAAGGTGAATGTAAGTTTTGGCTTGATCCAGTTCGTTTGGCAAGAAATAAGCGGGTAGCGCCTCACATCGTACGAATTATTGAGAAATTGATCTTCGAAAATCGTGATCTATTGGTTGAAAAATTCTATGAACACCATCGTCGTTGAAAAAGAAGCTTTGGTTGAACCGGCTGCGATTAGAGTTTGGGTAGAAGGAAGAACGGTTTTTATAGAGCTTACCGACGGCCGCCTCATCGGATTTCCGGCGAACCGCTTTCATATTCTAAAGAACGCTACGGATGATCAACTGAAAGAAGTCACTCTACGCTTGGATGGTTACGCTTTACGCTGGGAATCTTTGGACGAAGACATTACAGTTCCGGGTGTGGTCGCCGGTCATTTTCAATTACCATATGAAGCCCAGCATGCTGGAGCTCAAGTTTGAAGATTCTCGTGATTAGACTTAACCTTGGGAAGGTTCCGAGCTTTCACAGGGTTTCCAAGAATAAATCTTTGCGGAGGTCCATATGAAACTCTTCCTCGACACAGCCAATCTCACAGAAATCAAAAAAATCGCCGCCATGGGCTTGCTCGACGGCGTGACCACCAATCCCACTTTGGTTTCCAAAGAGAAAGGCGCATTCAAAGATATTTTGCTTAGCATTTGCGAAGTCGTGCCTGGCCCGGTCAATGCCGAAGTGGTGTCCACGAATTCCGAAGGCATGATCAAAGAAGGACGAGATCTTGCCAAGATTCACCCGAACATCATCGTGAAGATTCCCATGACCCGCGAGGGCATGGTAGCCGTACGTAAATTGGCGAATGAAAAAATTCGCACCAACGTCACGTTGATTTTCAACTCAACCCAAGCGCTGTTGGCAGCTAAAGCCGGCGCATCCTACGTCAGCCCGTTCCTGGGACGCCTTGATGACATCGGCCACGTCGGCATGGATTTGGTGCGGCAGATCGTGGATATTTTTGACAACTACGAATTTGAGACCGAGGTACTGGCCGCAAGCCTGCGTCATCCCCTGCACGTGATCGAAGCAGCGCTCGCCGGCGCGGATATTTCGACGCTACCCGCCAAGGTGTTCGATCAAATGTTCGATCATCCACTGACGGATATCGGCTTACGGCGATTCCTGGAAGACTGGGAAAAAGTGAAGCAATCCATCTAGGCAAAATGATCCCTCGCTACACCCGCCCCGAAATGGGGCAAGTCTGGAGCGACGAAAACAAATACGCGATTTGGCTGCAGGTCGAGATTCTGGCCTGCGAAGCTCAGGCGGAATTGGGTATTGTTCCGCGCGAAGCGCTGGCCGTCATCAAGCAGCGTGCGTTTTTCGATCTGCCGCGCGTGTTGGAGCTGGAAGAAACGCTCAAGCATGACGTCATTGCGTTTCTCACGAATGTCAATGAATACGTCGGCGCAGAAGGACGTTATATCCATCTGGGCATGACCTCGTCGGATTTACTGGATACGGCCTTGGCCGTGCATATGGGGCAGGCCGGCAGCCTGCTTCTCGACAAACTCGAAAAGTTGCGCCAGGAAATCAGAATCAAGGCGCTCGCGCATCGCCGTACGGTGTGCGTAGGCCGCTCGCACGGCGTGCACGCCGAGCCCACGACCTTCGGCTTGAAACTCGCGGTCTGGTATGCCGAGCTTGCCCGGCAAAGCGAGCGTCTGCGCGCCGCCTTGCGTTCGGTGGCCGTAGGGAAGATCTCCGGCGCCGTCGGCACTTTCGCCCATCTTGACCCGTTCGTTGAAAAATACGTGTGTGAGAAACTGGCGCTGTCACCTGCGCCGGTTTCGACGCAGATTGTGCAGCGCGATCGCCACGCGGAGTTGTTGAACACATTGGCGTTGATCGGCGCGTCGCTGGAAAAATTCGCCGTCGAGATTCGCAGCCTGCAGCGTACGGAAGTGATGGAAGCCGAAGAGCCTTTCGGCAAGGGACAAAAAGGCTCTTCCGCCATGCCGCACAAGCGCAATCCCGTGACCTGCGAAAGAATTACCGGCTTGGCTCGCCTGCTGCGCGGCAACGCCACGGCGGCCTTGGAAAACGTTGCGCTCTGGCACGAACGCGACATCTCGCACAGTTCGGTGGAGCGCGTGGTCGTGCCCGACAGCTTCATTTTGCTGGATTACATGCTGCATCAATTCACGCGCGTCGTGGCCGGCCTGCACGTTTATCCGGAAAACATGCGGCGCAATCTGGACCGTACCGAAGGCTTGATCTTTTCGCAACAAGTCCTGCTCGCGCTCACACAAAAGGGCATGGCGCGCGAAGAAGCCTACGCACTGGTCCAGGGTCACGCCTTGGCTGTCTGGCAGGAACAACAGGGCGCGTGGCCGGGCTCCGCGTCGCGTTTCCAGGCGCGTTTGCAAGCCGATCGGAGGATTTACCAATATCTCTCCGAAGACGAGCTGGCGCAGTGCTTCGATCTGGAGAGGCATCTGCGACATGTAGACACAATCTTTGCGCGCGCGGGACTGGATGAAACGGATGACGTTTTCCGCGGTGCCAACGGAGAAAAACCACGGCCGTAGCGGGCATATTCTTCAATTCAAGAGGGCCCTGTAATGTCTGCCAAAAAAAAGAAAAAGCTGTACGAAGGCAGAACCAAAACGCTATATGAGACCGAAGCACCGGAGCAATTGATTCTCACGTTCCGCGACGAGGTGCTGCTGCCCAATAGTAAAGTGCTGGCCGTGGAGGGCAAGGGCGAGATCAATAACCACATTTCTGCGCTGTTGTGCCGCTATTTGGAGAGTTACCACATTCCGACGCATTTTGTTGAAATCGTGGCCCGTGATAGCATGACCGTGCGCACCCTCGAGATGATTCCGGTGGTGCTGATCTTGCACAACCTCGCGGGCGCCGCCTTAGCCAGGCGCGCCGGTATAAAGGAAGGAAAAGTTTTTGAAAAGCCGCTGGTGGAATATCGCTTCAAGGACGAAACTCGCAAAGAGGATTTTCCCAGCCGTAATGACGTGCTCGCGGCCGGATTGATCACGTCGCCGGATCTGCATATTCTTGAGCGTTATGCGAATAAGATCAACGTGGTTTTGAAATCTTTTTTCCTGCGCCGGGGATTCCTTCTGGAAAACGTCAGTCTTGATTTTGGCCGCTATAAGAATCGCATGGTGCTGGGCAACGAGCTCTCGCTCGATACCTGCCAATTGCTGGACGCGGAATCCGGGGACAAGGTTTTTTTGAGCCGGTCATTCAACGACGCGGCCGCATTGCAAAAAATTTATCATGAGCTCGGCGGACGTATTCTGGCCGCCAATACTTGAGTGTGAGAGGGAGAATGATTCGTGCATCGTGAGGGATACGCCATCGTGCTCGCGCTGGCGGTTACCGCGTTGATTCTGACGCTGAGCTATCGTACGCTCGGCGGCAGCGCCTGGTTGCGCGTGAGCAGTGCGGCGCTGTGGGCCTGCGCGGCTTTTTCCGTCTATTTCTTTCGCGATCCCGAGCGCGAGGCTCCGAACGGCAAAGGTTTGGTGGTTTCGCCCGCGGATGGTAAAGTGATCGCCATTGAAGAAATCGATGAGCCCGAGTTTTTTGGCGGGCCGGTACAGCGCATCAGCATTTTTTTGTCGGTTTTCAATGTGCACGTCAATCGTGTGCCGGTGGAAGGCATGGTGAATTTGTATCGTTACCAACGTGGCCGCTTTCACGTGGCCTCTCTTCCCGAAGCCTCGGTGGAAAACGAGCAGTCGGTGATTGGAATAACATCGCCGTGGGGAAAAGTGTTGTTCAAGCAAATCGCCGGTTTGATCGCGCGGCGCATCGTGTGTGATTTACAGGTTGGGCATCGCGTGCAGCGTGGCGAACGATTCGGCATCATCAAATTCGGATCGCGGATGGAAATCTATCTGCCGCGGGAGGTGGAAATCAGAATTCGCCTTCGCGATAAGGTCAGGGCAGGCGAAAGTATTTTAGGAGAGTTCAAAAATGCGCGATAAACGTTACCTCGCTCCCAATCTCATGACGGTCTTCAATCTCTTTTTGGGGTTTTTGGCGGTCATTTCGGCGTTCAAAGGCAATTTCAACACGGGCGCATGGCTCGTGCTCGTCGCCGCGATTTGCGATTATTTGGACGGCAAAATTGCCCGCGCGACGACCAGTTTTTCGAAGTTCGGCATCGAATTCGATTCCCTCGCCGACGTCGTTTCATTCGGCGTCGCGCCGGCTATGCTGATCTATTGCGCCCAACTCCGCGAACATGAGCCCATCGGTCTGGTTGCCAGCTTTCTGCCGCTGGCCGCCGGCGCGATCCGGCTGGCGCGCTTCAATTCTTCGCTCAGCGGATTTGATCGGCACAATTACACCGGTATGCCCATTCCAACCGCCGCGGGCATCATTTGCTCTTACATCATCTTCAGCCACGAGGTGTGGGAAGAAATGCGTCTGCCGGCGCTCTCCATCGCGCTGGCGGTGGTGGTTTCGGTGCTGATGGTTTCGACGATCGAGTTCGAAGCCATGCCGAAATTTTCCTTCCGCCGTGGCCGCCGCAACTCAATGCTCTTCGTTCTGGTAGCACTCTGCGCCGCGATGATCGTACTGTATCCTGCGGGAGCGTTGTTTCCCCTGGCCGTGGGCTACACGTTGAGCCAGCTCGGACGCGCACTCCTGCATCATGTGCGCGATGAAGACGAAGAATCCGTGCCTGATGTATCGGTGAGCAAGCACTAGCCCTCAGCCGATGCGCACAATAGCACGCATCTCGAGATTCCTTGAAAGCCAGAATTCATATCACTCTTAAAGCCGGCATTCTCGATCCGCAAGGCAAAACCATTCTGCATGCTTTGGAAGTGCTCGGTTTTGCAAATATCAATGAAGCGCGAGTCGGAAAGCTGATCGAATTGACCTTCGAGGGCGTTTCGCCCGCCCGTGCCCGGGAGCTGGCCGAGGCCGCCTGCCAGAAACTCCTGGCCAATCCGGTGATTGAGGACTACAGCTTGGTGGTGGTTGATGATTGATTGTTCCTGCGTGTAACGCTTTACACATGAAGTCTTACGAATGGATTTCACAATGCGTAAGACGTGAGGCGAACAATGCTTCGAGTTTTTTGAGAGAACCAGGCATGCGTTTCGGTATCATCGTTTTCCCGGGCTCGAATTGCGATCATGATTGCTATCACGTTTTGAAGCACGTCCTGCGGCAAGAAGTGCGCTTCATTTGGCATAAGGAGCGCGGCGATCTTGCCAATCTCGACGCCGTGATCTTGCCCGGAGGATTTTCCTACGGCGATTATCTACGCACCGGAGCGATCGCCCGTTTCTCGCCGGTGATGTCCGAAGTCGTTCCCTTCGCACGCCGCGGCGGTCTGGTGCTGGGTATTTGCAACGGTTTCCAAATTCTCTGCGAAGCCGGGCTTTTGCCCGGCGTGCTGATGCGCAACACGCATATGCGCTTTGCTTCACGGTCAGTCTACGTCAGAATCGAGAACCCTGACACCCCCTTCACGCGCACGGCGACAAAGCCGGTGTTGAAGATGCCCATCGCGCATGGCGACGGGTGTTACCACGCTGCGCCGGAGACTTTGGCAGCGTTGCGAGAAAACCGCCAGATTCTTTTTCGCTATTGCAATGAAAGGGGAGAAGTGATACCTTTCGCCAATCCCAATGGCGCCGCGGAAAATATCGCCGGCGTCATGAATCGCGAGGGCAACGTCATGGGCTTGATGCCGCATCCCGAGCGCGCAGCCGAGCCGGTTCTACGCGCGGACGATGGCGCGCAGCTTTTTACCTCGTTGATCGCCGCGCGATAATTCTTGCGAGAAAGGAGTGCGCTTGCGCTCTCGTCGCAGCTTAGGTTTCGTTATCCTGGTCATATTCGTCGGTGCGGCGATAGGTACCATTCTGGGTGAGCTGGTAGCGCTGATTTTACCTACCGGCGTCGTGCAGGATTTTTTCACCAAAAGCTGGACGCCCGAGCTCGGACCGGCAACTCTCAAGCTGGTTTTGTTTGAGCTTACCTTGGGTTTAAAGCTCAAGATCAACAGCGCCGGCCTCATCGGCATCGGCGTTGCAATTTATCTCTTGCGCTGGGTGCTCAACTGAGGCGCGTTTTACTGGATTTCGCCCTCTGTCGCAACAACGAACATTCCCGTGAAAGCCGTATCTTCTCGCTGGAAGTAAGAAACGAGGAGTCCCCGGCATCTAACGAGAGGAGTAGCTATGTTCGGCCAGATTGGAATGAGTGAATTATTGGTCATACTGGTCATCGTGCTGTTGGTGTTTGGGCCGAAGAAAATTCCGGAATTGGCGCGTAATATCAGCAAGGGCTTGAACGAGTTCAGGCGCGCGGCTGAAGACGTCAAGGAAGAATTGACGCTCGACCATGACCGCTCGACGCGCACCGGCGGAACGCGACCGGCTGCGCCTCCTCAGCAAAAATCGAGTGATACGAACGCCACCTGAGGCATGAAAGTGCCGTGAATCTCAATATCGTTTGGAGGTTGATATGCCTGGTCCACAAGAACTGATCATCATTCTCATCATCGTGGTCGTTTTGTTCGGTGCAAAAAAGCTGCCGGAACTGGCGCGCGGCCTGGGGCAGGGCATCCGTGAATTCAAGAAAGCGGCAAATGAGCCCGACGAAAAGCCGGCCGAGAAGGTAGAATCGGGCAAGTCCTAGGGCTCTTTGGGCAATTACGCGCATGAATCATCCCGAGAGCATTCGCAGCCATCAGACTAAACTGAAGAATGGGGAAGTCTCTTGTGTCGTTCTGGTGGAAGAGTATTTCCGCCGCATTCAAGCGGCCAAGGCACTGAATGCTTTCATCACGCTTTTGCCGGAACGTGCGCTCGCGCGCGCGGAAACTATCGACCGCAAAATCCGGCGCGGCGAAGCCGGCAGGCTGGCAGGCTGCATGCTCGCCATAAAAGACATTCTGGCGATGAAAGATTTACGCCTGACCTGTGGCTCGCGCATTTTGGAGAATTTTGTTTCCCCTTACGACGCTACGGTAGTCCAGCGCTTGGAGCAAGCCGATGCCATCATCCTTGGCAAGACCAATATGGATGAATTTGCCATGGGCAGCTCCAATGAGAATTCCGCTTTCGGACCCGTCAAAAATCCACACGCTCACGCATTTGTGCCTGGTGGCTCCTCCGGCGGGTCGGCCGCGGCCGTCGCTGCGAATCTGGCCATGGCTGCGCTGGGGAGCGACACCGGTGGGTCGATCCGGCAGCCGGCAGCCTTGTGCGGCGTCGTCGGCTTGAAACCCACTTACGGCCGTGTTTCGCGTTACGGTTTGGTGGCCTTTGCCTCTTCGTTGGATCAAGTCGGTCCGCTGGCGCACCGCGTTGAAGACGTTGCACGAATTCTCGAGGTGATCGCCGGCGTCGACAAGCATGATTCTACCTCCGCACCCCTTCCGGTCCCGAATTATTCCCAAGCGCTCACCGCGAATATCAAAGGCAGGGTCATCGGCCTGCCCAAAGAATATCTTGCTGACGGGGTGCAAAGTGAGATACTCAAAGCGATTGAACGCGCCAAAATTCTTTTGGAAAAAGGCGGCGCACAAATCAAAGAAGTCTCGCTGCCACATACGAAGTATGCCACCGCCGCCTACTACATCATTTGCACCGCCGAGGCCTCCTCCAATTTGGCGCGCTATGATGGTGCGCGTTATGGCCGCCGCGCAGACCAGGTCTCGACTCTGGAAGAAACGTACGTGCAGAGCCGGAGCCAGGGCTTTGGCGTCGAAGTCAAGCGCCGCATCATGCTCGGCACCTATGTGTTGTCTTCCGGATATTATGACGCTTATTATCGCCGTGCCATGAAGGTGCGGACGTTGATTCGCCGCGATTTTGACGCGGCTTTTCGAGCCTGCGATGCTGTGCTTGCCCCCACCACACCGACCACTTCCTTCAAGCTCGGTGAGAAAATCGCTGATCCGCTCACCATGTACTTATGCGACATCTTTACCGTGTCCATGAATCTGGCCGGCGTGCCGGCCCTCTCTTTGCCGGCCGGGAGAGATCAAAATAACCTGCCCGTCGGTATTCAGTTGATTGGCAAGCCGTTCGATGAAACGGCACTCCTACAAATTGCGCATTTTTTGGAACAAGAAGGGGTGGGGAATGAGGCGTAAGACGTGATTCGTAATGCGTAGAATGATTAAGGTTACATTCACGATTCTTCATTGACCATTCACAATTCATCGTTCACCATTCACAATTGTCAACGATGAATTGTGAACGGTGAATTGTGAACGGTGAATTGTGAACGAAGAAAGATAGAGCATACGAATTACGAACGATGTCTCACCCCATCAATGATCAACCATGCCCTACGAACCCGTCATTGGCCTGGAAGTCCACGCACAGCTTTTCACTGCTTCTAAGATTTTTTCTCCAGTAAGCACAAAATTCGGCGCGGAACCCAACACGCAGGTCTCGCCGGTTTGTTTGGGTTTGCCCGGCGTGCTGCCTGTGCTCAATCGTACGGCAGTGGAATTTGCCATTCGAATGGGCTTGGCGACCAACTGCAAAATCGCGTCACACTCCGTGTTTGCACGCAAGCATTATTTTTATCCCGATTTGCCTAAAGGTTATCAGATTTCACAATATGAAGAGCCTTTGTGTGAGCACGGCTGGGTTGAGATCGAGCTGGAAGACTATTCTCGCAAACGCATTCGCCTGATTCGGATTCATTTGGAAGAAGACGCCGGCAAGTCGATTCATGCCGAGGCATTTGTGTCAGAAAACGAAACCTTGGTCGATCTCAATCGTTGCGGGGTGCCGTTGATTGAAATTGTGAGCGGACCGGATCTTTGCTCGCCGCGCGAAGCGTATGCTTACCTGCAGTACATGCGCCAGCTCGTGCGCTATCTCGGCATCTGCGACGGCAACATGGAAGAGGGGAGCCTGCGTTGCGACGCCAACGTTTCCGTGCGCCCGGCCGGGCAAAAAGAGTTGGGCACGAAAACCGAGCTCAAAAACATGAATTCCTTCCGTCACGTCGAGCGCGCGATTGAATTTGAAATCCAAAGGCAGACAAAGCTGTTGGAAAACGGCGAAAGAGTCGAACAGGAAACGTTGCTCTGGGACGCGAATCGCAATCAGGCCGTGCCCATGCGTTCGAAAGAATACGCGCATGATTATCGTTATTTCCCCGACCCTGACTTGACCCCGCTGCGCGTGGACGAGGCCTGGCGCAATCGAATTCTCGCAGTATTGCCGGAATTGCCCATGGTGCGGCGCGATCGTTTCATGCAACAATATCGCTTGTCGCAGCAGCATGCAGAAGTTCTCACCGAAGAAAAAGCCGTGGCGGATTTTTTTGAAGCAGCCGCGCGGCAAGTCAAAGACCCGCAAACGGCGGCCAATTGGGTGATGGGTGAAGTGTTGCGTGTTTTGCGTGAACAAAAAACTGAAATTGATGCCTTCAAATTGTCGCCCGCGTCGCTAGCAGAAATCATTCAACTGCTCGAGCAAGGCGCTATCAGCACCAAAACCGCCAAGGAGGTTTTTGAAGAAATGCTCGTTTCCGAGAAGTCAGCACGGGCGATTGTGAGCGAGAAGGGATTGCAGCAAGTTTCCGATACCTCTGAAATCGAAAAAGCCGTTGCTGAAATCCTGACATTGCATCCCAAAGAGGTAGAGCGTTACCGCGCCGGGGATGCGAAAGTTTTTGGCTTTTTGGTCGGGCAATTGATGAGAGCCATGCGCGGCAAGGCCAATCCGAAGGTGGCAAATGAGATTCTCAAACAAAAACTGGAGAGCTATTGAGTCTTGTCAAAAAAAAGGCGCATATGGATTGGGCGATGAGCAATGAGCGAAATAAACCGAGAATAAAATTCTAAAAGTTTTTGATTTTAAAATTCCCCACGGATTGAAGAACCCCACCGATGAAGCTATGATCTGTGGGGTTCTTCAATCCGCGGGTAAAATTCGATGCTGCACGAAGTGCTTCAGCTTTCAGCTTGTCTAAAAGGCTGGTGTAGCTTTTTAGGTTCCTAGCCCACTTCTTTCAGCGCAACAAAATAAGTTTGTTTGCGTCACGAAGCTCTCGATCCGCAAGCGGAAAGAATAGCAATCCAAGAACTTGTCTTCAATAACTTCCTACGAGCGGTAGCAACATGTCCATCCGCCTTGACCAAACGTCTGTTTTCACACACCTCGCATGCACCCGCTGCGCCAAACAAAAATCTGCCCACCATCTCATCGGGCTTTGTGAATGTGGCGGCCCGTTGTTCGCGCATTATGATCTTCCTGCGCTGCGCCGCAGTTGGCCGCGCACCGCTTTGCAAACCGCCGAAGCGAGCCTATGGCGCTATGCGCCCATTCTTCCCGTTTTTCATCGCGAAAACCGCGTTGCGCTCGGCGAAGGCTGGACCCCGCTTTTGCCCGCGCCCAAGCTCGCCGCACACTTCAAGCTGCAAAACCTTTGGATCAAGGATGAGTCTTTCAATGCGACGTTGTCCTTCAAAGCGCGCGGGATGAGTCTTGCCGTTTCGCGCGCGAAGGAATTGGGCGTAAGAAGAGTGGCTTTGCCTTCGGCCGGCAATGCTGGCAGCGCCGCAGCGGCGTATGCGGCTGGTGCCGGCATGGTAGCCCACGTATTCATGCCGGTCGACGTGCCTCAAGCCTTTCAGGACGAATGCAACTTCTATGGCGCGAAATTGCAATTGATCGACGGCTTGATTACGGATTGCGCCAAACACGTGATCGCCGGTAAAGAGCGCGAAGGCTGGTTCGATCTTTCCACTCTGAAAGAACCCTATCGCGTCGAAGGCAAGAAAACGATGGGCTACGAGCTTGCCGAACACTTTAGCTGGGAATTGCCCGAGGTGATTGTTTATCCCACTGGCGGCGGTACGGGCTTGATCGGCATGTGGAAAGCATTTGAGGAAATGGAGCAACTGGGCTGGATAGATTCGCGCCGGCCGAGAATGGTTGCCATTCAATCGAACGGCTGTGCGCCCATCGTGCGCGCGTTCGAACAAAATCTCGATCATGCGCCGGAATGGCACAACGCCGCAACCGTTGCCTGCGGCCTGCGCGTGCCGCGCGCGGTGGGGGATTTTCTCATGTTGCGCGCGATTCGCGAAAGTCAGGGCTGCGCTGTTACCGTTGCGGAGGAACGCATTGCACCGGCGACGTATGAATACTCCAGCGCGACGGGGATCCTGCTTTGCCCTGAAGGCGCAGCAGCCCTCGAAGCCACAAAACAACTCGCGGCTTCCGGCTGGATTCGCCCCGAGGAGCGTGTCGTTGTGTTCAATACCGGTTCGGGCTTAAAGTACGCAGACCTGATCAGGCGTTCATAGTGCAACCTTCGACTGGAAGTCGTCGTATTGGAGTAAGTTTCTTCAGCTCAGGGGTCGTAAGTCGTCTATCCGGTGGTGGCAAAATCTCTATGAAAAAATCTCTATGAAAATGAGGATGTTTGAAATGAAAATTGATTTGCGATTAGCGATTTCCGATTGACGATTTGCGATTTCGGATGTTGACAATTCCTTCGTAAATTGACAATCGCAAATGGTCAATCGGAAATCAGCGGCAATCACGAGAGGGAGATGCTATGAAAGTAAGGAAGAAACTGCTTTGGCCGATACTTATCCTCGGCGCTCTTGGCATTGCCGGTTTCTTGTGGTGGAACAAATCCAAGAACGGCAAGGACGATGCCCTGGCCAAAGTCAAAGTCACGAAAAACAATTTGGTGGACAAAGCGCTGGCCGTGGGAACGATCGAGCCGGAAAATGAAATTTCGGTCAAATCCAAAGTCACGGGTGTCGTGCAGCGCATTTTTGCCGACGTTGGTACCTACGTCAAAGTCGGGAACCCGCTGCTGGAAGTCCGCCCCGATCCTACGCCGTTAGAATTGGCTGAAGCGAAGCGCAACGTTGAGCTCGCGCAAGTCGAGCTGGAAAATCTCTCAAAAGAAAATGCCCGCAAGCAATCCCTCATGAATAACAAGCTCATCTCTCCACAAGAATATGAAGCTTCGCAACGCCAACATCAGGAATCCGAGTTGCGGTTGAATATTGTGCGAGAGAAGCTGGCTTTGATCGAAAGCGGCAAAGTCAAAATCGGCAAAACGCAAATTGAGACCGTGATCAAATCGCCGATTGACGGATTCGTGCTCAGCAAAACTGTGGAAGTCGGCGATCCAGTGACGCCGTTAACCTCGTTTCAGGAAGGCACCGTATTGATGAGAATCGCCGACATGAAACAGTTAATCTTCAAAGGCACGGTGGATGAAATCGACGTCGGCAGGTTGCGTGAAGGCATGGAAGCGGAAATCAAAATCGGCGCTATTCCGAATCATAAGATCAAGGGTGCGCTGCGCTTGATCTCGCTCAAAGCGGAAAAAAAGGAAAATGCCACGGTTTTTCCGATAGAGATCGCGATCGATCACACCAATGGCACCACGCTGCGCGCCGGGTACTCCGCGAATGCGAATATCATCATCCAAAAAAAGGACAGTGTGTTGGTCGTGCCGGAGCGCGTGGTCACCTTCCGCAATGATTCTGCCTTTGTGAAGCTTCCGCATGCCGGCGAAGAATCGAAAGAGCAGCAAATCATCACCGGCCTGAGCGACGCCATCAACGTCGAGATCCTTTCCGGTTTGCGGGAAGGCGACGAGGTGTTGGAAAAGCCGGTGAAGAAAATCGATTAAGACCGAATAAAGCTTGCCCCTCCGGATATTATGCCACAGGAATCTTGTGACGCACGGGCACTTTGCCCAATCCACCAAGATTCTTTCTGAATGACAAATTGATTGCAAGTATGAACCACCTACTCACCAACCTGCGAGAATTCATCGACGATTTGCGTGCGCAGAAGCTGCGCACATTTCTAACCATTTTCGGCATCATTTGGGGAACGGTGTCGATCGTGGTGCTGCTCGCTTTCGGCATGGGGTTTAAGAAACAGCTTTCGATCAACATGCATGGCATCGGCGAAAGCATCGCGATCATGTTTCCTGGCAGGACGACCAAAGCGTTCGCAGGATTCGGTACGGGCCGTGAGATGCGCTTTATCGAAGAGGACGTCAAGCTACTCGCGACACAAGTACCGGAAATCGCGGCGATCAGCCCTGAGTTCAGCCGCCGCGGAGTGACCGTCCGCGTCGGTGAGAACATTCTAAATCCGCTGGTGACCGGCGTATACCCTATTTACAGCGAAATGCGCAATATCATCCCGGAAGCCGGCGGGCGCTTCGTCAACCCACAAGACCTGCAACATCGCCGCCGTGTGGCAGTTATCGGCGACAAGGTCAAAGAGTTCTTATTCGGAGAGCAATCCGGGCTCGGCAAAATCATTTACGTCGGCGAAACGCCCTTTCTCGTCATCGGCGTGATGCAAAAAAAGACGCAAAACTCGTCATATAATTCGCGCGACCGGGATCGTATTTTTATTCCGGCTTCCACGTTCTCCTCTGTATTTGGTACGATTAACTTGAGCAACATGATTTACGTGCCCAGCGATCCCATGCAGTCCGAGGCCGTGCGGGAAAAAGTGCGGGAAGCCTTGGGTAAACGTTACAAATTTGATCCGAAGGATAATGATGCGATTTGGATTTGGGACACGGCGGAATTCGACAAGTTTCTCTTTTACTTCTTTTTGGCCTTCAACATTTTCATGGGATTGATCGGCACGATGACGTTGGCGGTGGGCGGCATCGGCGTGGCGAATATCATGTACATCGTGGTCCAGGAAAGAGTGAAAGAGATCGGCATTAAACGTTCAGTGGGCGCGAAGAAATCACACATCATGTTTCAATTCTTCATGGAGACGTTTTTTATCATCGCCTTGGGCTCGCTCGTCGGCTTTGCGATTGCGTACGGCCTTATCGCGCTTCTGCAATTCATGCCCATCAAGGAATTCGTAGGTACCCCGGAATTCTCGGCGGACGTGGTGGCCATCACCGTGGCTGTGTTAATGCTGATCGGGCTGGCCGCAGGCCTGATGCCGGCGCGGAAGGCGGCGGGGTTGAATGTGGTGGAGTGCCTGAAAACTTGAATGGATGCTGTAGCTATGTAGAATGAAGAAGGGAGAAGGGGAGAAGGGGAGATGCATAGAAAAGTTAGTTGTTGAAATAATCAGCTTGACAATGTTAAGTTAGCCCTCAAAGCTCCCATTCCCTGTCATTCCGCAGGAATCTTCCCAAGAGGGCTGCACTAAAACCTAGGGAAGATGCTTACAGCATGACAGATTGGGATGGCGCGAATTTAACTTAACATTGTCAAATTAGCTCAAGGGGCGGAATTTTGGCTGGGAAAATTCGATTTCACTTTGAGCTGCAAGCTTACGACGAAAGCTTTGCGGCGGCAATGGAAATTTTTGAGTTGTCCAAGGGCTTTCCACATGCGGAAAAATACTCTTTGACAGATCAGATTCGACGTTCTTCGCGATCTGTTTGTGCGAATCTTGCAGAAGCATGGAGAAAACGAAGATATGAGGCAGCTTTCCAGCACAAGCTTAATGATGCCGAAGCAGAAGCAGGTGAAACGCAGTGTTGGTTGCAATTTGCGGTGCAATGCAAATATCTTCCTCGTGAGAAAGCGGCTCGTTTACACAAGAAATATAATGCAATTCTTGGACGATTGGTACGCATGATCAATGATCCCTCGCCATGGTTATTGACCAAAGGCGGAAAAAGCGAGAGAAGGTGAGCGCAGATTCCCTTTGACCTTTTCCCCCTTTCTCTCTTTCTGTTTTGCTCGTATGGATAAAAACTGAGCCTTGAATGTGGCGCGAATTACTCACAGAATTCTTGCATGATTTACGGGCGCACCGCACGCGCGCAATTCTGACGATTGTGGCCATAGCCTGGGGAACGGTGGCGGTGGTGTTGCTGCTTTCGTTTGGCTCGGGCCTGAGCAAGCAAATGCAAAACGGTTTGCTCAACGCCGGTAACCGCATTATGATCTTATACGGGGGTGAAACCGGACTGGTATTCGAGGGTCTGCCCAAGGGTCGTCGTATTCGTATGACCGAAGAGGACGTCGAATTGCTGCGCCGCGCGATTCCTCTGATCGACTTGATCAGCCCGCAATATCGCGAAACCGTGACCCTGACCTACAAAAAATTCTCCACACGCGAAGAATGCGAAGGCGTCAATCCTGGTTTTGAAGAGATGCGGCGCATGTATCCGCTGCAAGGCGGACGATTCTTGAACGAAGCGGACGTGGCGCAGCAACGCCGCGCGCTGTTTGTCGGTGCGAAGCTGGCCGAGGATATGTTCGGGGAGGAAGATCCGGTCGGCAAAACCGTGGAGGTCGACGGTACGCCCTACACCCTCGTCGGCGTCATGCAAAAGAAGATGCAAACCAGCATGAACAACGGCCCGGATACGCGACGCGCCATTATTCCCTACAGCACGTTTCGCACCAAATACGGTTACCGCTATGTCAACTCCATTGTGATCCGCCCGAAAGATCCAAGCAAGCAAGAGCTCTTGAAAAGCGAAGTGTATCGCGTGCTCGGCCGCAAGTATGATTTCGACCCAAAAGACGAGCGTGCTTTAGGCATTTGGGATTTTGTCGAAGAAGAGAAAATTGGCGAAAAAATTTCGATTGGTATTTCGATGTTCTTGGGCAGCGTGGGCTTTTTGACCTTGTTGATCGCGGGCGTGGGCGTGGCCAACGTCATGTACATCGTGGTGAAAGAGCGTACGCGTGAAATCGGCATCAAACGCGCCGTCGGCGCGCGCCGGCGCCATATTCTGGCGCAATTTATTTTTGAAGCGTTGTTGATCGCCTTCGTCGGCGGAGGCCTTGGGTTGGGCTTTTCCTGGAGTATTATATCCGTGGTGCGCCTGCTGCCGGCGGAAGACGGCCCCATGCAGTTCCTCGGAAGGCCGATTTTGTCGCCGGCCATTATGTTTATGACCTTCGGCATTCTTGCCACGATCGGTCTATTGGCGGGATTGTTTCCCGCGCGCAAAGCAGCAGCGATAGATCCGGTGGAGGCGTTGCGGTATGAGTAATAGAACGCAAAAAGTAAAACGTGAAACGTAATACGTAAAAGGCGTTGTGATACTCAGGAGGAAAACTTGCGTGGCGCCTTTTTTAGCACCAAGCCTTATGATCGCCAATTTTTCCCAGCGGCCAATCAAACACATCATCATCAGCTCACCTTCTTCGAGCCCCGTTTGACCGAAGAAACCTGTGCGCTGGCGGCAAATTTCCCTTCTCTTTGTGCATTCGTCAACGATCAGCTCCACGCCGAAGTTTTAACCCAACTTACAAAACAAGGCACGCGTTTGCTTGCGTTGCGCAGCGCGGGTTTCAATCACGTTGATTTGGAGGCAGCGCACGATTTGGGAATGACGGTCGTGCGCGTCCCGGCCTATTCACCCTACGCCGTTGCCGAACATACGGTGGGATTGATACTCGCACTCAATCGTAAGATTCATCGTGCCTATGCGCGCGTGCGCGAAGGCAATTTTGCATTGGAAGGACTGTTGGGTTTCGATTTGCACGGCCGTACCGTCGGCATTGTTGGCTCCGGAAAAATCGGGGCAGTGGTGGCAAAAATCATGTCGGGATTCGGCTGCCATTTGCTGGCGCACGATCCGTTTCCCAATCCAGAATGCACGGCACTGGGTGCACGATACTTGGGATTACCCGAGTTACTGGAAAGGTCCGACATGGTGACGCTGCATTGTCCGCTCATGCCGGAAACGCATCATTTGATCAATGCGCAATCGCTCCAGCATTTCAAGCCGGGCGCGATGTTGGTCAACACCAGCCGCGGGGCATTGATTGATACGAGCGCTATCATTCAGGCCTTGAAATTCGGCAGAATCAGTGCACTGGGATTGGATGTTTATGAAGAAGAAGCCGGCATATTCTTCGAAGACTTGTCAAATCGCCTGATTCAGGATGATGTCTTGGCGCGTTTGCCCACGTTTCCGAACGTGATTATCACCGGCCATCAAGCGTTTTTCACCGACGAGGCGCTCACGAACATCGCGGAAACCACGCTGGCGAACATTACGGAATTTGAACAGACCGGGAAATGCAGGAATGCCGTGGCTGCAACGAAAGGAAAGAGCTAGTTGAGCAGAGCCGACGCAATACAGAGTTCATGAGCAAGCAGTCTCTTTCTTACACGTCACACTTTACACGTTACACGTTAGTCGTGTAACGTGTAAAGTGTAACGTGTCATGACACCGCCTGCTTAATCCTGCGAATCTGATTTAAATGCAGAATATCATGGCCGGCCAACATCTGGACGACTTTGCGAATGCTTTCCCGCCCGCGCTCGCTGTGCATGCCGGCGCGCTCCCATTGTTTGTCATCCAGAGCACGGATCAGTTTCAAATTACTGTTGCGAAGCACACGCAATTGGTCGAGTGCGTCAGCCGGATCGACGTCATTATATTTCAGCCGAGTCGCCCAAGCGTCCTGATCGATGCCTTGAAGTTCAGGCGAATCATGCGCGAGGATCATACGCATCCGAAATCCATAAACCAAATCCGAATCTGCAAGATGCTGGAGCACCTGCAGAATTGACCATTTGCCTGGCTTCTCCGGCCGTCGCAAAATCTCATCACGCCCTCCGGCCACCTCTTGCTGCATCGCCGCGACTTGTGCAGCCAGCACCTGCACCGGGTCGCGATCGCCGAGCAACTCCAGCAAGCCTTTGATGTAGGCCTCCACTGCTGCTTTGGACGAGCCGGCAGGTATGGAAAAGACGGACATGGGGTAACCTCCCTGGTGGATGTAAAAAACTTATAGGCCCTCAAAAGGTGTTTACAACATTGCAGCGTTTTCGGATAGGTTCTAAGGCTTTTTGTGCTGCTGAAGCGCAAGCACGCGACGCCACGGCGGAATCAAATGCTCGCGTGCACCCTCGCCGCTTCCCAACCCAAAATCGCTTTCTTGCGCGCCGGACCGCCGCTATAATTGCCGATCTCCCCAGCTTTACGCACGACGCGGTGGCATGGTATGATGAATGAAATCGGATTGTTTGCCACGGCATTACCCACCGCGCGCGAAGCCTTGGGCACGTTCAAATAGTGAGCGAGGTCCTCATACGAAACGATCTGCCCCATGGGAATTTTCAACAGCGCTTCCCAGACTTTGATTTGAAAATTCGTGCCCTTGACGAAAAGATGCAAAGAGGCGGAAGCGTTTTCCCGTTCCTCGAAAAAAACTCTGCAGACGTAGGGCTGGGTCGATTCCTGCGCGTGTTGTAATCTGGCGCGTTGCCATTTTTTTCTGAGCAAAGCCAATGCTTCGCCGCGCTCGCCGTTCTTCACAAAATACAGACCGCAAATGCCCCGCGGCGTGATGGCCAGCAGACATTCCCCAAACGGACTGGGATGAAAACCGTATTGAATGGCCAGGCCTGCACCCTCGTTTTTGAACTCGCCCGGCGTCACGGCCTCACAGGTCACGAATAGCTCATGCAGTCTTCCCGGGCTCGACAGGCCCGTTTCGTAAGTCACATCCAGTAAATTACTGGACTTTTCCAACAATTTTTTTGCATATTCCTTCGTCAGGAATTGCAGAAAGCGCTTGGGACTGATGCCAACCCACCGGCTGAACAGGCGTTGAAAATGGTGCTCGCTGAGATGGATGCTCGCGGCAATTTCTCCCAGGGCGGGCTGCCGGCGAAAGTTTTTTTCGATGAATAGAATGGCGCGTTCGACGCGCTGGTAATCGTCAGAAACTTCCATGTAATCTTGGGTCGTCATGATTGCACCTTTGTTTGAGTTGCGACAATATAACGAGCCACGACTACATTCGCCACCCGCTTCTTGCTGTCTTGAATCGCTCCGTTCTATGAGCTTAAAGGACCTAGCATAGAAGCAGGCAAATCATGGAAGACAAAATTATTTTTCAGATCATTTTGTCGTATATTATCACATCTTACTGATTCCGGCAATTGCAGGGCCCTTTCGAAGACGTTCTGCGTGCACCTGCGAAATCTGCGTCCCAAGTGCATTTTGCGGCAGGCTGATTCGCCGGAATGACCAGCCTAGCTTCCAAGTAACATGTCATGCAGGAGGCATCTTTTTCAGCACAAGCACGGTGCTCAATATCAAAAAGATCCTCCCAGGATGACATTATAATGTTACTTGCCGTACTAACTCTGTCAACCCGAGTCGGAAGCTGAATAGTTACCACAAATCGAGATCGAAATTGGCAACGGGCAAAACTCACACCCGCTGGGTGCTGCATCTGGACATGGATGCTTTTTACGCCGCGGTGGAAGAGCTCGATCATCCCGCGTATCGAGGAAAGCCTTTGGTCGTTGGCGCTGATCCCAAAGGCGGGAGAGGGCGGGGCGTGGTCTCGACGGCGAATTATGCCGCGCGCAAGTTCGGCATTCATTCTGCACAACCGATTTCACAAGCGTATCGCCTGTGCCCCCAGGCAATCTTCGTTCCCGGCCGGCCGCAGCGTTACGGCGAAGTTTCCAAGCACGTGATGAAGATTTTGGCTGATTTTTCGCCGGTGCGGCAGCAAATCAGCATTGACGAAGCTTTCCTCGACGTTACCCAAACCGCGAACGGCTTTGGCGGGCCGCGGTCTTTGGCGGAAAAACTCAAAGCGCGCATTCGCACCGAGACCGGATTGACCGCCTCGGTTGGCCTTGCCGCCAATATGTTCGTCGCGAAAGTCGCCTCCGATTTGCAAAAACCGGATGGTTTGACCATTTGCCAGCCAGGACAGGAAAAAGGATTCTTAGCGGCGTTGCCGATCAAAAAGCTGTGGGGTGTTGGCCCGAAAACCGAAGCCAGTCTGCGCACTTGCGGCTTCGTGACCATCGGCGATCTCGCAAAATGTCCGCAAGAAATTTTGATCAAAAAAATGGGTAAATGGGGAGCGCATTTGTGGCAACTGACGAACGGTCTCGATGAGCGCGCGGTGCAAGACTGGGGCCCGCGCAAATCCATCAGCCAGGAGCACACGTGGGACGAAGACGTCGGCGATCCGCAAATCGTCGAACGGCGCTTGTGGAAAATTGCGGACGACCTCAGCGGTTACATGCGTGCGGAGAAAATCAAGGGCCGCGTGCTCACGCTCAAGATTCGCCTCGAAGGATTCTTGACTTACACGCGCCGCCAGACGTTGGGTGCGCGCACGAATGACGCGGAGCACATGCGCGAGACGGCCATCATGCTCTTTCGAAATTTTGACCGCGCGGGCAAGCGCGTACGACTGATCGGCATCAATATGTCGGATTTTGGTGCCCAAACAGGGGAGCAGTTACAGCTTTTTGCCGCCACTGCACAACAAAATCGCAAAGACAAAGTCGCACAACTGCTTGATCAGGTCCGTGAAAAATTCGGAGACGAGGCGGCGCAACGCGCGAGCCTGGCGGGAGAAAAGTCGCATCATTACCTGGGCGCGGAAGAAGTCATCAAACCTGGAAAATCATCGGATGCCGGCCCGGATTAGAGAGAATTGGCTTGCAAGCTCACGGCAACTTTGCTAATTTGAGCACGATGGGCCCGCAGCTTGCTTCCAGGTTTTGGGGATTGGCCCGACCATTATGTTAAAACGGGAGGATTGAGATGGCGTACTGGCTGGCGTGGCTGGTCGCGGGCGTCTTGCTCGTTGTCGCGGAGATTTTTACGCCCGGCTTCGTACTGGCCTGTTTCTCGTTCGGATGTTTTGCGGCCGCGATCATTGCCGCATTGGATTTCAGTATCACCGTGCAGCTCATCGTGTTCTCGGCCACGACGTTTGTTGTGTTTTTGTCGATTCGTCCCCTGGTCTTCAAATTCAGAACCCGTCGCGATCAAGAAGTGCGCACGAACCTGGAGCGCCTGGTGGGCTTGCCTGCGATCGCCCTGGAAGAAATCAACGATTGGCAGGGCGAAGCCAAGCTGGAAGGAGAAGTGTGGACCAGTCGCAGCGAGAACGGCCAGGTATTTCCGGCGGGATCGAAAGTTCGCGTTTTACGCGTCGAAGGCAATAAACTGATCGTCGGGCCGAACGGTTCGCCCTGGCGTGATTGAGCATTGAGGAGGAAGAATGGAGCCGCTGCAAGTTTTTGTCTTGGCGTTGGCGTTGCTGATCATCATGTTGGTGGTGCGCGGCTTGCGCATCGTCCAGCAGGCAGAAGTGGTCATTATCGAGCGCTTGGGCCGTTATCAGGGCACACTGACCAGCGGTGTGAACATTATCTGGCCTTTCGTTGACAAGCCGCGCAAGATCAGTTGGCGATTTGTCCGGCAGGACGTCGGTGGCGGCCCGCCAATCGTCATTCAACAGAACGTCGAACGCATCGATCTCCGCGAAACCGTCTATGATTTCCCGCGCCAGAACGTGATTACGCAGGATAACGTACAAATTGAAATCAATGCCCTGCTTTATTTCCAAATCACCGATCCCGTGAAAGCGGTGTATGAAATCTCCAATTTGCCGGACGCGATTGAAAAACTGACGCAAACCACGCTGCGCAACATCATCGGCGAGCTGACGCTCGATCAAACGTTGACGAGCCGTGACACCATCAACCGCAAGCTGCGCCTGGTGCTGGATGAAGCGGCGGACAAGTGGGGCGTAAAAGTGAATCGCGTAGAATTGCAGGACATCTTGCCGCCACCGGATATTCGCAACGCGATGGAAAAGCAAATGCGCGCCGAGCGTGACAAGCGCGCCACCGTGCTGGATGCGGAAGGGCAGAAGCAATCCGCGATATTGCAGGCCGAAGGCAGGCGCCAGGCGCAAATCACGGAAGCAGAGGGCTCGAAGCAAGCGGAGATTTTAAAAGCCGATGGCGAAGCCGCGGCGATCGAGCGTGTGGCCAATGCCGAAGCTGAGGCCATTCGCGCCGTTGCCGACGCCGTGCGCGCAACCAAAGCCGATCCCACGCAATATCTCATCGCGATGAAATACATCGAAGCATTGCGCGAGATGGTACAAGGCAACGGTTCGAGAGTGATATACATGCCTTATGAGGCGACGGGCATTCTTTCGGCGGTGGGAGGAATTCGGGATTTGTTGAAGCAAGCGGAGGTAAAATAATAAGAAAGTAGTGAGAGCAGGCGAAGGTACCCTGCAATCAACGCATCATGTGTTTATACTCCATTTGCGTCTCAAAAACCTCCTTGAACAACCCATCCTTCTGCTGCGCCCCCCAAATTTCTATTCCGATCTCCTGATCCGAGGTCAGATGCAGAGCCGTTTTCCCGCCTTTTTTTTCGCAATGCAATTCCTGAATACGCTGGCCGTGGCTGCGGTCCAGGCCGTCGGCGACGCGCAGAATGCCGGCTAATTTCAAGACCAGTTTTTGATCCGCCCTGCTGAGCTGCGCGAATTCAACGTGGCGCTTGCTCGGTTCCGCGCGACGATGGTAGCGCGCGAGGTTTGCAATAATGGCGATCTCCCGGGGAGAAAACCCCACCAACGGCGAATGAATGATCAAATGGTAGCTGTGCTTATGGTGCCGCGCATAGTTGATGAAATAGCCGATGTCGTGCAGAATGCTCGCGGCTTCCAATAAATCCCGTTCATAAGCAATTTGATTCTCACTCGGGCGGAGCAGTTGATCATAAATACTCAGCGCCAGGCTGGTGACGTGCAGCGAGTGCGGCGCTTCGAAACGGCAGGATTCGGCAAAGGTGCGCACACTTTCGCGCCGGCCGGCGGACACGGGCTTCTGGAAAAGGTTCTTGCGACGCCCCGATGAGGAGCCGGCGATCATATCGAGAATCAAGCCCTCGCGAATGCCGCGCGCACTCACGCGCAAGGTGTTGATCTTGAGAATCTTCATGACTTGATTCACGACGGTCATGCCGGCGATGATGATGTCTGCACGCTCGGGATTCAAGCCGGGCAGCTTGCGGCGCTCCTTGAGCGATTTGTGCCGCAGGGCATCGAGCACGTGCATCACTTGCGCGCGGTTCAATTCGTAGCCGTGCACGCCGGTGTATTTCTCTCCCTGCATGGCCTTGTGCAGCTCCGCTATCGTCGTAACGGTGCCGCCGGAGCCGATCAGGATCTGCGCGCTGGGCTCTCCGGCGGCGCGAATCGGAAGCAGCATTTTCTTGACGAATCTGCGCAGCGCCTTGTACTCCGCTTCGCTGATCGGATCCCGCCGCAGAAATTTTTCGGTCAAGCGCACCGCGCCGAGCTCGAGACAATGAATTTTCTCCACGTGCGGCCCGCGCGCGGAGATGATCGCGGCGCTGCCGCCGCCAAGGTCCAACCCGAAAAAATGCTGATTGCCGAGATCGAAATGATGCAAAATGCTGAGAAAAGCCAGGCGGGCTTCTTCTTCGCCGGAAATGACTTTGACTTTGAGGCCGGTTTCCTCTTCCACGCGTTGCAGAAATAATTCGCGGTTTTTGGCTTCGCGCACGGCGCTGGTGGCGATGGCTTGAATCTTTTCCGCCCCAAACCCTCGCGCAATATCCGTCATGCGCTGCAAGGCGCGAATCGTGCGCTGCATTGCCGCCGCCGGCAAGCTGCGGCTCCTCGCCATGCCCTCGCCGATGCGCGTGGACTCCTTTTCATCATCGAGCACGCGAAAATTGCTTTCACCGTCGACTTCGACGATGATCGAACGGGTGGAATTGGAGCCGATGTCGATGGCTGCAAGACGCCGAGCTTCCATGAGTTACGTCAATTCACGCGTTCGAGATATTTTCCCGTGCGTGTATCAATCTTGATGCGATCGCCCTCTTTGATGAATAGCGGCACCTGCACGGTCGTGCCGGTTTCGATTTTGGCGCTCTTGGTGATGCTCGTGGCCGTGTCACCTTTCACCGCCGGCTCGGCTTCAACGATTTCGAATTCAACGAAATAAGGCAAGTTGGCCGAAATGGCTTTGCCCTCATAGAACAGGATGCGGCAGAGATTACCCTCTTTCAAAAAGCGCTTTTGATCGCCCAGCAAATTCGCCGAAATGAAGGTCTGTTCATAGGTTTCCGTGTCCATGAAATAGAGATTGTCGTCGGAGTCGTAGAGATACTGCATGTCTTTCTCTTCGAGACGAACCTCTTCGATCTTGTCCGTCATCCGGAAAGTATGATCCACGACGCGGCCAGTCTTGGCGTGCTTGAGCTTGGTACGAATCATCGCGCGCCAATTACCGGGGTTGAAATGCTGAAACTCGGCGACGATCCAAACGTCACCGTTATGCAAAATTGCCATGCCATTGCGAAACTCAGATACTGCTGCCATGAATCTTGCTCCTGATTGCAGATCCTGCGGGTAATAATTGAGAGCCGTAAGCACCTGGTGCGGTCCCAAGAAACTGCCGCCCGCGCGCCATAAGCGCGGGGGCGGTGATGGTGATCATTACGCCCGGTTCCATCTAAACGCGGCGCCGCGAACCGCCCTGCCGGCGATGGCGATAGTGACCATGGCCACGGCGCTGACGCCGGTCTTGGGATTCTTCTCGCCCAGTTTCGCTGTTGTTGGCACTTGCGCCCTGTAAATTGCGCCCAGCCTCGTGCGAGTTGGCGTGAGAGTTTTCCGTGGGGAGCGGTCGCGGCGACGGCGGTTTTGCCGGTGTGGCCACCAGGCTCACGCCCATGCGCCGCGCAACCAGCGGCACCATGAGAATCATGAACCACGCCAGCTCTCTCAGAGGAATTGTGGAAAACACTCTTGTCGAGAAGGGGATGAAAATCGAGGCGATATACAAGAAGCTTGCTGCCCACAATGCGTGGTGCACCAGCCGCCATTGGCGTTTGGATTGGTAAACGTTGCCGGTGCGAATCATGAGCGCGATCGCGATCCCGACGATCGCGAAGCTCACGGGCAGAGCATTTGTTGAAAACTGTTGCAGTTCGCTGGCGTCGGAAAGCAGTAACCGCAAAAAAACCGGAAGCAAAGCGATCGCGAAGGCCACGAGCATACCGAGCAAATTGTTCGTTCTGTTTCGAAAGATGCCCACTGCGGCCATACCGCCCATCTGCCACCAAACCAGCACGTTGAACGTGAAAAATACCGCATAAATCGCCAACCCCTCTCCGAGCTGGCTGGCGGTCAAATTGGAGATCGTTCCGATGGCCAAGGCACCGGCCACCAACGTCAACCCCAATACCTCCGTGACGATGCGATGCGTCAATGAGGCTTGCGAACGTCGATCCATTTTAACTCCTGAAGCAATGGCTCAAGTTTTTTCAAACAGATGGTCTTCCCAGCTTATTTAGTGAAGAACAAATGTTCGCTTGAATTGAACTCAATCTACCGCTGAGATTTTTGCGAGGGAAATCTTTGCAGCCGGACTGATGTATTGGAAAATGCTGCATAATAAGGAAATATGTTCAGAAGTGCAAAGAAAAAATTGCAGGCCGGGAATGAACACCACCGGCGTGTATCCCCGTGAAATGACCCGGCTCTCAAACTCTCAATTTCACGGGCTCTTGTCGGCGAGCAAGCTCTTGTACAGCTCGGGCCGGCGATGTTGCAGGAGGGGCAGATCTTCGCGCCGGGACGCGATGATCTTCGTATCAATTTCTACGATGATCATTTCTTCTTTACCCTTCACGGCTGACGCCCACACGCTCCCCTCCGGACCGGCGATGATACTGCCGCCGGCGCATTGAAAATGATCGGCGTCCAAGAGTGCGTCGCTGCCGGCAACGAAGATGCCGTTGTCGATCGCGCGCGCACGCGCGCACAAGCGCCATTCTTCAACATGAGAAGACCGCCATGCACTCGCGACCAATGCCACTTCCACCCCGGCTAGGGCGTGGATCCGGCCGACTTCGGGAAAGCGCGTATCGTAGCACAACCAAAGGCCGAAATGCGCCAGCGCGGTCTGGAAAGTCACATATTCGTTCCCGGGCTGCGCCCATTTGCATTCCGCGGCCCATAGATGCATCTTTCGATAACGCGCGAGCAGCTCGCCGTTTGCACCTATCGCCATCAGCGCGTTATAGTTGCATTCTCCCTCTTTTTCCGGCATGCCGAGGGTGAACATGATCTTGTGCTTTTGCGCGATTTCTGCGGCGCGTTCTCTAAGCTCGCCTGAAAACGGCCGTGCCAATTCCGCCATTTGCCGCGGCCGGCAATAGCCGGTCAGGCAGCATTCCGGGAATACAACCACGGCGACGTTCTCCGCCGCGGCACGGCTGCACCAATCCGCGACTTGCGCAAAGTTGTGCTCGAGGTCACCGAGCGCGGAGCGAAATTGCACGCAGGCAAGTCGAAACTTCATGCGTCACCTCGGCAACAGCAATGAGGAGCGTAAGGCCGGTCTGAATCATTCTTGCGAAAAGCTCGGCATATGATAGGTGGTTTTTTTATAAAGCACAACTCTCGTGTGGGTGCAGCTTTCGAGCAGAAGACTGAAAACACTTTTGGCCAGGTGATCGAAGCTGCGGTACAGCCGGTTTTGCAGCAAATGGCGAGCGTGTGCGTTGGCGCTCGGTTGAGGTTGCGGCAATCTGCGCTGACGTTTTTGAATTTCATTCTCGTAACCCCGATACACTTGTTAAGAAAAATTCTCTTACTTCCCGACTAAGCTATTATTTTTTTGTGCGCCCAAAAGCAGAGGTATTTGGCATGCGTATTGTTGAGATCAAGGCGGTCGCTATGCACGACTACTCCTTTCACGTCATGAGAGAAAATACGACATTCGTCTTCTATTAACCTTGCCACGGACTGTATCACCTCTATTCAATTCTGCATTTTTCAAAAGCTCACATTTTGACTGGCTCAGAACGATCATATCCATGTTTGCACCTCGGGCTTTCTCGGAACACCGTGGCGCAGAAGTGCAACACATGCTTTGAGTTTGAATCGAGAACCGCATGAAGAAAACAACTACGAAGCACAAAAACTCTCCTCACAAAAAGAACCTTTTACCGGCGCAACGCAAAAGCTGGCTGAAGATCTATTCACACGTCGCCTACTTTCTGAGTGTGCTCAATCTTTTTCTCTTTCCATCGCGCGTGAATGCGGCCGGCGTGCCCGCAGGCACCCAAGCGCTGGAGCAACCATTGGTTTTGGTCTCACCGCTGATCCCGCGATACGGCTACACGAGCTACAAGGAGGCGATAGACCTGCCGGAGAGCAGCACGCGTTGCTTCCACATCTCCGCAGCGGACAGGTGCATGGCGGAACAATGCCGTGATGGTTTAACGGCCGCGGGATGCTCTCCCGGATTGACGGCGCCAGCTTCTCTTGCTCGCCCGTCTCTCGCCTCCAACCCTCCGCAAACTCCACGCTGAAAAACGCTTATCGAATTCTTGCCCTCGCACAACTTGGTTGTACCCTCTCGCTTTTGGCGCCTGCGCTTCGAAAGATCGTCGGCATTTGCCAGTGACCCCTGCCCTTGCGGATTCGCATGTCCTGAAGCAATGTTAAGATTGTGTTAAGATTTTCCTTCCCCCGTTGCATTGAGAATCCGGTAGCTATACATTAAACACGTGAGATTGTACGTTTCGCAGGGACGCATTTTAGGCGGCTTCCCAGTGAGGTCGCGTTGCAACCTGTACAATTGTCTCGATTACCACGCTCGCTCGAGGCGTTTCGCCAACCGCTAGAAGGTCGCTTTCATGAGAAGTTAACTTTTTGTATCTTACCACGAAGCCGGCGTTTGCGCGGGGTGACTGGCTTCACCAATTTGCGCGCGAAACATGATACTTCTGCATGTTCTCAAATCGCCACTGGAATTTGATCTAGTTCGGGACGATGGGAAAGCCATGAAAAGCGAAACTTCTCTCTTTCTCGCCAAAGTGAATGAGCGGGAAGCGGCACCGACCCAAATATCATTCTTCAATCGCGAATTGAGCTGGCTCAGTTTTGCGCGCCGGGTGTTGGCATTGGTGGAAGATCGTAATTTGCCGTTGCTGGAGCGCGTGCGTTTTGCCGGCATTATGGGCATGCTGCACGACGAGTTTTTCATGAAGCGCGTCAGCGGTATCAAGCGCATGATCAAGCGCGGCATCGACAAGCCTTCCGCCGACGGCCTCCGGCCGGTGGATGAATTGACGGCATGCCGCAAAGAGATTCTGGATCAAATCAGCCGCTTGGCGCGTGCCGTGCGCGACGAAATCCGGCCGGGCCTGAAGCAGGCCGGCGTTCCGATTCTCGATTATGCCGAGCTCACTAAGAAGCAAAAAGACTACTTACAGGAATATTTTCGCGCTTCGGTACATCCCATTCTCACGCCGCTGGCGGTCGATGCCGAGCACCCGTTCCCATTCATCAGCAGTCTCGGCCTCAACCTTGCCGTACAGTTTCACGAGAACAAAAAAAATCACAATCGTTTCGTACGCATTAAGGTTCCGAACAATCGCCCGCGCTGGGTGCCGCTGCCCGAACAGGCCGGATATGTACCGCTGGAGCAAGTTATCGCGGCAAATCTGGATCAGCTATTTCCCGCGGCCGAAATGGTCAAATCGCATTTCTTTCGCGTGACGCGCGGCGCCGAGGGCGACGAAACCACGGCGCAGCAGGAGCTGGAAGATCCGGATTTCGACACGCCGATGGCGCCGGGCAGCATCATCCGGCAGGTCACGAACGATCTCAAAGCACGGCGTTTCGCCGGAGTCGTGCGCTTGCAAATTGAGCCGGAGATGCCGGACAAGCTGCAAAAATGGCTGGCGATGCAATTGAATATTCAGCTCGACGATATTTATGTGACGGATGGTTGCATTGGTTTCAGCGACTTGCTCAGTTACCAAGCGGAAAACTGCGGGCACCTCAGCTATGCCCCCCACCAGCCTGAAGTCCATCCCCGGCTGCGCGAGATCAGTGCCGACAATCCGCAGACCATCTTTAGCCGCATGCGGCAAGGCGACATCCTGCTGCACCATCCTTATCACAGTTTCGATCATTCGGTCTTGAACTTCATTCGCGCCGCGGCTGCTGACCCGCAAGTGCTGGCCATCAAGCTGACGATCTATCGGACCAACAAAGACTCGCCCATCGTACAGGCGTTGGCGGAAGCCTCGCGTCGCGGCAAGCAGGCTGCGGTGCTGGTCGAGGTCACCGCGCGATTCGACGAAGCGCCCAACATCGCCTGGGGCCAGTTTCTCGAGCGCGAAGGCGTGCACGTCAGTTACGGCGTGCCGAAATTGAAAACGCACGTCAAGCTCGCCTTGGTTGTGCGCGAAGAACAAGGGCGCATACGCCGCTACGTTCACGTGGGCACGGGCAATTATCACACCGGTACGGCACGCGTGTACGAAGATTTTGGCTTGCTCACGTGCGATCCGGAATTGTGCGAAGACGTTTCCGCGCTGTTCAACGAATTGACCGGTGCAACACCGTATCAAAACTATCGCAAGCTCATCGTCGCGCCCAAGAACATGCGCCAGCGCTTCGTCGAGCTGATCCGCCGCGAAATCGAGCACGCGAAAGCGGGCCGCCCCTGCGGCATCCGGGCGAAAATGAATCAGTTGCAGGATCTGGACATGATCAAAGAGCTGTACGCCGCGAGCCAAGCAGGCGTGCCCATTACGTTGAACGTGCGCGGCTTGTGTTGCCTGCGCCCGGGCGTGCCGGGTTTGTCACAGACCATTCGCGTGTTCAGCGTCGTGGGAAGATTCTTGGAACACAGCCGGATTTATTCTTTCATGAACGGCGGGGACACGGAATACTACATTGGATCCGCGGACTGGATGCGGCGCAATCTCGACAATCGCGTGGAAACCATCATCCCGATTCTAGACACTGAAGTGAAAAGGCAATTCGCGGAAATTCTGGCTACGTATGATCGCGACAATTGCTCGGCATGGGATTGCCAACATGACGGCCACTACGTTCTGCGCAAGCCCGCGCCCGGCGAAGAATGCCGCGCGGTGCAGGAAATGTTCATTCGCCTCGCACACCGCGAAGCTAAGTTCGACGAACATTGAGACCGTCCGCGGGTGCATGCGACCTGAGTACTGCATGGCGCTTCCTGCCGTTTTTGTCGTGACTCTAGGCGCAAGCGGTGTAAACCAGAGGCGAAGCTCAGCCTAGAAGAGATGAAAAACGCGCAGGCAGTTTTGCCCGCAACTACCGTCGAAGCTAGCTTCCCAATCACGCCTGCTCGGCTTTGGGTGCATTCATAAAATACGAAAGCGCGGCGGAAGGACATTTTTTGACCTGCTCGATAATTCTTTCCGTGCTCGCGCCTTCGGGCGTCACCCACGGGCGTTTCTCCGGATCGAATACTTCGGGCAAGCCCATGAAGCATTTTGCGGAGTGAACGCATTTGGCCGGCTGCCAGACTATGGTGACTTCGCCGTTGGTGTATTTTTTGGTGATGTTGCGCATGTGATACTCTTCCTATATTCTTTCTCAGTGCCGCCCTCATAAATCAACAGTGACTGCTTGTCCCTCCAGAATCCACCACGAAACGGCTTCAAATCTCCCATGCAGTGAGTTCGTTTTTTCACTCATCATCCCTCAAATTTTCCCAACACCACCGCACTGTTCGTGCCACCGAAACCGAAAGCATTGGAAAGCGCATAACGCAACGAGGCTTTGCGCGGCGTTAAGGCGACGTGATTCAAGTCGCACTCAGGATCGACGTTGTGCAGGTTGATCGTTGGTGGCAAAATTTGATGATGCAACGCTAAGACAGCATACGCCGCTTCCACGGCACCGGCTGCGCCGAGCAAATGCCCGGTCATGGATTTGGTCGAGCTTACCGCCACGTTCTTCACGTGCTCTCCGAAGCAATTGCGGATCGCCGCCGCCTCGGCGCGATCGCCCAGCGGCGTGGAGGTCGCGTGTGCGTTGATATAGCCAATTTCCTCTTTGCGAAGCCGCGCCTCTGCCAGAGCGTTTTTCATGGCCAGCGCGGCGCCCGCGCCATCGGCGCATGGTGCGGTGGGATGATAAGCGTCCGACGACGACCCGGTGCCGAGCAATTCGGCCCACACGCGCGCCCCGCGCCGCTTCGCGTGCTCCTCGTCTTCTATAATCAACACGCCGGCGCCTTCTCCCATCACAAAGCCGTCGCGGTCGCGATCGAACGGCCGGCTGGCTTCGGCGGGGGCGTCGTTTCTCTTCGAGAGCGCTTTGGCGGCAATGAATCCGGCCACGCCCAATTCGATAATTGCGGCTTCAGCCCCGCCGACGATCATGACCTCCGCGATGCCGCGGCGAATCATGTCCAAGCCCGCGCCGATGCAATGCGCGCCGGTCGCGCACGCCGACACAATGGCGTAGTTCGGCCCGCGTGCGCCGTAACGAATGGCGAGCAAGCCCGAGGCCATGTTGCTGATCACTGCCGGCACGAAGTACGGCGAGACACGCCGTGCGCCTTTTTCGAGCAACTGGCGCGTGTTTTCGACGAATGTTTCCATTCCGCCCATGCCTGAGCCCACCAGCACCCCGGTATGATCGTGCGGCAGTTGTTCCGCGGTTAGACCGGCGTCAGCCAAGGCCCGGTCTGCCGCCGCAAACGCGAAGTGGATGTAGCGATCATAGTGCCTGACCTCTTTGTGATCCATATATTCCGCCGGATCAAAATGGCGCAGCTCACCTGCGATTTGTGTGGCAAGCGCGGAAGCATCGAAGCGCTTGATCTTGTCAATTCCGGATCTCCCGGCGATCAGGGCCGCCCAATTCTCTTCGATCGTAAATCCCAAAGGGGTAATCAAGCCCATTCCGGTAATAAAAACGCGTTTTGGTCGAGGGGACTGTGACATTTTTGTCTCCGGGTATGATTCTCATTGAATGAAAAGCGGCGTTCGCTACACACATCGGGCTCCGAGTGTTTGCGGCTTCATCGAACAAACGCATGCCACTGCGCTTTGCTGCTGGATTTTTTTCACGCACCTGCAAGTTTACAAAACGGTCATAAAATAAGCTTTTAAGACAAAAACGTCAACAAACTTTCTTTGGGCAGAAGAGTTTCCGCAAATGTCAGGGAAGGCAGCTACTAAGAATTTGATTTTTGCAGCTAACAATTGCGCCGTAAAACCATGACAAAATGTTCCGCAGGGACGCGCAATTGCATGTATTTCTTACGGCATTAAGAGTTTTAGAGTTCTACAAGGAAGTTGAACCTCAGCAACATCCGATTCAGAGACACTGGTTTTCACGACGCCAATGCTCTTGGCTGTACAGCCGTGGCAACCATGGCGGACGCCGTGCTTCTGATTCGCCGTGTATGGAAACCTTTTGGAGGCAGTACATGAACGCTCTTTTTATTCGGATCTCCGGTTTGTGCCCAGCAAAACTCCGGATCGGCGTTATGCTTCTCGGCATCTGCGGGCTCTTCGGAGAGTTTTCGCCGGTGTTGGCGCAATTGCACGGCGGGCGCGGCCCTACGGTGGTGCGCTCCGCGTGGAATTTGGAGCCGGGATATTTGACGCTTGCTGCGAATACCCGGTTCTTCGGCAAGGTTGCCGAAATCCCGGGTCCAACCGGCAGCACCATACCAACGGCGATTTGGGACGTGCAAGGCGGCTTCTCCCTGAATTACGGTATCAGCCGCCACTTCGAGGGCTCGATCGCACCCTCGCTCTATCAAGATACGAATCGGGGCAGAGATTTCAAAGAATTCAACTTGCCCGATGATTTGTTCCTGCGCCTGAAAGTCGCGTCCTTCGGGCAACGCGGTAGCGCCATGAGCTACGGCGTCGAGCTGGGCGGCCGCATCCCTACCGGCGACGTGCACAATGTTCCCTTCCAGCCCTATTCATCGGGAAAATTCAGCTTTGGCGCAATCGGCTTGGTTTCCTATGCCCGCGACCCATTGTATCCCGAAGATGCCTTGAGCATGCATTTCAATTTGGGCTATTGGAATCACAATGACGTTGGCGAGCAATTGACGTCGCTGCCAGTGTCGAAAGATTCTTCCCTGGTCACCGCCATGACGCAAGAGGTCATGTACGGCATGGCGATGATACTGCCTTCGGAGCGTTTCAATTTTCGGTTCGAGTTTTTCGGCAACGGGTTCATCAATGCGCCACCGCGCTCCGCCTACAGCCGCGAAGCGGTGGCTTATTTCAGCCCCGGTGTATCTTACAAAGCTTACCGTTGGATGTCACTGGATTTCAGCACCGACATCCGGCTCACCGGCAATAAGGACGAGACCGTGTATGGTGGACTGCAAAGGCTGAGCGGTTTCGGCTTGCCCAATTACCCCGCCTGGCGTGCAACCTTGGGCGTAAAATTGACCTTGCTGCCGACTTCTCTCTATTCCGCCAGCGAACGCGACTTGTTGATGCGCAAAGCGGAGAGCCGCCGCGAATTGTTCGAACAAATCATCAAAGAACAGCGCGAAACCGAGTCTGCTGAAGCCGAGTTGGAGCGCATCAAAGACGAACGCCGCAAGGCTGAGCGTGAATTGGACCGCCTGCGCCGCATATTGGAGGGCGAGGCACGCCGCCAGCAAGAAGAAAGCGGCAACGGTGAGAGCGAAAGCAGCCAGCCGCCGCAGTAAGCGCCATCGGCTGCATCTGAGCAACGGGCCTGCACGCTTTTGAACTACGGCTGGCGCCGAGGCGCCGGGGCGTGAAATTTGGACCAGAAATCCCTTTCGTTTTTCGTCCTCGAAGAGGCGTAGACGGAGGGGATTTTTGTTTTTGAGCGATTATTTATTCCCGTGTTCGAGGATTTTTGCCGGCATTGCTATTTATACCCGCTTTCTTTATTTTCCCGACGGATATACTCGAACCCCGGTCCCATCAAGCATGCTAAACTGTAGGGAGTGAACCATCTCATGTCTGCCTCTGGAACGGCGCAACAGACGCGGGACGATCACAAGACCGCCAGCGATGGCGAGCCCGTTTGGACATTTCGCGGTTATGAAATGCGTCCCTCCGAATTCAATACCGCCATGGTGCATTATTATCGCGCCGAGATTCAGCGCTCAAATATTTGGCGCCAGCGCCTGGACAACACCACCAATTGGGCGGTGGTGACCGCCGGCGCTGCGCTCAGTTTCGCACTCTCCGATCCCGCCCACCACGGCAGTGTGCTGATTCTCAACACACTGCTCATCACGATTTTCTTGTGGATTGAGGCGCGGCGGTATCGCTACTATGAGCTATGGGCGTATCGCACGCGCCTAATGGAAACTGATTTTTTTGCCAACATGCTGGTGCCGCCTTTTGCACCGCTGCCCGATTGGGCCGAGCGGCTTTCAGACACCTTGCAGTCACCAGAGTTTCCGATCAGCATGTGGGAAGCCTTCGGCCGTCGCTTTCGTCGCAACTACATGTGGATTTTCGTGGTGTTGGCCCTGGCGTGGTTGCTGAAGTGCTTCATTCATCCCACCTTTGCCACCTCTTGGAGCGATTTTGTCTCGCGCTCGGCCATCGGCCCGATTCACGGTTACGTGATTTTTCTCATCGGCTTCATCTTCAATATGCTGCTGTTCCTCGTGGGCCTGGGGACCGCGGGCTTGCAACAAGCCTCGGGTGAAGTTTTGCCCAAGTCGGGAGACATTCCGATACTCAGGTCGGTTTGGCGCGCCTTGGAAGTCAAAGATAAAGAAGCTTCGCCGGGCAGCACCCGCACAGCCGCACGCCGCCGGCTCGCGCATTGGCGTCAACATCGCCGGCAAAACTTGCTGTGTTTGATTGTCACCACGAAACCGCGCGTAATCGCTGAACGCATTATGCGCGATCGCAACCGCGGCGTAACGGCTCTATACGGCATGGGCATGCATTCGCAACAGGAACGCGAAGTACTGATGGTCGCCGCGAACGTGCACGAAATGCCGGGCATCAAATCTACCGTGAAGGCAGAAGACGAGAACGCCTTTGTGATCGTCATGCCGGCGCAGGAAGTTTTGGGCGCCGGGTTCCAGCCGTTGGAATTATGAAGCCAAGATCTACCTCGGATTTTCGGACAAGCCGAAAACCGAAGCCCTTACGGGCAGCACGAGACCAAAAAAATCGCCAACGGATGGAAGAGCGACCAGCGGATTGATCAAGTCCAACGGATAAAACCTCTGGTCTTTTCATCCGTTGGTCCTAATCTATCCGTTGGCGATAAAAAAAATTTGAATTTTATTCTGAGTTTGAATGGCTAAGCGCCTACCTCTGCTTTTCAGACAGACTGAAAACAGAAGCCCTTCGGGCAGCACACGCGGATCAAAAACGCACACGGAAAAGCTTTCAATCCGCGTGAGTTTTTGATCCGTGTGTAAACTTTCAGAATTTT